>JBBDTC010000152.1:0-6053 GCA_040904625.1 Gammaproteobacteria bacterium
TGCCTCGCTCTCCCACTCGCCTCGCGACGATTCCCTAAGTCCGACAGGCTGCTAGGCATAGCTATTTAGCCGCTGTCAGATAGCCGCCGTCAGACCGAACCAGCCGCGCAGAAAATAGGCTGTACAGAAAAGGCAGGTCAGCACACCCCAGAAACGCAGCCAGCGCTGTTGTGCGCGGATACCCACGAAGACGAACAGGATCCCGATCAGCAGCGTGACCCATACCGTGGCCACGACCACGTCGCCGCTGCTATTGACCGCTTCCATGGCGCCATCCGGGCCGATGCGATAACGCATTGCGGGATAACGGGGCCCGCGACTACTGCGCGGCGTCAGCCCGCTGCTTCTCGCGCTCGCGCAGTTCGCGGCGCATGATTTTGCCGGTCGTCGTCATCGGTAGACTGTCGACGAACTCGATAAGCTTGGGCACCTCGTGGCGAGCCAGGCGGCTGCGCACGGACTCGCGCAACTCTTCGGCCAGCGCCTCGCTCGGCTCGACGCCCGGCTTGGGAATGATGAAGGCCTTGATAATCTCTGTGCGCACCGGATCGGGGACGCCGATGGCGGCGACCATCTGTACCGCCTCGTGCTTGAGCAGTGCATCTTCGATCTCACCGGGGCCGATGCGGTAACCAGAGCTGGTGATGACGTCATCCCCACGCCCGTGGAACCAGAAATAGCCGTCCTCGTCCATATGGCCGACGTCGCCGGTAAGCAACCAGTCACCGATGAATTTGTCACGCGTTGCTTCCGGTTTGTTCAGATACTCCTTGAGCATGACCGGATGCGGGCGTTTGCAGGCGATATGCCCCTCCGTCCCCGGCGGCACTTCCTGGCCCTGGTCGTCGACGATGCGAACCACCGAACCCGGGGTAGGCTTACCCAGGGAACCGGGTTTGATCGGGAAGATATTGCCGTTGTTGCCGAGTATGACGTTGCATTCAGTCTGCCCGAAGCCTTCGTTGATGCTGAGCCCGAGTTCCTGCTGCGCCCACTCCAGCAGGCCCGCGCCCACCGCTTCGCCGCCCGACAGTACCGCGCGCAAGGCCAGCGGGTAGCGTTCGCGCGGATTCGGCACCTGGCGCATGAGTTTGAGCATGGTCGGCGTCAACAGCGCCAGGGTAACCTTGTGCTGCGACAGGATGCGGTAGGCGTTCTCGGGATCAAAGCCCTTCATCGCCGTAGCGACCACCGTACAGCCATGGAACCACCCGGGCATGAGTACGTCCATGAGACCGGCCATCCACGCCCAGTCGGCGGGCGACCAGAGCACGTCGTGGTCTTGCGGAAAGAAATCGTAAATGAACTCCAGGCTCGGCATGTGGCCGAGCATCATGCGATGCGGCTGCACCGAACCCTTGGGCATGCCCGTCGTGCCCGACGTGTAGCTGATCCAGGCCGTATCCTCGGCAGCGGTCTTCTCGTTGACGAAGCTGTCGCTGGCGGCGGCGATCACCTGCCAGAAATCTTCCGCACCGTCGGGCGCGCCGTCGATGACCAGCACCCGTTCGAGCTGCGGACACTGCGCTCGAATCGCCGCCACCTTGGGATAATTGAGGCTATCGGTGATGAGCACCTTGGCCCCGGAGTCGTTCAAGCGATAGGCTACGGCGTCACCGCCGAAAAGCACCGAGCAGGGGCCGGAAACCATACCGGCTTTCCAGCAGGCGACGTGGGCGATCGCGCATTCCGGATCCTGCGCCAGCAGCAAGGTCACCCGATCGCCGCGGCTGAGGCCGTACGTGCGCAGCGTGTTGGCCAGTTGGTTGGCATAGCGACGCACCTCAGCGAAGGTAAAGGTACGGACCTCGCCTGCTTCGTCCTCGTAGATCAGGGCGACGCGGGCCGGATCATCGGCCCAGCGCTCACACACGTCATCGGCGATGTTGTATTGCTGTGGGATGTTCCATTTGAAGTTGTTCCACACTTCCTCATAGGTGGAACCGCGCTGCAGTAGATTGGTCATGCATCTCCCCTGATCTGATCGTGCTCTCGATAGTGCCACCGGGCTGCACACCCGCCGGCGTTCGAGCGGTGCGCATGGCATGGCGGGCGAAAGATAGCACGACGCAGCGCGGCAGAGATCCTGTTCAACGGGGTACTGGCACTCACTCCGACAACGCCGTTTCGAGCGGCCTGCTCACCGCTTTCGGGTGATGGAAATGTGGCCTTGTACGGCAGGCGCTTGACTGGCTCGATAACTGAATACTATATTCAGAATTCAGTCATCACCTGTTTCTCACTTGAACGCACAAGCTACCTCGACCACCGGACACGATGTCCGCGCCGTGATCCTGGACGCCGCCCAGGCACGCTTGCTGCAATTCGGCTACCACAAGACGACGATGGCCGAAATCGCCGTCGACGCCGGCATGTCAGCTGCGAACCTCTATCGTTATTTCGCCAACAAGGAAGAAATCGCAGCCGAGTGCGCCACACGCTGCATGAACGAACGCCTCGACCGCCTGCGCCTGGTTGCCGGCGAAAAGGACGTATCGGCGTCGCGGCGTCTGGCGTCTTATGCCGTCGAATTACTCCACGACAGCCATGCACTGGCTGGCGCGGATTCGAAAATCGGTGAACTGGTTGCCACCATCACCCGCCAGCGCCCCGCCCTCGTCCACAAAAAAATGGCTGTCCATCACGAGTTGCTGGCCGCCATCCTGCAGGATGGCGTCGACAGCGGCGAATTCGCTATCGCCGATGTCGCCGGTACCGCGGTCGACGTCTACACCACGTTCGTCCTGTTCGACGTCCCGCTGTTCGTCGGCCTGTTTCCCCGCGCCGAATTCGAGGCGCGGGCAGCGGGCGTGGTGAGGCTGCTCGTCGACGGCTTGCGCAAGCCCTCATGAGGCCGTCGCACTGACCCGACAACGCCCATGGAACATTCGTTATGAAGCACTTCGAAGCCGCATTCGCGCGCTGGATCATCGGCCATCGTCTGGTGGTGATCGCGGGATGCCTGATCGCTGCCGCGCTGTTGGCCAGCGGCATCCCACGGCTCTATTTCGACTCCAGTTACCGGGTCTTCTTCAGCGAGGACAACCCTCAGCTGAAGGCTTTCGAGGCGCTCGAAGAAACCTATACGAAAAACGACAACGTCGTGTTCGTCGTGGCGCCGGAGAGCGGCGACATCTTTACCCGGGACACGCTCGCTGCGCTGGAAGAACTGACCACCGCGGCGTGGCAGATGCCCTATTCCAACCGCGTCGACTCGATCACGAACTTTCAGTACACCGAAGCCGAGGACGACGATCTCATCGTGCGCGACATGGTCAAGGATGCCGGCACGCTCAGCGCGGACGAGCTCGACGCCGTGCGCGAGGCCGTTCTCGCCGAGTCGGCGCTGCGCCGGCGCTTGATCAACGACCAGGGCGACGTCACCGCGGTCAACGTCACGGTGCAGATGCCGGCGGGTGAACGCACCACCGCAACGCCAAAGATCATCGAGTATGCGCGCGGCATCATCGATACATTCGAGGCCGCACATCCCGACATACAGGTCTACCTGACCGGCATGGTGGTGATGGACAACGCCTTTTTTGAATCCGCCATGTACGACGCGGCGTTTCTCGTGCCGCTCAGCTTCGTGCTCATGCTGATCATCATCGCGGTCCTGGTCGGACGCTTGTTCGGCACCCTGGCCACTCTGGCCGTCATCATCGCCTCGATCCTCGCCGCCCTCGGCGTCGCGGGTTACATCGGCTACCCGATGACATCGGTAACGGCATCCGCGCCGATCATCATCCTGACCGTCGCCGTCGCCAACTGTGTGCACCTGCTGACCACCTTCCTCCATGAGCTGCGCAGCGGCCGCTGTCGCCGCACCGCCATGGAAGAGAGCCTGCGCATCAATCTGCAGCCGGTATTCCTGGCCAGCACCACCACGGCCATCGGCTTTTTGACCATGAATTTCTCCGAGGTGCCGCCGTTCAACCACCTTGGCAACATCGTCGCTATGGGCGTGCTCGTCTCCTTCCTGCTCACGGTCTCCTTCCTGCCCGCCTTCATGACCCTGGTGCCGGTGCAGGCCGGCGCCGCCGCCAAGGATGATTCGGCCGGCATGGCACGCCTCGCCGAATTCGTCATTGCCAGGCGCCGCATGCTCTTGTGGGCGTCCTTCGCGGTCATCATCGCCACTGTGGCCAACCTGCCGCGCAACGAACTCAATGATGTCTTCGTCCATTATTTCGGCGAAGCCATCCAATTTCGCACCGACACCGATTACATGCTCGAAAACCTGACCGGGATCTACACCATCCACTATTCCATCGATGCGGGCGAGTCGGGCGGGGTCAGCAATCCCGGTTTCCTGCGCGATGTCGAGCGTTTTGCACAATGGATGGAAACCCAGGACGAGGTCATCCATGTCGACCGCTACACCAACGTCATGAAGCGCCTGAACAAAAACATGCATGGCGACGATCCGGCTTATTACCGCTTGCCGGAGGAACGCGATCTCGCCGCACAGTACCTGCTCCTGTACGAAATGTCGCTGCCTTACGGCCTGGATCTCAATAATCAGATCAATGTCGACAAGTCGTCGACCAAAGTCACGGTCACCATCGAGGTGATTTCGAGCAACGACATGATCGCACTCGACGAACGCGCCCTGGCCTGGGCGAGGACGAATCTGTCGTCGATTGCGGCCATCGACAGCGCCGGAACGACACTGATGTTCTCGCATATCGGGCAGCGCAATATTCGCTCGATGCTGATCGGCACGACGCTGGCGTTAATCCTGATCTCGGGCATTCTGATCGTCGCCCTGCGCTCGTTCAAACTCGGACTGGTGAGCCTGCTGCCGAATCTCGCGCCCGCGGCCATGGGTTTCGGGCTGTGGGGGCTATTCGTCGGCGAGGTCGGTCTGTCGCTCTCGGTCGTGACCGGTATGACTTTCGGTATCGTCATCGACGATACGGTGCATTTCCTTTCCAAGTACCTGCGGGCGCGACGCGAACAGCATCTCGACCCGGCAGACGCGGTGCGCTACGCCTTCCGCACCGTCGGGCGTGCCCTGGTCATCACCACGGTGACACTGGTGGTCGGCTTTTCCGTACTGGCCACCTCCAGCTTCGAGATCAACTCAGGTATGGGCCTGATGACCGCGATCATCATCTTCATCGCGCTCATCGGCGTATTCCTGATGCTGCCCCCCCTGTTGATGAAAATCGAGGAGAAAGACATTCATGCGTCATCTGGCAACGGTATTACTGATCGCGCTGCTGCCGCTTAGTGCGGCGGCCGAAACGCCCGAGGAGAAGGGGCTCGCCATCATCGAAGAGGCCGACCGCCGGGATACCGGCTGGGTCGACGGCACGGCCTCGATGGAAATGATCCTGCGCAATGCCCAAGGCCAGGAAAGTACCCGTGAACTGCGTCTGCAGACGCTGGAAGTGGAAGGCGATGGCGACAAGAGCCTGTCGGTCTTCGATTCCCCCAGGGACATCAAAGGCACGGCCCTGTTGAGCTACACCCACGCCCTCGAACCGGACGACCAGTGGCTGTATCTGCCGGCACTGAAGCGCGTCAAACGCATCTCCTCGGCCAACAAATCGGGGCCTTTCGTCGGCAGTGAATTCGCCTACGAGGATTTGACCTCGCAAGAAGTCGAGAAATACACCTACAAATGGCTGCGCGACGAGGCGCTCGATGGCCGTGAGTGCTTTGTCATCGAGGCCTACCCGGCTTACGAGAATTCAGGCTATACGCGCCAGGTGGTCTGGCTCGACAAGGAAATGTACCGGCCGCTCAAAATCGATTACTACGATCGCAAGGACGCCTTGCTGAAAACACTGCGGGCCAGCGATTGGCAGCAGTACCTCGATCAGTATTGGCGGCCCGGAACCATGCTCATGGAGAACCACCAGACCGGCAAGAGCACCGAGCTGAAATGGTTCGACTACGCTTTCAAGACCGGACTCACCGACCGCGACTTCGATCAGGACACCTTGAAACGCATCCGTTGATGGCTGTGGCACCGCGCGCCCGGGTCGAAACTAGCCCGCATTTCTCACCCCCATCCTGCTGCGGCCGCCGATCTGCGCGCAAAC
>JBBDTC010000153.1:0-5997 GCA_040904625.1 Gammaproteobacteria bacterium
CGGGTGCAGCGACATGCCAGGCACACCAATCAGCCCGCACCCGCGTAGCACGCCAGCCGCGCGCGCAAGGGCGACTCATTGAGCCGCCGACCGGCATACGCCCTCCACAATCCCGGGACTTGCGCCGCGACGGCTTGCGCGCGTTCGAGATCGTCGAAAAAAGCATAGACACTGGCGCCCGTTCCGCTCATCCGCGCCGGGGCATGCTGCGACAACCAATCGAGCGCCGCGCCAACGGCCGGGTAGAGTCGCCGGGTTACCGGCTCACAATCATTGCGGGAGCGGGCTTGCGAAAAGGCGTGCATTTTGCTGGGCGGGGTATCGCGTGTCAAATCAGGTTCACTGAACACACGGGCGGTCGAAACGGCGCAATCGGGGGTAACCAGGACGATCGCCGTCTCGGGCTGTGGACAGGGCACCAACACCTCACCGACGCCCTCCGCCCAGGCGGCGTATCCGTGCACGAAGACCGGCACGTCGGCGCCCAACGCAAGACCGAGGGAGGCGAGTTCCTCTATCGGCAAACCAAGATCCCACAAGGCATTCAAGGCCACCAGGACCGTTGCGGCGTTGGAACTGCCGCCGCCCAGCCCGCCCCCCATCGGCACCTGCTTGCGCACGGCGATATCGGCTCCGAGCGCGCACCCGGCATGGTGTTTGAGGCGACTGGCCGCACGGACCACGAGATCGGTCTCCGCGGCCACCCCGGGCAACACGCTGGACCGTGAGATTCTGCCGTCGTCGCGCACGGTGAAATCGAGCCAGTCGCACAAATCGACGAACTGGAACAGCGTCTGCAGCAGGTGGTAACCGTCCGGGCGCCGCCCGGTGACGTGGAGGAACAGGTTGATCTTGGCCGGCGCCGGCCAGGCTAGCGAGCGCTTCATTCAGTTGCGCTGCCAGGTCTCGATCACCAGGCGCACCTGCAAGTCGTCGCGGCTCAGGAACAGTTTGCGCGGCAGGCTGAGGCCCGTATCGTCGTCATAATCGAGAATGCTGATGCGCCATCCGTCCTGCGCGAAGTCGGTCCAGCGGCCCTGCCCGTCGTACACCTCCTGAGCGGGTGGCGTATCGGGAGCCGGCATTCCCTTGACCCAGTACCGTGCACCGCCGACCGGCAAACTCCAGCCGAGGTGTGCCTGCATGAGGTTTTCGGCAGAGTCAGCGACAAAGTGCTCGCCTTTGGGTGTCGTCAGCGTGACATGGGCCGCGTCACCGCTCATCGCGACAGTACCGCGGCCGAGCGGCGCGGCCACGCGCAAATCGAACGCACCGTCGCGTTCGCGCCACTCGAGGCCGGCGCTGAAGCCCTGGTCATCGTGTTGGACCGCCATGCGGCCGTTGAGCCGCCAATGCCGCATGGCGGCGATTGCGGCCGCATGTTCCTCGATCAGGTCCGGCGTCGCTGGCGGCGCCGGACCCCGCCCCCAGGGAACACCTGCGCAGCCGCCGAGCACGGCGGCCAACAGCATCACCAGCAGCCATCTCACGGGGTCAGGCGCTTGATGACGTCGAGCAGCTTGCGGTCGTTAGGCGTATCGCGCAGGGCGCTTTCCCATACCGACCGCGCGGCGTCGCGTTCACCTTTGACCCACAGCACTTCGCCCAGATGGGCGGCCACCTCGGGATCGTTGCGCAGCGTCCGCGCACGTTCCAGAAATGCGATCGATTCATCGAGCCGGCCGAGTCGATAGAGCACCCAGCCCATGGAATCCAGGATATAGAAGTCGTCCGGGTTGAGTTCGAGCGCGCGTTCGATCAGCTCCAGGGCCTCGGCATAGCGCGTTGTGCGATCAGCGAGAGTGTAGCCCAGGGCGTTCAGCGCCTGGGCGTTGTCCGGCTCGGCCGCGATAATCGTGCGCAGATCGCGCTCGAGCACATCGATGAGCCCCATTTTCTCGGCCAGCATGGCGCGGGTGTAGAGCAGCTCGGAGTCATAGCGGTCGCCAGCGAGCGCAGCATCGTAGATCGCCATCGCTTCGTCGTAGCGGCCGTGCTCGGTAAGGATCTCGCCTTTGGCACGCGCCAGATCGAAGATCTGTTTGGGATCTTCCGCGGAAACCTGGTCGAGGAAGGCGATAGCTTCATCGACCTGGTTCGTCATAGACAACACCAGCGCCTTGCGCAACTGTGCAGCGAAGTAGTTGTTGCCGCCCTCGATGGCCTGATAGTGCTCTATTGCCGCCTGCTCTTCGCCACGGGCCTCCGCGACCTGGCCAAGATAGAAATGGGCCTCGTCTTCACGCGTCTCGAGGCCCAGCAGGCGCTCGAAATTCCTGGCCGCATCGTCGTTACGTCCAGCCTGGAGGTTGAGCAGTCCGAGAGCAAAGATGATGTCGGTGTTGTCGGGTGCCTGGTCCGACAGCACGCCGAACTGCACCCGGGCTTCTTCGTAGCGATTGGCCTCGGCGAGCATCCGCGCATAGATCAGACGCAGGCCGAACTGCTGGGGGTTGATACTCAGCAGGTCATCGAGCCAGGCGATGCCCTCAGCCATCTTGCCCTGCTTCTGCAGCACCGCCAGATACGCCATGGCGACGTTCGAGCTCAGTTCCGTGCTGGCGACGATCTCCTCCATCGCGGTGCGGGCGGTGTCCAGCCGTTCCGCCCGGATCGCGAGCAGTGCGAACGCCAGCAAGGCGTCCGTGTCATCGCTATAGTGCTCGACCAGTTTGCCCATGACGGTCAGCGCGGTATCGCGGTCTTCTTCACGGCCGAGCAGATTGACTATCATGCGCAGCCGATTGCCGGGCTCCTCGTGGTCGTGGGAGAGGACATACTCGAGGTGTTCGAGTGCGGCGGCAGCGTTACCCTGACGTATATACATGGCGGCGACGATCTGGTGGGCGTCCATATCGAGCGGCGCCAGCTCCACCCAGGCCCGCGCCGCCTCGAGCGCCGCCTCGTTATCGCGGGCAAAAACCGCGATGCGGGTCGCGCGCTCTGCAAGTGCCACGTCACGCAGGCTGCGAGCGAGATCGAGGTAGTGTTCGATGGCGACATCGAAATGCCCGCGTTGGCCGGCGAACTCGGCCACGAGCAGCCGATACAATGGATCGGATTCGTAGTCGAATTCGGCACGCTCGGTCGCGATGTCTTCGACCCGTTGGGAAGCGGGCTGAGCGGTGGGCTGCGGCGCAGACGGCGTGGCGCAGCCCACTCCACCGAGCACAATCGCGAGCAGGGCGAACAGCACGTATGGCGAAGCGGTCAGGAAAGGAAGCGGTGCATGCATCGAGGGTTGGATTCGTCCGGATTGAATGGCTCCCACAGGGGCCGGTGGGCTGAACGGCGGTTAGGGCCCGCGGCAGAATAGCTGAATGATTTGGAACGCCGATCCATCCCGTCTGGCGGCATTGCTCGTCAGTTGAATAGAACCCCTATTCGCCCTCCTCGCGCCTGGCCAGCCGGGCGCCTCAACGCCCCAAACCGCCCAGTTATTCTGCCACGGACCCTTAGGGGATTGGCGATTCTCGGATTAAACTATAACGCAGTTGATCTGCCACCTTTACTTCGATAGCCGGCTCGCGCGTTCGTTCCCCGCGGCGGGCGCCCGCCCGGGTTGTGGGCGCCGAACCGGAAAATCCTGATTGCTGCCTGCCATGGCCCTCTTCATCCTCGGACTCAGCCATAAGACCGCGCCACTGGCCGTGCGCGAAAGAGTGGCGTTCGACAGCGCCCAGCTGCCAGCGGCGCTGGACGCCTTGAAAGCGCGCCATGGGGTCAGCGAAGCCATTATCCTGTCGACCTGCAACCGCACCGAACTGTACTGCGATCTCGCCGCAGACGCCGCGCCCCAGCCGCTGACCTGGCTCAGCAATTATCGTGCACTCGGGCTGCCAGAGGTCGAGCCGCATTTATACCGTTTGGAGCACGAACACGCGGTACGCCACGTACTGCGGGTGGCGAGTGGGCTGGATTCGCTGGTTCTCGGCGAGCCACAGATCCTCGGCCAGCTCAAAAGTGAACGCTGACCGATGAAGGACTCACTCCTGCAAAAGCTCACGGGACTGGTCGAACGCAGGCATGAACTCGATGCCATGCTGGCCTCGCCGGAGATCATCGCCGATCAGGAGCGCTATCGCAGCCTCTCGATGGAACATGCCGACCTCAGCCCGCTCGTCGAATGCTTCAATCGGTATTGCGATGCCGAACAGGCACTTGCCAGCGCCGAGGAACTGGCGCAGGAAGACGATGCCGACATGCGTGCGCTGGCGCGGGATGAAATCCACACGACTCAGGCACAACTTGCCGCTCTCGAAGCGGAGTTGCACAAACTGCTCATTCCGCGCGACCCGGCGGACGATGCCAATGTCTTTCTCGAGATCCGTGCCGGCACCGGCGGTGACGAGGCGGGGTTGTTCGTCGGTGATCTTCTGCGCATGTACCTGCGGTATGCCGAACGCCACGGCTGGCGGACCGAGGTCATGAGTGCGAACGAGGCCGAGCAGGGTGGGTACAAGGAGGTCATCGTCAAGATCAATGGTGCAGGCGTCTACGCCAGGCTCAAGTTCGAGTCGGGAGCGCACCGTGTCCAGCGTGTCCCGGCCACCGAATCGCAGGGCCGGATCCATACCTCGGCCTGCACGGTGGCGGTGTTGCCCGAGGTTGCGGAGATAGAGGCAATCGAGATCAGCCCCAGCGATTTGCGCGTCGACACCTATCGGGCCTCCGGCGCCGGCGGGCAGCATGTCAACAAGACCGATTCGGCCATCCGCATCACCCATATACCCAGCGGCATGGTGGTCGAATGCCAGGACGAGCGTTCACAGCACAAAAACCGCGCGCGCGCGCTCGGGCTGCTCAAAGCCCGTTTACTCAACGCCGAACGCGATCGCCGCGAGGCAGAGCAGGCCACCACGCGGCGCAGCCTGGTGGGCTCGGGCGACCGCTCCGAGCGTATCCGCACTTACAACTTTCCCCAGGGGCGGGTGACCGATCACCGCATCAATCTGACCCTGCACAAACTCGATCTCGTCATGCAAGGGGATCTCGACCTCGTCATCGAGTCACTGGTCACTGAGCATCAGGCCGATCTCATGGCCCGGCTCGGGGCGGCATGAAGCCGCCTTCGTGAGCCCTACGGTGGGCAGCCTGGTGAGCGCGGCAATGCAACGCCTGCAAGGCTCCGACAGCCCGCGTCTGGATGCCGAACTGCTGCTCGCGGACGTGCTCGGCTGCGGTCGGGCCGCGCTCTACCGTGATCCCGATCGCACGGTCGAGGAGGCGCTGGCTGCCCGCTTCGATGCGCTCGTTGCAGCGCGCGGCGAGGGGCGCCCGGTCGCGTATCTGCTGGGTCATGCAGAATTCTGGTCGCTCCGGCTCGCGGTCAATCCGGCCGTCCTGGTGCCGCGCCCCGAGACCGAGCTGCTGGTCGAAATCGCCCTGGCCAGCTGCGCACCCCGCAGGCGGCCTACGGTTGCCGATCTCGGCACCGGCAGTGGTGCGATTGCCTGTGCGTTCGCCCACGAACGCCCAGATGCCCTGGTCATCGCGACGGACCGCTCGGCGGCCGCCGTGGCGGTCGCACGGAGCAACGCCGAAGGTCTCGGCCTGACCGCCGTTCGTACTCTGGTGGCCGACTGGTTGGAGCCGTTCGCCGATGCGTCGCTGGATGCGGTGCTCGCCAATCCACCGTACATCGGCACCACCGAATCGGCTACGCTCGATGCCGGGCTCGCTTTCGAACCACGTGCGGCATTGTTCGCCGGCAGCGACGGTTTGGCGGCGCTGGCATGCATCATCCCGGCGGCGCGGCGCGTGCTTCGCGCGGGCGGTTTCCTGGTGCTCGAGCATGGCCACGAACAGGGGCCGGCCGTGCGTGAGATGTGCCGCTGCCACGGCTTCGGTGACTGTACCTCGACACGTGATCTGGCCGGCCATGAGCGGGTGACCAGGGCGGCGGGATGACAGCCGGTGGCCGGCGCCGGCACACTAAGGGTCCGTCCCAGAATAACTCGGCTGTATGGGGCGTTGAGGCGCCCGGGCTGGCAAGGC
>JBBDTC010000154.1:0-1025 GCA_040904625.1 Gammaproteobacteria bacterium
CGCCTCGTCGCCAAGTACGGCGTGGAGACGCTGAAGACCGCGTTCACCGAAGTCCAGGATTATGTCGAGCGCCTCGTGCGCCAGCGCCTCGCGGATCTGCCGGACGGCAGCTGGCATACGATCGATTACATGGATCAGGACCCGGGCCAGCCCGAAGGCATGATCCCGATCCATGTACGCATGAACATCATCGGCGACCGCGTCGAATTCGATCTCACCGGCTCGCATCCGACCATCGGCACGATCTACAACGCCGCTTTCGGTGGAACCTATGCTGGCATCGTCGCCGGCATCAAGACGTTTTTCGCTGATATTCCGCTGAATTCCGGGCTGTACCGCGCGGTGACGGTGACCGTGCCGGACGATACCGTGGTGTCGGCACGGTGGCCGGTCGCCGTGAGCGGCATGGTGATGCCGTTCGAGAAAATCATGAACGCGATATTCGAGCTGTTCTCGGGTTTGATGCCGGAGCGCGCGATGGCCTGCGCATTCAACATCGAATACCTGCAGACCGGCGGCTACGATACACGCTATCCCGGGCGCCCTTATTTCATGTTCTATGACTGGCTGTCCGGTGGCTGGGGCGGACGCCGCGGACGCGACGGCCTCGGCGTGACCGCTTCGCCTTTCGGCGCGGGCTTGATGACCCAGCCGGTCGAAGGACAGGAGCGCTTGTGCCCGGTCCGTGTCGATCGGATGGAGATCGTGACCGACAGCGGTGGCCCGGGAGAATCCCGCGGCGGTGTCGCGCTCGAGAAGGCGAGCACCGTGCTCGACGTCGACGGTGCAGTGATCTCGTATATCTGCGATCGCGAACGCTCGGTCGTGTGGGGGCTCGAAGGCGGCTTGCCCTCGTGTCCGCATGGCTTGTGGCTAGAGCAGGATGGCGTCGAGCGCTTCCTCGGCGCGATTTTCTCCGACGTGCCGATCAAGCGCGGCGATCGGTTTCGCCGGGGCACTGCCGGTGGTGGTGGCCTGGGCGATCCGCTGGCGCGCGATCCCCAGCGCGTGCTCGCGGATCTGGC
>JBBDTC010000155.1:0-5942 GCA_040904625.1 Gammaproteobacteria bacterium
CGCTCACTTCTTCAGAGCTTCCCAAAGGCAAACGCAATGTCCGAATTCGAACAGAATCTCGCCGCCTGCGCTGATGCCCTGGCACGCTTCCGGCGCGCACCATTGCCGCATTTCATCAACGGCCGCCACGCTACCGGCCGTGCGGCCGCCATCTTCGACAACCTGACGCCCATCGACAACAGCGTCATCGGCCAGGTCGCGCGCGGCGATGCCGCCGATATCGACGCCGCCTGCAACGCCGCCCGGGCCGCCTTTCCCGCCTGGCGCGCACTGCCGGGCGGCGATCGTCGCCGGATCCTGCATCAGATCGCCGACGCCATCGAGGCGCGCGGGCGCGAGATTGCGCTCGTCGAGAGCTTCGATACCGGCCAACCGCTGCGCTTCATGAGCAAGGCTGCCGCACGTGCGGCGGAAAACTTCCGTTTTTTCGCCGACCGCGCACCCGGCGCCGCTGACGGCCAATCGCTGCCGGCGGCCGAGCACATCAATTACTCGCTGCGCCAGCCGATCGGGCCGGTGGGGGTCATCACGCCGTGGAACACGCCCTTCATGCTGTCCACCTGGAAGATCGCGCCGGCGCTCGCCGCCGGCTGCACGGTGGTCCACAAGCCGGCCGAATGGTCGCCGCTCACGGCGCTCCTGCTGGCCGAAATCTGCCATGAAGCCGGCCTCCCGGACGGCGTGCTAAATACCGTGCAGGGTATCGGCGAAGAGGCCGGCAAGGCCTTGACCGAACACCCTGCGATCAAGGCCGTTGCTTTCGTCGGTGAGACTACGACCGGCAGCCACATCATGCGCCAGGGTGCAGCCAGCCTGAAGCGGGTGCATTTCGAACTCGGCGGCAAGAATCCGGTGATCGTATTCGACGACGCCGATCTCGACCGCGCGCTCGATGCCGCGGTGTTCATGATCTACAGCCTCAACGGCGAGCGCTGTACGTCCTCGAGCCGTCTGCTGGTACAACAATCCATCCACGACGCTTTTGTCGACCGCCTTGCCGCCCGCGTCGAGGCGATCCGCGTCGGTCATCCGCTCGATCCGGCTACCGAAGTCGGGCCGCTCATTCATCCGCGCCATTTCGACAAGGTCTGCGGTTATTTCGATATCGCGCACAGCGAAGGCGTCCGCATCGCCGCCGGCGGCGTTGCGGACGCGGCAGCCGGCAGCGGCAATTACGTCCGCCCGACCTTGTTCGCAGGGGCGAGCAACGACATGCGCTGCGCCCGCGAAGAGATTTTCGGCCCCGTGCTGACCGCCATCCCCTTCAGCGACGAGGCCGAAGCACTGCGGCTCGCCAATGACACCGACTACGGCCTGACCGCCTACATCTGGACGCGTGACATCGGCCGCGGCCATCGCCTCGGACGCGATCTCGAGGCCGGTATGATCTGGATCAACTCAGAGAACAATCGCCATTTGCCGACGCCTTTCGGCGGCATGAAAATGAGCGGCATCGGCCGCGACGGCGGCGACTACAGCTTCGAGTTCTACATGGAAACGAAGAACGTGTGCGTCGCCTACGACACCCACACAGTGCCGACGCTGGGGAAATCATGAGCCTCTACCAACTGCAGAAATTTCTCTACGTGCTCAATCGCGAACCGCAGGCGCAGGCGCGTTATCACGAGGATTTGGACAGCCTCATCGATGATTACGACCTGACCGGCGAGGAGGCCGAAGCACTGCGCACAGGTGACATCGGCCTGCTCTACGTGCTCGGCGTCAACGGCCAGATTCTGATGCATTATGCCGCCTTTCTGGGTATCGCCTGGTTCGACTACCTCGAACGCATGCGCGAAGGCATCGCCCAGCACGGCCCGGTCCGTGCCGGCGTCTACACCCTGACCGGCGATGGCGCGAGCTTCACCGAGGAAGAGCGGGAGCGGCCGCGATGAGCCTCGTCTATGCCGGCGTACTGAGCCACGCTCCGGGCATTACGGGGCGTGCAGATCTGGTCAAGAACACGGCCAGACGCGATGAACTCTATGCCGCTTTCGAGCGCCAACGCCAGGACATCCAGGCCAGCGGAGCGGAAGCGCTGATAGTCGTTGCCGCCGAGCATTTCGCCAATTTCTTCATGAACAACATGCCGGCATTCTGCATCGGCATGAGCGATCGCTACGAAGGGCCGATCGAAGATCCGGGCTGGCTCAAAATCCCGCGGACGACCGTACCCGGCAATGCCGCGCTCAGCCAGCGGCTCATCATGGCGGTCATGCAATCGGTCGACGTCGCCTATGCCGAAGAATGGAAGTTCGATCACGGCATCATGGTGCCGCTGCATTTCCTGACCCCGGATTATGATCTCCCGGTGATCCCGGCCAATATCAACTGCCAGGGGCCGCCGCTGGCACCACTCAATCGGGTCTGGGCTTTCGGCGAAGCACTGCGCCGAGCCTGCGACGCTCAGGCGGAGAAGATTGCCCTGGTCGGCACCGGCGGCATCTCACACTGGCCCGCCACACCGGACTCCGGAAAAATCAACGAAGCCTGGGATCGCGCGTTCCTCGAACGCCTGCTAACCCAGGATCGCGACGCCCTGCTCGCCTACGACGACATCGATACTTATCGCGAGGCCGGTCAGGGTGGCTTCGAGATCCGCACCTATATCGCCACAGCCGCAGCGGCACAGGGTCCGGGGGAACTCCAATTCTATACCGCCGAACTGCCCATATTTGCCGTCGGCTGCACGGTCGCGCGTTTTGCCGTCGCTCCTTGCGAGCCACCGATGAGATCGGCCACCCCGTAGAGATCCGCCAACGCATCGAGCGATTTCGGTAGATGTTCGTGGCGCAATGTACGGCGTTTCGACGACGCTTCGCGACGAGCATGAAAGACGAGCGCGAGCGCGCTCGAGTCGATCTCGTCGACGGCCTGCCAGTCCAGTACCACGTCACCCGCGTCCAGCGCCGCGCTGACCTGCGCGCGCGCCGCCGTGTGGGTCGCAAGCGTCATCGTGCCGCCGAGCGCAAGCGTTTCCGGTTCGACGCTCACCCGGTCTTCCTTTCGGCATTCTTCTCGCGCAGCAAGCGAATAAGGCCTTCCATGCCCGACTTCTCCACGGTGCTGCCGAACAGGCTGCGATAGTTGACGACGAGGCTCACGCCGTCGACCAGAACGTCATACACCTTCCAGCCGTCGTCGCGCGCAATCATGCGGTAATCCATCCGTATGGGCTTGCCGCCGTCCTTGCTGACGAGCGTCTGGACGGTCGTCTGCTTGGCGTCAGCATCGAGATCCAACGGTCGGTAGTTGATTTGATACTCATCAAAGCCTTGGAGTGCAACCGAATAAGTCCGCACGAGCAAAGTGCGGAACTCGCATACCAGCGCCTCCTGGTCGGCCGTCTCGGCACCGCGCCAGTACTTGCCGACGGCGAGCCGGGTCATGGCCTCGAAATCGAAATGCTCGGCGACGCTGTCATAGACCAGGTCGGACAACGCCTCGACCTCGCCTTCTCCGCGCAAAATCTCGCGCACTTCCTCCACGGAGGTCTTTACCAACTGGTCGGGCAGCAAGGGATCGGCAGCAGCGAGGCTGGCACACAGAGTCACCAACAGCAAGAAAACCGGGACCGCACGCCATGTAATCATGATCAATTGCCACTCTCCTGGGCTTTGTCGTAGAGAAACTGTCCGATGATGTGCTCGAGCACGACGGCCGATTGCGTAATGTTCATATGACCGCCGTCAGCCAACATCGTTTCTTCGCCGCCGGCATCGAGGCCGACATAGTTCTCGCCGAGCACGCCGGAGGTCAGAATCGAGGCACTGGTATCGGTCGGAAAGCGATAGCTGTCGTCGATAGCCATCGTCACCGTCGCCTGGTAGCGATCGCTGTCGAAATCGATGCCGACGACCCGACCGACGGTCACGCCGGCGGCACGTACCGGTGCGCGCACCTTGAGGCTGCCGATATTACTGAAGCTGGCCGTCACCGCGTAAGCGTCGCGGCCCGCGGCAAATCCCATATTGCCGACTTTGAGCGCAAGGAAGAGCAGGGCGGCGAAACCCGCCAGCACGAACACGCCGACCCAGAATTCGATCATGCGGCTATTCATCGTTGGTTCACCTTATGTAGTTCAAAGCGCATCGCTCACACCCTCTCAACTCCAGAGCTGCAGCATGAAACCGGTCAGGACGAGATCGAGCGCGAGAACCAGCAGCGAGGCATGGACCACCGTCCGCGTGGTCGCGCGTGAGACGCCCTCGGCGGTCGGCGGCGCCGCGAAACCCTCGAAGGTCGCGACGGCGGCGATACCAATACCGAAGACCACACTCTTTATGACACCGTTGAGCACGTCCTGGCGGAAGTCGACCGCAGCCTGCATTTGCGACCAGAACGCACCATCATCCACCCCGAGCAGACGAACGCCGACGAGATAGGCGCCAAAGATCCCGAGCGCGGAAAACAGCGCCGCGAGCAATGGCATCGAGATGACCGCGCCCCAGAAGCGTGGCGCGACGACACGCGCCACCGGATCGACCGCCATCATCTCCATCGCGACCAGCTGATCGGTGGCCTTCATCAGCCCGATCTCGGCCGTGATTGCCGAGCCTGCGCGACTCGCGAAGAGCAGTGCCGCGACCACCGGTCCGAGCTCGCGTACCAGCGAGAGCGCGACGAGTACGCCGAGCTTCTCTTCCGACCCGTAGGTCTCGAGCGTGTCATAGCCCTGCATGCCGAGGACCATGCCGACGAACAAGCCCGAGACCATGATGATGACCAACGACAAGGCGCCCGCGAAGTAGATTTCCCGCAGCGTCAACGTCGGCCGGGTGACACTCGCCCCGGACGCCATGAGCACGCGCCCCATGAACAAGGCAGCCGCACCGGTGCGACGCACGCCATCGAGTGCCCACGAGCCGCAGCGGGCGACAACATCCACTGCACGATCAAGCATGATCGAGGCCCAGAGCGCGCCCGAAATCGTCGGCCGGATAGTGAAAACGGACCGGTCCGTCGGTTTCGCCCTGCACGAACTGGCGCACTATCGGCACCTCGGATTCACGCATCTCGGCCGGTGTACCCTGCGCGACGATACGCCCCTCTGCCATGAGATAAACGTAATCGACGATACGCAAGGATTCCTGCACATCGTGGGTGACGACGATGGAGGTCGCGCCGAGCGCGTCGTTGGAGCGCCGGATCAGCTGGCCGACAACGCTGAGTGAAATCGGATCGAGGCCGGCGAACGGTTCGTCGTACATGACCAGCATCGGGTCGAGTGCCACCGCACGAGCCAGCGCGACACGGCGCGCCATGCCACCGGAAAGCTCGGACGGCATCAATTCCGCAGTGCCGCGCAAGCCCACGGCTTGCAGTTTGAGCAGCACCAGGTCGCGAATGGCCTCATCCGGCAGATCGGTGTGTTCGCGCATCTGGAAGGCGATATTCTCGAATACCGTCATGTCGGTGAACAGGGCGCCGCCCTGGAACAGCATGCCCATACGACGGCGCATACGGTAGAGCCCGCCGGCGTCGAGCGCGGCCATGTCTTCGCCGGCAACCCGCACGCTACCGCTTTGGGCGCGCTCCTGGCGACCGATGAGCCGCAGCAGCGTGGTCTTGCCGCAGCCGCTGCCGCCCATCAGTGCCACGACCTGGCCACGCGGGACCTCGAGATTGACGTCATGCAGAATGCGTCTCGCCTCGGTGTAACCGAAGCTTAAGTCGCGAATTTCAACGAGCGGGGGTTCGGGCACGGATCGGAAGAGCGCTTGGGTCGGCCGGGATAATGAGTCAGGGCCGCTATCTTCGCACGAAATCGGGTGGAGCGTGCCTCGACAGACAGGCCGCTGCCGGCGCCAAAGCCGCTGTCGGCGACCAGCCTGCGTCCCCTGGAGTACACCTGCTGAGCAAGCGGGTACTCTGTGCGGCACCCGAGCCTCTACATGGCGACCCTATCCGCGATCCGCTTCAATCCGACAATCCGCACCTTC
>JBBDTC010000156.1:0-5908 GCA_040904625.1 Gammaproteobacteria bacterium
GTGGCGGATACCCTGGAAGGCCGCCTCGAACAGGGCCAGGTGCTCGATGCCGCGTTCGGCATGGCAGCGGAGGACGTGTTCGAGTCGGTCCGCTCGGTGACCATCGTCGCCTGCGGCACCAGTCATCACGCCGGCCTGGTGGCGCGCTACTGGCTCGAAGGGCTGGCCGGTGTGCCGTGCACGGTCGAAGTCGCCAGTGAGTTCCGCTACCGGCAGCCGGTGGTGACCGAGGGCGCGCTGTTCGTCACCCTCTCCCAATCCGGCGAGACCGCAGACACCCTGGCCGCGCTGCGCCAGGCCAAGACCCTCGGCTACGCACACAGCTTGGCGATCTGCAATGTGCCGGAGAGTTCGCTGACGCGCGAATCAGAGCTGGTGCTGATGACCCGCGCCGGTCCCGAAATCGGGGTCGCCTCGACCAAGGCTTTCACGACCCAGCTGGTGGCGCTGATGCTGCTGGTGGTGGCTCTCGGCCGGCGCCGTGGTTTGACTGCCGAACAGGCTCAGGAACTCACGCGGCAACTCGAATCCCTGCCCGGCAAGATCAATGGCGTGCTCGAACTCAACGATCAGATCGCCAGACTGGCCGAGGAATTCGTCCACAAGCACCACGCGCTCTACCTGGGCCGGGGATCGATGTACCCCATCGCCATGGAAGGGGCGCTCAAGCTCAAGGAGATTTCGTACATCCACGCCGAGTCCTATCCGGCCGGCGAACTCAAGCACGGGCCGTTGGCCCTGGTCGACGAGGACATGCCGGTCATCGCCGTCGCCCCGAACAACGAACTGATCGAGAAGCTCAACTCGAATCTCGAGGAAGTCCGCGCGCGCGGCGGCATGCTCTACGTCTTCGCCGACAGCGAGGTGCAGGTCGGCAACCACCCGGAAATCCGCGTCCTGAAGGTGCTCGCGGTCGAAGATCCGATCGCGCCCATCGTCTACACCGTGCCGCTGCAGCTGTTCGCCTACCATGTCGCCGTGCTCAAGGGCGCGGACGTCGATCAGCCGCGGAATCTGGCCAAATCGGTGACGGTCGAGTGATCGAATTCGCCACCGCAGCAACGTCCGAGCGACGCCCATGACGGTGAAATCCCCAGCGCCCGGCAGCGACAAAGGCAGTGTCCTCATCGTCGACGACGATGAGGACATGCTCAAGCTGCTGCGCAAATGGCTGGAAGGCGCGGGTTACAAGGTCACCGCCGCGGCCTCCGGCAGCGCCGCTCTGTCGCAATGCAGCAGCGTGCATCCGGATCTCGTCGTTACTGATCTCTACATGGATGAGATGGATGGTTTGTCCCTGGTCACCCACCTCCACGCGGCCAATCCCCTGCTGCCTATCATCATGCTCAGCGGCCATGCCCAGATCCCGGATGCGGTCAAGGCAACCCACCTCGGCACCTCTGCGTTTTTGACCAAACCGGTGGCCCGCGACGATCTGATCGCCGAGGTCGAGCGCCACATCCGGCCGCAGCGCCGTGAGGGTGACAACGTATTCAGCCGCACGATGATCTATTGCAGCGAGGTCATGGTCAGCCTCGTCGAGCAGGCCGAACTGGTCGCGCAGGGCGATGTCACGGTCTTCATCAGCGGCGAAACCGGCACCGGCAAGGAAGTCCTTGCGCGGGCCATTCACGAGGCCAGCGGGCGCCGCGAACATCCCTTCATCGGTGTCAATTGCGGTGCGATTCCCGAGCAGCTCCTCGAATCAGAACTCTTCGGCCATGAACGGGGCGCCTTTACCGGGGCCAACAACAAACACGAAGGCCTGTTCCTCGCCGCCGACGGCGGCACCTTGTTCCTCGATGAAATCGGCGATATGCCGCTGGGCCTGCAGGTCAAGCTGCTGCGCGTGCTGCAGGATTTCGAGGTCCGCCCCGTGGGTTCGACCCGCTCGCACCCGGTCAACGTGCGCATCATCTCGGCCACGCACAACAATCTCGAGGAACTGGTGGCCGAGGGCGAGTTCCGTGAGGATTTGTATTATCGTTTGAATGTCGTGCCCCTGCACATGCCGCGGCTGGCCGAACGACCGGACGATGTGCCCTTGCTGCTCGACCATTTTCTCGGCCTGCAGGCGAAGAAGAGCGGCCAGGGCAGGAAGCGCTTCGCGCCCGATGCCCTGGCGTATCTGGCCTCGGCCTCCTGGCCGGGCAACATCCGCCAGCTGGTCAATGTCGTCGAGCTCTGCACGACGCTCAACGTCGCCGACATCGTGCCGCTGTCGATGGCGCAGAAGGCGCTCCGTCAGGAGCCCGTCCAGATCAAGACGCTGAAGGATGCCAAAGCCGAATTCGAGCGCAATTATCTGGTCAGCGTGTTGCGGATCACCGAAGGCCATGTCGCCAATGCGGCGCGGATCGCCGGGCGCAATCGGACCGAATTCTACAAGCTGCTGAATCTCTACGAGCTGGAGCCGGCCCAGTTTCGTGCCGGCAGCAGCGAGGATTGACAGCGGTCGCGCTGGGAGCGAGCGCACAGGAGGGCGCCATGAACGACAGAATTGCTATCCATGTCGACGCCGATCTGGAAGAGCTGATCCCGGGTTTCCTCGACAACCGGCACAAGGACGCCGCCAGGCTCGCGGCCCTGCTCGAGGCTGGCGATTTTGCCGAGATCCGGCGTATCGGCCACAGCATGAAGGGTGCCGGCGGCGGCTATGGCTTCGATGCGATTACCGACATCGGTGCCGCGATCGAAGAGGCGGCCTTATGCCGCGATGCGGCGGCGATTGCGGCCTCGGCGGTCGAGCTCAGTGATTATCTGAGCCGCGTCGACGTCATCATCGAACCTTGAGCAAGCGCTGCAAAAGTGAGCGCGCATGCCCGAAGGCAACGCGTGCGGGCTTCGCGGAGCTGCAATGAAACTCGACGGGCAAACGTCGTCGGTGTTCTTTTATGCCGTGGCCGGATCCCTGGGCCTGTCGTTTCTGGCCGCGCTGCTGGTGCTCGCCTGGCAGAATGTCATCGACAGTGAAACGCGCGACTTCACCTTCGGCACCATTTCCGTCCAGAACTCTCTCGAAGCGAAAGTCCGCACCGCCGATGCGGTCGTCGACAGCCTGGCCGGCTTCATCGCCGCTCAAAGCGCACTGGACGACGACGCCTTCGCGCAGTACACGCGCGGCACCCTGAGGCGCTATGCATTCATCAACGGGCTTGCGCATGTGCGCGTGGCTGCGGAGACCGGCGACAGCCAGATCCTGCACGTCGCGGGCACTTTCCCCCGCGCGGATCTGAAGGCGCTGCTGAGCGATGCGCAAAACCAGCGTATCGTTCGCCAGAGTATCGGTCAGCGACAAGCGGCCATCCCGTTGATCGGTGAGGCCGGCACCCGTGCCGCCAGGCCGCTGCTATTCGTCCGTCCGACTCAGCCCGCGAGGCCCGCGGCGGACAGTCTGGAACTGGTCGTACTGGTCGTCGATCCGGCCAAACTGATTGACCTCGTTACGATCGATCCGACCATCACTCTCGCCTTGTACACGGAGTCCGAAGGCATCGCCGGACGCAACCTGATTTTCCTGCGCGGCGCACAGAACCCGCAGCCTGGTTTCGCCGTGGAAAGCCTCGACAGTTCGAGTGTCGTGCGCCTGCCCCATTTCTCGCTGCGCATCATGGCGGCCAAGGATCTCTACTGGAACGCACTGGAGAAAAATCTGGTTTTCGCGGCGCTCGTGCTGGGGCTGGGGGTGACCTTGCTGATGATCGCCCTGGCTCGGGCCAAGGACCTGCAGTCGCGTGAACTCGAGGCGCGCAATCGGGTCATAGAAGAGCAGGTGCGCCAGCAGACCTATGAACTGGCCGAGGCGCGCGACCAGGCGCTCGAGGCCTCACGGGTCAAGTCCGATTTCCTCGCCAGCATGAGCCATGAGATCCGCACGCCGCTGAACGCCATCATCGGCATGGCCGAACTGCTGGCCGAAACCCGTCTCGATGACGAGCAGAGCAAGTATGTCGGGGTGTTCCGCAACGCGGGGGAGGCCTTGCTCAGCCTGGTCAACGACATCCTGGATTTATCCAAGATCGAAGCCGAGCAACTGGTCCTCGAGGCGATCGAATTCGATGTGCTGGATGTGGTGGAGCAGGCGCTGGAAATCAATGCACTCAAAGCCGATGCGAAAGGGATCGAGCTGGTGGCCGATATCAGCCCGGACGTGCCCGCCAGGGTCGTCGGCGATCCCGGCCGCGTCCGGCAGATCGTTCTCAACCTGGTCGGCAATGCCATCAAATTCACCGAGACGGGCCAGGTCGTCGTCAGCGCCGCGCCGGCGACGTCGACAGCGGACGCAGCCATGATGCATTTCGAAGTCATCGATTCGGGAATCGGGATCCCGGCCGACAAACTCGAAGCGATTTTCTCGACCTTCTCGCAGGTCGACACCTCGATTACACGCAAGTACGGCGGCACCGGGCTCGGCCTGGCCATTTGCCGGCGGCTGGCGGAGCTGATGGGCGGGCGCATCTGGGCCGAAAGCGTCGAGGGCGAGGGCAGCCGATTCCATTTCGAACTCCGCTTGCCGCCCGCGACCCCTGCCGCGAGTGCTCCTCCGGCGCTGGCCTTGACGCCAAACCGCGCCCTGGTCGTCGACTGTAATCGCTATACGGCGGACGCCGTCGCGCACGCTCTGGCCGCGGCCGGCACGGAGACGGCGATTGCCGTCGACATCGAATCCGCCTGCCGCGGTCTCGGTGACGCGCAGCAGGCCGGACGGGGCTTTGGCCTGGTGGTGCTCGGTGAACTCAGCGATGGTGAGGCCCCGGCCGCGGCCATCGCCAGGCTGCGCGCCGTGATCGCGGCACTGCCAGTGGTGTGCCTGTTGCGGCCGTCGGTGCTGGCTCGCAGCGTCGAAGGCCTACGCGCGCTCGCCGCGACCGCCTATGTCGGCAAGCCCATGCGGCGCAGCCATCTGTTCGATGCCATTCGCAAACTGGGCAGTGTCGCAGCATCGCCGCCCGCTACAGTCGAGGCGCCGAGCGCCGGCGGCGCGCACAAAGCGCGCCTGCTGCTGGTCGAAGACAATCCCGACAACCGCCTGCTGGTGCGCGCCTACCTGAAGAAAGCGCCTTACGAAGTTGTCGAAGCGGAGAACGGTGCCGCTGCCGTGGACACGTTCAAAGCCGAGGCTTTCGACTTGGTTCTGATGGATATCCAGATGCCGGTGATGGACGGCTATACCGCCACGCAGGCCATCCGCGAGTGGGAGGCCGCCAGCGGCCGCGCGCCGACGACGGTCATCGCGCTGACCGCGAGCGCCGTCAAGGAGGACGTCGAACGAAGCCTCGCCGCCGGCTGCGATGCCCACCTGACGAAACCGATCAAGAAACAGGTGCTGCTCGAGGCGCTCAGCCGCTATCTCGGCGTCGAGGCGTCATGACACAGTGTTGCCCGCGGGCGACAACCGCCGGCCGCAGCGCGCCGAGGGCACGGTAGCAGCATTCGAAAACGGCCTCGTCGGATCCTCGAGGCCTGGCGCTATCTGTTTGAAGTCAAAGACAAATAATTCACTTCTGGCGCATCGGCTCGAGACCGAGTCACGCTCTGGCACATCAATTGCACAATCCACCGAAAGAGGCGCGAACCCCGGTTCGACAACGGACGCCTCGACAACGAAAGAAAACCCTATAAAAAGCAGCGGTGGGCACGACCTATGTTGAGAATCTTCCGCCATTACATCCCCAAGACGCTGGTTCTGCTCGGTCTCGCCGAACTTCTCATCCTGTTTGCCTCTATCTACCTCGGCGCCTCCTTCGCCATCAGCGGCGGCGCCCAGCCCGACTTCGTCGAGGGCGATTCGCTGCCGCTGTGGAGCCAGGCCTTCGCGTTCACCGCGGCCATCGTGTTGGGCATGACGGCCATGGGACTCTACCAGCGCGACCAGCAGCAACGCCCGGGCGACGTCATGCTGCGCCTG
>JBBDTC010000157.1:0-12750 GCA_040904625.1 Gammaproteobacteria bacterium
TTGCGGCATTTCGACGACCTCGCGACGGACGGGTGTGAGAAATGCGGGCTAGCGGTAATTCTTCGATTAGGACGCTATCCTCCTACTTTTTCGACATTAATCGCGGTACACTCCGCGCCACCCACGAGAGGCTTCCTAAGCAGGATGACCAAGGCATTCTGGAAAACTGACTGGTTCATCGGAGCATGCATTTCGGTCTTGTTCCTGATCGCCTGGTGGTGGGGTTCTGCCACCCTCGAGCGTCTGGAGCGAGTCGCCTACGACAACGGCGTACGCCTGTCCTCGCGCCCGCCGGGCGAGCGCGTCGCAGTCGTCGCCATCGACGACAAGAGCGTGCAGAACATCGGGCGCTGGCCATGGTCGCGTAATGTGCATGCGGCCATGATTGAGAAACTCCACGCAGCCGGCGCCAAAACCATCGGCGCGACCATTTTCTACTCGGAACCGGAACGCTCTGCCGGGCTCGATTGGCTTGATCAGTTCCGGGCCGAAACCCGCGTCCTCGGCGAACAAGGGGCGGATATTGCGCGCCTCGCCAATCTCTACGACGCGGCGCAGCAAAAGCTCGACACCGACGGCATCCTGGGGCGTGCCATGGAGGGCGCGGGGAACGTCGTTCTCGGCATGCAGTTCGTACCCGGCGTCCCGGTTGGCAAACCGGACGAGGAACTGCCCGATTACGTCACGCGTCATGCCGTCGTCGACGACAACATCGCCGATCCCTCCGGCACCTTCCCCCTGCCGACCCAGACCATACTCGCCGTACCGCCGATTCCGACCATCGGCGAGCCTGCTCGCGGCATCGGTCATCTCATCAACCCGCTGGACATCGACGGCGGCATCCGCTTCGAACCGCTGGTGGTCGAGCATTTCGGGCGTTTCTACCCGTCGCAATCCCTGCTCATCGCCGCCGCCTTCCATAATCTCGATGCCGCGGACATCAAGGTCAACCTGGGCGAGAGTGTCCAACTCGGCAATCTGACCATCGAGACGGACGATTATCTGAACATCAACACGTTCTTCTATGGCGAACGCGAGGGCGGCCGTCCGCCGTTCGATGTGTACTCGTTTTACGATGTCCGCGAAGGCACGATACCGGCGGAGAACTTCAAGGACAAAATCGTACTCATCGGCGCCACCGCCTTCGGTATCGGCTCGACCTTGTACACCCCGCTGGGCGATGTCGGTGGCCCGGTGCTGGTCATGGCCCATACCATTGCCAGCATCCTCAACGAAGACTTCTTTATCGCGCCGGCCTGGTCGACGCTCGCCGAATTCCTGGCGCTGGTCCTGATTGGCGTCTATCTCGCCGCGATCCTGCCGCGCCTGAACGCCGGCGCGGGCGCCCTGATGAGCGGAGGCTTGTTCGTGGCGCTGATAATCACCGAACTCAGCATGATGACGACTCAGGGCGTATGGGTGAAGCTGATGTCGGCGGCATCCCTGCTCCTGATAGGTCATTTATTGCTGACGACCAAACGTTTCCTCATGACCGAAGCCGGCAAGCGCCGCGTCGACGTGGAGTCAGCGCTCAGCAACAAACAGCTGGCGCTGCAGTTCCAGCAACAAGGGCAGCTCGACATGGCGTTCGAGTACTTCCGCCGCTGCCCGGTCGACGAATCGACACTCGAGGGTATATACGTCCTGGCCGGCGATTACGAACGCAAGCGTCAATTCAACAAGGCTGCGTCCGCCTACGAATATATCGCCAGCAAGAACCCCGAATTCCGCGACATCAAGAACAAGGTCAATCGCGCCCGCCAGCTCAACGACACGGTGGTCATCGGCGGTTCGTCCGGCGGCGGCGGATCCGGCACCCTGTTGCTCGATGGAAGTATTTCGAAACCCATGCTGGGCCGCTACGAAGTGGAGAAGGAACTCGGCAAGGGCGCGATGGGCGTCGTCTACCTGGGCAAGGATCCCAAGATCAATCGCACCGTCGCCATCAAGACCATGGCACTGTCCCAGGAATTCGATGCCGATGAGATAGACGAGGTCAAAGAACGCTTCTTCCGCGAGGCCGAAACGGCCGGGCGCCTCGATCATCCCAACATCGTGACCATCTACGATGCCGGCGAGGAGCATGATTTGGCCTATATCGCCATGGAATTCCTGCCCGGGCACGATCTCGCCCGCTATACCAAGCCCGATGCACTACTGCCCGTACCGACCGTGATGGGCATCATCTTCAAATCGGCGCTGGCTCTCGATTACGCGCACAAGCACAACGTCGTGCATCGCGACGTCAAACCGGCAAACGTCATGTATGAGCCGGACAGCAAACAGGTCAAGCTGACCGATTTCGGTATCGCGCGGATCACTGATTCGAGCAAGACCAAAACCGGCATGGTCCTGGGCACGCCGTCTTACATGTCGCCGGAGCAGCTCTCCGGGAAGAAAGTCGATGGACGCTCCGATCTGTTCTCACTCGGGGTGATGTTCTATCAGATGCTCACCGGCCGACTGCCCTTCCAGGGGGATTCCATGGCGACACTCATGTACAAGATCGCCAACGAAGCGCATACCGAAGTCGACGAATTACGCCCGGATTTGACCAAACAGCGACCATGCATTTCGGCCATCATCAACAAGGCCCTCGTCAAGGACCCGGAGCGCCGCTATCAAACGGGAGCCGAGATCGCGCGAGACATACAACGCTGCGCCAAACAATCCCAACAAGCCGCCGGATGACGAGGCCATCGGCGTGCGCAAGCGCATTATCGAGGTTGCGAATATCTCCGATACCGGCCGGAAGCGGCCACATAACGAAGATAGCTCCGTAACCGATGCCGGCCTCGGCCTCGCCATCGTCGCCGACGGTATGGGCGGATACAAAGCCGGCGAGGTGGCCAGCGCCATTGCCGTACAGATGATCCTCGATGACATGCATGCCGCCCTCGGTCGCGGGGGCGCAAAAGTCCATGTCGACGAGATAACAGGTTTGAGCCGCGCCTCGATCGCCCTGCGTGATGCCGTAGCCCGCGCCAATGCCGAAGTCTACCGCACTGCACAAGAAGTGCCCCAGTGCCAGGGCATGGGCACGACCATCGTCGCCGTCCTGTACTGCGGCGACAAGGTCAGTATCGCTCACGTGGGCGATTCCCGGGTGTATCGCCTGCAAGGCGACGAATTCACACAGATAACACGCGACCATTCGCTGATACAGGAGCTCATCGATCGTGGCTTCTTCACGCCGGAGGAAGCGGCCGAGAACACCCCCAAGAACCTCGTCACCCGGGCGCTCGGAATCGAGCTGAACGTGGAGGTCGACATCCAGGAACGGGACGCCATGGCCGAAGAAATCTACCTGCTTTGTTCGGACGGCTTGAATGATATGGTAGATGATGAAGAAATTCACTTAACCCTAAGTAAATATAGTGCTAATCTTTTCGAAGCGGCTACTGAACTAATCCGTCTCGCGAACGAAAACGGTGGCAAGGACAACGTTTCGGTCGTGCTCGTACGACCGCAGGCAACCGCCCCACGGACAACCGGGCTGGTGGCTAAGCTCAACAGCTTTTTGAAAAGAAGCAGCTGAATAGGACAGAACGATGGCGAAATTGGTTCTGAGCATGAACGGTGCGGTGCTGGGGGAGTTCCCGCTGGACAAGGAGCGAGTTTCCATCGGGAGAAAGCCGGACAACGATATCCAAATCGACAATCTGGCCGTCAGCGGCAAGCACGCCCTCATCATCACCATTCTCGATGACTCGTTTCTCGAGGACCTCGGCAGTACGAACGGAACCTACGTCAATGGCAAGCTGGTCAAGAAGCATGCCCTGCGTAACGGCGACGTTGTCGGCCTCGGCAAGCATGAACTCAAATACGTCAATGAGCACGCCACTGCTGACGACGAGGAATTCGAAAAGACGATGATCATCCGGCCGGGCTCGGCCAGCGCGGCTGTGGCGGCGGCAAAGGCCGCCGAACAGGCGGCCCCGGCGCCGGCACCCCAGGCGGCGGCGAGCGCTGCGGCAGCGCCAGCCGCCGCGCAACGTGCGCCGGCACCGTCCGGAGGCATGCCGCTGGGCAAGCTGCAAGTCCTCAACGGCCCGATTGCGGGCAAGGAGCTGGAGCTGACCAAGGCCCTGATCACCCTGGGCAAGCCCGGCACGCAGGTGGCCGTGATTTCGCGCCGGCCGCAAGGTTATTTTCTGACCCACATCGAGGGTGACGGCAAGAACGACAACTTCCCGGTCGTGAACAGCAAACCCATCGGCCCGCAGGCCTATGCGATTCAGAACGGGGATATCATCGAACTTGCGGGCATCAAGATGGAGTTCACCCTCGTCAAATAAGCAGGCTGCCTGCAGCGCGGCGAAATGCAGCGGGCGGCTATTTGCTCATGTGATCGAACACGCCATCCCAGTCGGACGGCGGGGCCGCACGGCGAAAATGCTGTATCCGCTCGACATACATGCGGTAGAGATCCGGTGATCGCGAGGACCGCTGCAGGTTGACGAGATTGAGTTCCGCCATGTCCCATTGCTGCGTTCGGTACAAGCGCATCGCCTCCGTAAAGAGCTTCAGCTCCTTCTTCCAATCCTTATCCAGTTCTTCTTTACGGCACAAGGGTTCAAAGATGGCGACCGGTCTGGCCTTACCCTTTACCCGAACCCTATCGAGCTCGCGATAGGCGTATTCCGGAACCGCAGCGACAGTGGTCTCGCTGCAGATGATGTCTACCCCGTAATTTTTCGTCAGCCCTTCGAGCCGTGAACCCAGATTCACGGTGTCCCCGAGCACGGTGTAGGCCATACGGAACGACGAACCCATGTTCCCTACCGACATGTCTCCGGTATTGATTCCGACCCCAATGCGCACCTCGGGCCAACCGCGCTGACGAAAGGCCGCATTGACCTCTTCGAGCTGTGCAATCATTGCCAGACCCGCTTCCAGCGCATGAAGCGCATGCTCCTCATCCGGCAGCGGCGCGCCCCAGAAAGCCATGATCGCATCGCCCATGTACTTGTCGATCGTGCCACGATTGCGGTGTATCACCCCAGTCATCGGAGTCAGAAACTGGTTCATGAGATCGGCCAGGTCGCGCGGCGACAGGCCTTCCGAGATGGTCGTAAAGCCGCGCACATCGGAGAACAACACCGTGAGTTCGCGATTCTCGGCTTCGAGAGAATACTGGCTGGGCGCCTTGGCCATCTCATCGACCAGCTCAGGAGGTACATACTGACCGAACAAACCGGTAATCTGGCGTTTGCCGCGTGTTTCGACGAAATAGCCGTAGGACATGTGCAGCAGGAACATCAGCAGCACCATCAGAATGCCCGATGCGACCGGCAACACCACGCCATTCATCCACACCAGATGGTTGAGGGCAACATAGCCGGCGATGCCGAAGACGGTGAAGACAGTCGTGTTGAGCGGACTCAACAATGTGCCGGCCAGGATCATGCCGATTCCCGTGACCAGCAGCAGTACCACCTCGGCGCCCAGGGTGTAGGCCGGAAACTGCAGGACGTCGCCATTGAGAATTCCCGCGATCAGATTGGCATGCACCTCGACCCCGGGATAGGCCTCGCCCATGGGTGTCGCACGCAGATCGAGCAGCCCCGGGGCACTGGTGCCGACGAGTACGATCTTGTCCTCGAGGATCTCTGCGTCGGCCGTGCCGTGCAGCACCTGGGAGGCGGAGACGTACTCGAAGCTGCCCTGCGGGCCGCGGAAAGGAACCAGAGTCTTGACCTGCCGGTCAACCGGAATGACCGCCCCATCGACGGTCAGCCATTCGAGGCCGGGATATCCCCGGGTATCGAACAGAGGTTGTTCGAAGCGCGGGACGATATCCTCTGCGCCAAGCACATGACGCACTACCTCGAGAGACAGGGACGGATAATAGGCATCCTCGAACTTGATCAGCATCGGCACCCGCCTGACGACGCCGTCGGCATCCGGCTGCTGCGTGAAATGGCCCGCACCAATCGCATTGGCGACCAGTGACTCGAGATTCGCACCGTAACCGGTCGCTTTGAGCACGTGAATGTTCTTGCCCTGGAAAACCGACTTGGGCAGGGCCGGTTCCGGCAAGGCACCCACCCGCGGCGACGAGTCCTCGGTACTGCCTGCGATACTGAAATAGTGGCCGAGGACCACGGGATAGCGTTGAATGGTCCGGGCGAAGATGGCGTCATAATCGAGATCGGCGCGGACGCTCTCGAGACTGGAAAGATAGGCCGTGTTCTCCCGGAGTGAGTCGGCTGCCAGCCCCTCCAGAACCTTCAGACCCGAGCTCTCATCAGGCTCTGCGAATACGATATCGAACGCCAGCAGGCGGACACCGTACTCATCGAAAAGACGTTCGACCAGGCGCGCCAGCTTGTTGCGCGGCCAGGGCCAGCGGCCTTCCGCGCGCAAACTGAGTTCGTCGATATCCACGATCACGACACTGTCGTCTTTGACGTTGGGTACCGTCCATTCCAGATGAGTATCGTAGGCGAGATTCTCCATCTGCTCGACAAAGCCCAGGCGCCAGGCGCCCGACGCATGGACGAGGAAAAAGACCAGGATCACGCTGCTCAGCGCTACCCGCACCCAGTTCTGCACCAGCCTGGCCATCAACCCCTTCACGACGTCCCCTCCCCCTGCACCACCACAGATGCGCTGACTTCACCGTGTACCACGAGCACGTCATTGCGCGGCATACTGCGATCGGCACCGTCGGCCAGCGGCGCGTAATCGGCGCGCCCGATCGTGCAAGCACAACGCGCCGCCGCTAGCGCCACAAATGCGCGAGATCGTTCAAGAGTTGTTCGAAGACCTGTTCCACGGCGCGGTTCGCGGCCATCGCATAGGCTTCTATGGTGTCGTCGGCCAGATTCTCCACTACTGCATAGCTTTTTGACAGGCTCGGCATGCGGGCGCCGTGCTCGAAGACGTCGAAGTGCAGCACCACAGCCGCATCATCCGGCCCACCGCCCGGGCGTGCCAGCCGTTCGAAACGGACTACCCGGCCCTGTACCACCGTTGCTTCGGCAGCCGGTTGAGCGACTACCTGCGCACCCAACCCCTCTCGCAGGTAGTCGCTGAGCGCCGATTGCAGCAGCAGGCGTGGGCTGTCAATCCAGAGATGGTAGCTGTATTGCTCGAGCGTCGTGTCGTCCGGATGGACGTAGATCAGTGCGCGTTTCGCATGCAGCCCGCTGGCCTCGAACGGGGGTACATGGAGTTGCTTTGCGGGGGAGGTCGAGAGAGAAGTCGGGGGCATGAAGCTGTGTAATCGATAGAAGCGGTCTCGCGGCGGCGATGACAGACTGCCGCAGGCCGCAATGAAAGCCAGCGCCACGCATAGCAGAGTTCGCCGCGTGATAGTCATCGCTGCCCCGGCTCTGCACCGCCATCGGTGCTGCGAATGATGCGCGACGGATTGTCGCGAATCGAACGCGCGAACTCGTTCATGTGGCGCGCACCGCCCTCGACATCGAGCAGTATCGTTCCGAGGTGTTGATTGACGGTCTTGAGTGCAATCTCGAGTTCCGCCATAGAGACTTCGGAAGCGTCGACCGTTTGCCTGATCTTCGTTCGATTTTCATCGACCAACCCACCGATCCCGGCCAATACGCCGTTCATCTGCTGCCGGGTATCTTCTATCCGGTCGATCAACCCGTTCAGGTTCACGGCTACGTCGTCCATGTGCAGCAGAAATGCACGGACCTTGTCCTGATTCCCGCTATCGACCATCGCGCGCAGGCCGACCGCGCTCTCATCGAGGTGTCGCAGGAGCTGATGCGCCTCGCTGATGACATCCCGGTCGAGCCGTTCATGCATCATCTTGACGAAGGGAGACAAATCCTCGCGCCGGAACCGTACCATTTCCTCAGCGAGTTGTGTCACCCGTTCATTGACGTTCTGCAGTACGGGCAAGGCACCGTCTTGCGAGAGTTGCCGGAAATCGTCCGCGGCCTGATTGAGCACGGCGAACATATCGGCCTGCCCGCGCCCCTTGATGGTCGTGCCTGGCGCAAGTATCTCTTTCGACTGGCCTTCGTTGATCTGGATGGAAACAGCGGATATCAGTCCGGAGGACCGTACGCTGGCGACACTGTCGGCGGGTATACGCCAACCCGAGGCTACGCTCAGATCGACCCGATATCGCACCCCTTCCGGCCGCACCTCGGGCTCGATACGCTCGATCTGTCCGACGCGGTAGCCCTCGTAATAGACGCCCGTACCGAACTTGAGCCCTGATACGTTCTGATAGTAGACGACATAAGGATCGGTCGGCCCGCTCCGCCCCGTCACGGCAAACAGCAGGATGACGAATGCAACCGCCATCACCACGACGAAGCCGCCGACCATGATGTAGTTGACCGTATCGCGTTTCATGAGTCGCACTCGCGTTCAGCCGTCACCATCACCCCCTGTCAACCGCCGCAAGTAATCATCGGCATCGACCGGCTCCTCACGCGGTCGACGATTCAGGAGATTCTGAACCCGATCGATAGCCGAATTGCGCACATCCTGGACACTACCGGTCAGCAGGATCTTGCCATGATCGAGCACCGTGATGCGATCGGCGATCTTGAAGGCGCTTTCGAGTTCATGCGTTACCACCACGATGGTCATTTTCATGCTTTCGCGAAGCTTGAGGATCAGATCATCGAGTTCCGCCGCGACGACCGGATCGAGCCCCGCTGAAGGTTCGTCGAAAAAAAGCAGCTTGGGATCCATCGCTATGGCCCGCGCCAGCGCCGCCCGCTTGATCATGCCGCCGGAGAGCTGCGACGGTCTGAGGTGGCCGAAACCGCCCAGATTGACCACCTCGAGCTTCATTCTGGCGATGATCTGCATCGTATTCTCATCGAGCGAGGTATGCTCGCGCAGCGGCAGCATGACGTTCTCCGCGACGGTCATCGAGCTCAACAGGGCGCCGCCTTGAAATGACACCCCCATATTTCTGCGCAAATCATGCATCTCGGCTGGGCTGCTGGAGGTAATGTCCTTGTCGAGCAAGCGGATGGAACCGCTCGTCGGCGTATGCAGGCCGAGCAAATGACGCAATAGCGTGCTCTTGCCCGACCCGCTGCCGCCCATGATGACCATGATCTCGCCATAGCCGACCCGAAAGTCGATGTGATCGAGAATCAGGGTCGAGCCGTAATGCGTGACGAGATCCCTGACCTCGATGGCGGCCGCAGCGCTCATTTGTTGAGAAAATAAGTGAAGGCCATGTCGGCGAGCACAATGTAGGAAATAGAGAGCACCACGGCGCGAGTGGTCGACTTGCCGACGCCCTCGGCGCCGCCGTTGACCATGAAACCATTGGTCACACCGACCAAAGCTATGATCACGCCGAACACGAGGCTCTTGCCCAGACCCTGCAGGACGTCGCCGGAGGTAATGAATGCCGTGCTCTGCTGCCAGTAGGCGGCGTAACTCAGGCCGAGTTCCACATTACAGAACACCGCTCCACCGAGCAGCGCAGCCAAATCGGAGAAAAGCGTCACCAGGGGGAGCATGATCATCATCGCGATCATGACCGGCGACACCAGGTAGCGTACGGGGTTGATTCCCATGACGCGCAGGGCATCTATTTCCTGATTGACCGACATCGTACCGATTCGCGCCGCCAACGCCGAGCCGGAGCGGCCAGCGACCAGTATGCCGGTTATCAGCGGCCCGAACTCCCGCGTCACTGACAGCGCGATGCCCAGCACGACCTGGGTTTCAGCGCCGAACTGCTTCAGGGTATGGATGCCCTGGATGGCCAGCATCACACCGATCGCGAATGACAACACGAAAACGATGGGCAGACCGGCAAGACCGATATCGACCATCTGCTGAACGGCTGCAGAAAAGCGTACAGGCTGGCGGCGCGTACGTCCGGCCACGATCCAGAACAAGCTCTCGACGGTCAGCGCCAGGTAATAGCCGAACTCCTCGAGCAGCTCGATGCTCGATTTGCCGATCCTTTCGAGCAGGTCGGAGACCGGCGTCCGCCGTATCTCAGCCATCCGCCTGCAAGCGCGCAGCAACGTCGGTGTGAATCGGGAACACCTTGTCGAGACGCGCAAGTTCGAGAACGCTCAGCGCGGCCTCGCTGACGCCGATCAATCCGAACCTGAGATTCTTCTTCTTTGCCGTTTGGTAGCCTTCGACCAGGCTGGCTACACCGGAGCTGTCGATGTACGTCACGGCGCTCAAATCGACCAGCGTATGGTGGCCGTGGTCGAGGCACGCCAGGATGGCCTTGCGCGCCTCCGGTGAGCACGAGAGGTCGACATCACCGGTCAGCAAGACGACATCGTAACCATCCTCGGCTTTCACTTCGTAGGCCATCGCTTCTTTCCTGAATATCCGCGTTTACGGGCGCCTCGCACGCGTGCTGAGTGGGCGAGGCGCAAATTCAATCATCTATCCGTTTGACCATCCGTAAGACATTACCGCCAGCGTCTTCCAGATGGGTGTAGGCGCATTCGTCCATGATCTCCCGGATGAAGAACGTACCCAAGCCACCAGGCCGCAGCTCGTCGATTGGACGCGGATGAATCTGCTGGAGATCGACTGGCGCAGCGAAATCCGTAAGGACTACTTCGATAGTCCGATCATTATCAATGATCTCGAGGACGATTTCACCCGAACGATCGCCTTTGTAAGCGTGTTCCATAATGTTCATGCAGGCCTCATTGACGGCAATGACGAGGTCGGCGACGAACTTGTCGGACGCGGACAAGCGGGAGCCTGCGTCGTGCACCCGCTCCCGGACCCGCTTGAGTTCGGCCGGGTCGGCCGGGAAGCGCAATTTCAGCAGCCGCTCGCTCATCGGCATTACATCCGAGCAGCAGGCCAGCGGCCCCGAGTACTCACCGCCGCCAACTCGACCGGGCCGCGTGATTTCACCCGGTCGAGCCCACCAGCATCAACGTGATGTCGTCATGCGTGGCGTAGCCTTCGGCACGCCAGGATTCGACGATGCTCGACAAGCGCTCGGCGGCAGCCACGCCGGCCGCGGCGTCGATCAGACGCTTCAATCCCGCCGTATCCAGAGGCACGCCCGCGGCGTCGACGCTCTCGCTCAGACCATCCGTGTACAGGTAAATCGACGCGCCATCGAGGATACAGTCACCGACCGGAAATTCGATGTCCGGCAGCACCCCCAGCGGCGGCGCTGCCGCTGGCATCTCCTCATAGGCATCGACGCCGCGCCGAATGAGCGCGGCCTGATGGCCGCCATTGGCCATCTCGACGTAGCCCGTGCGGGGGTCGAAAAACCCCGCGACTATCGTCACGAACATGCCCATCGAAGACGTTTCACACAGTTCGTTGTTGACCCGCGCGAGCAGCTGACCGGCATCGCTGGCACTTTTCGCCAGGCAGCGTAACAGGCTGGTGGTCTTGGCCATGAGCAAAGCCGCATTCATACCCTTGCCCGATACGTCGGCGAGCGCGAAATAGATGCGCCCGTCGGCCAGCTGGAAATAATCGTAGAAATCGCCGGATACCTCACGCGCCGGTAGATTGAAACCATGCACCGGGAGGTCGTGCACTCCCGGCGACGGCAGCAGACTGACCTGGATCTGCCGCGCCAGCTCGAGCTCCTTGCGGACCCGTTCCTGTTCGACCAATTCGAGTGCCATGCTCGCGTTGTGGATCGCCAGAGCCGCTGCCGAAGCCACCGTCGTCGCGAGCTGCATGTCATTGAGATCGAACAGCCCGTCATCGGTGCGCTTGTTGAGCAGCTCGAGCGCACCGAGGCACCTGCCCCGCACCGACAACGGCGCGCACAGGATGGAACGCGTCACGAACCCGGTGCCTTCATCGACGTCCGCCGCAAAACTCGGATTCCTGGATACATCGCGGACGATCTTGGGTTCATTGTGCGCAACCGTCTGCCCGACGATGCCCTGTCCCGGCGACAGGCGCAGCCCACGAATGTCGACTGGTCCTGCGCATTCACGACAAACCAAAGCACCACTCTCCTCTTCGAGAAGGAAAATCGACGCCGCCTCGGCATTCAGATAGACCATGAAGCGATCGATGGCATGCTTCAGGGTCGCGTCGATATGCAGAGAACTGGCGAAATCGTGCGTCAGCTTGGCCAGGAATACGGCCGCCTGGTCGGGGCGACCGTCGACCGCGCCGCTTGCCGGATCAGCGCTCATTTCAGCAGCTGCCGCAGTCTGCGCAGGTATGCTTCGGCGTCAGGGGGACGTCCATCCTGACCAGCCTGCCGGATCTCCTCGGCCAGATAATCCATCATCCGATGCTCCGTTTCATGAGGGTCTCCGATCAGCGTGTGCAGTTGCTGGTATGCGGTTCTAATCCCGGATGGCCGGTCCGTCTGCAATTGCTCCACCAGGGCGATGTGCAGCCCCATGTGCAGAAAGGGATTGGACGTCGCGGCGGCACTGGCAGCATCGAAATCATCGACCAGCGCGCGCTGCGGGTCGCGCAATGCCGGATGGTACTCCGGATGGGCCTTGATGACTTCGGCCACCAGGGCTTCGAGCTGCTCCATCGGCGTGTCGGTGGCCATCTTTTGCCACACCCGCAGAAAGAACCCGCGCGCGTCGTCCCGTGTCTCGATGAACATCCGCTACTCCACTCGCTTCATCCCGATTCGCCAAGTCGACCGGCTGCCAGCCTTGCCTATTCGACGCGTCCTCGACCGTCGCAGTAGCGATTCTTGTCACGCCATTCGCAGAGATCAAGCACACAGCACTCACCGCATTTCGGCTTCCTTGCGAGACAGGTATAACGGCCATGAAGTATCAACCAGTGGTGGGGGGGGGGGGGGGG
>JBBDTC010000157.1:12760-33341 GCA_040904625.1 Gammaproteobacteria bacterium
CGGCGGAATGCCGCCGGCACGCCCTTCATCAGCTTGAGTTCGACGGCAAGCGGGGTCTTGCCGCGGGCCAGCCCGGTGCGGTTGGCAACGCGAAAAATATGCGTGTCGACAGCAATCGTCGCTTCGCCAAACGCCGTATTGAGCACAACATTGGCTGTCTTGCGGCCCACACCCGGGAGGGCTTCCAAGGCGGTACGTTCCCGCGGCACCTGGCCATCGTGCTCGTCGAGCAGGATACGGCAGGTCTTGATGATGTTGGCTGCCTTGGTATTGAACAAGCCAATCGACTTGATATGTTGCTTCACACCGGCTTCACCGAGTTCGAGCATGGCGCGCGGATCGGGCGCTGCCGCGAATAGTCCGCGTGTGGCCTTGTTGACGCTCACATCTGTGGCCTGGGCCGACAAGAGCACCGCGATCAGAAGCTCGAATGGGGACGCGAATCGGAGTTCGGTGGTCGGCTCGGGGTTGAGCGACGCCAGTCGCTGGAAGAACGCTTCGCGCTTGCTCGCGTTCAATCGTCACCGTCCCCCGGCCGCGACGCTGCGGCGTAACGACTGTGTTGCCGGGCGCGCCGCCGCTGCACGGCGGCACGCACCGCGTCCTCGAGTTCGGCGGCACTCAGGTTCTCCGCTTCGACATAGACCGGCGCCTGCAGTGGGTCCCGCGGCGAGGCCGCCAGCCGCTGTTGTCGACTCTCGTAGCGTTGTCGAGCCTGCAGAGCGCGATCGCGACGTGCTGACGCGTCGGCCGGAGGCGCTGGGTGCGGATACATAGCGATACAATCTGTCGGGCATACCGGCAGGCACAGACCGCAACCCGTACACCAGTCGGCCACGATGCCGTGCAGTAGACCGGCAGCGCCGACTATCGCGTCGACCGGACAACTCTGCACGCATTTGGTACAGCCGATGCAATCAGCCTCGACGATGATCGCAATCTCGGGGCACTCGTCCGCGGCGGGGCTGCTGGCGGCCCGCGTCGGCTTTCCAAGCAGGGCGGCGAGCGCCTGACGCGTACTCTCACCACCGGGGGGGCAGAGATCGATTGCGGCCGCACCCGCTGCCAGTGCGTGCGCATAGGGCGTACAGGCGGCGAAGCCGCAGCGCTGGCATTGCGTCTGCGGCAGAACCTGTTCGATGCGCTCGACCAAATCGTGTTCGACCATATCGCTCCGCGCGACCCGTGCCACATTCCGTGCGCGGACCGTTCGCCTTTTATCTATTTGACTCGCATGCCCGGCTTCGCGCCCTGGTCGGGGCTGACAAGGAAAATCTCCGCCCCACCCGGGCCGGCTCCCAATACCATGCCCTCGGAAACACCGAAACGCATCTTGCGCGGAGCCAGGTTGGCGACCATGACGACATGACGCCCCACCAGTGCGGCTGGCTCGTAGGCTTGTTTGATACCGGCAAAGACCTGGCGTTGCTCACCACCGAGATCGAGCACCAGCCGGACCAGCTTGTCCGCTCCTTCCACCGTGTGCGCTTCGGCGATGAGAGCGATACGCAGGTCGATACGCGAGAAATCCTCGATGGTGATTTCCGCAGCAATCGATTCCTGCGTGGCGACGGATTCGGATGCTGTCGCTTGCTGCTGTCCAGGGGAATCCTTGGCAGCTTCTTTGCTTGCTTCGATCATGGCTTGCACCTTCTGCCTGTCTACGCGCTGCATGAGTGGTCGAAACGGTTCGATCGCCTGTCCCAGAGGTCTGCCATCGAGGCTGGACCAGTCGAGGTTCGCGCCGCCCAGGAATGCCTCGATCTTGGCAACCGTGGCGGGTAGCACTGGTTTGAGATAGATGGCGAGAACGCGAAAGAGCAGGATGCCTGTGGTGCAGACGCGCTGCAGCTCGCCGGCTCGCTCAGGCTCCTTGGCGATGACCCAGGGGCTGCGCCGATCGATGTACTGATTGGCGCGATCAGCCAGAGCCATGATCTCGCGCATTGCCCGCCCGAACTCACGCCCCTCGTAGTAGCCGGCGATGGGCTCGGCGGCGGCCTCGAACGATTCGAGCAGGGCGGCATCATCGAGCTCCTCGCTCAGGAGCCCGTCGAAGCGCTTGGTAACGAACCCGGCACAGCGGCTCGCCAGATTGACGAACTTGCCGACGAGATCGGCGTTGACGCGGAACTCGAAATCCTCGAGGCTCAGGTCGATATCTTCAATGGCTGCGCCCAATTTGGCCGCGAAGTAATAACGCAAATACTCCGGATCGAGATTATCCAGATACGTGCGCGCGGTTATGAAAGTGCCGCGTGACTTCGACATCTTGTGGCCATCGACGGTCAGGAATCCGTGTACGAAAACATTGCTCGGCAGCCGCAATCCGGCGCCATGGAGCATTGCCGGCCAGAACAGCGTGTGGAAATACATGATGTCCTTGCCGATGAAGTGATACATCTCGGCGCTGCTGTCCGGCCCACAGAATGCATCGAAATCGAGCCCGACGCGGTCGCACAGATTGCGAAAGCTGGCGAGATAGCCGATCGGCGCGTCGAGCCAGACGTAGAAGTACTTGCCTGGCGCGTCGGGTATCTCGAAGCCGAAATAAGGCGCATCCCGGGAAATGTCCCAGTCCTGCAAACCGGCCGCAAACCATTCCTGCAATTTATTGACGATACCGGGCTGCAAGTCATGTTGATCGAGCCATTGCCGGAGCATGCTCTCGAAGCGGCCGAGGCTGAAGAACAGATGCTCCGATTCGCGCAGTTCGGGCGTCGCCCCGGACAGCGCCGAAACCGGGTCGATCAGGTCGGTTGGCGCGTAGGTAGCGCCGCAGACCTCGCAACTGTCGCCGTACTGGTCCGGCGCCTTGCAGCGCGGGCAGGTACCGCGGATGAATCGGTCGGGCAGAAACATCTGCTTGATCGGATCGAAGGCCTGGCTGATGGTGCGCCGGGTGATGTAGCCGCCGTCGCGCAGGCGACCGTAAATGAACTCGGAGATAGTGCGGTTCTCCGGGGAATGCGTGGAGTGGTAGTTGTCGAAAGCGATGGCAAAGCCGGCAAAGTCATCGCGGTGCTCGCGCCCGATTCGTTCGATCAGCTGCTCAGGGGCGATGCCCTCCTGCTCCGCGCGGAGCATGATCGGGGTGCCGTGCGCATCATCGGCACAGACGTAATAGCACTCATGCCCCCGCATCCGCTGAAAGCGCGTCCAGATATCGGTCTGGATGTATTCGACCAGATGCCCGATGTGGATGGAGCCGTTGGCGTACGGCAGGGCACTGGTAACCAGAATTTTTCGATGGGAATTGGACATGAGATGCGGTTCAGGAAGCGAATGAATTGCCGGTGACGGGACCCGCGATTATAGGGAGCGATGGCCTGGTCGGCCATTGGTGTAAGATGCGTCAAACGCATCTCCGACGACCACCATGGAACAACTCGAAACCGCTATCAGGAACCGCCTCGCGCAGGACATCGATCCCTACCTGGGGACCGATCTGATCAGCGCAGGCGCTCTTACCGAGATCACGACCGAGGGAAACAGGGCCACCGTCCGGCTCGAGCTGGGCTTCCCTATCGTGCGCTACCGGGCGCAGCTGGAAGCCCGGCTGGCAGACTGCCTGGCGGCGATTCCCGGGCTTGAAGCCACCTTCGATATCACCTCACGCATCCTTGCCCGGGAAGTCCAGAAGGGCACCAAGCCGCTGCCTGAGATCCGCAACATCATCGCCATCGCGTCGGGCAAGGGCGGCGTCGGCAAGTCGACCACCGCGGCCAATCTGGCGTTGGCACTACAGCAGGAAGGCGCCAAGGTCGGGGTCCTCGACGCCGACATTTACGGTCCCAGCCAGACCCGCATGCTGGCCAGTCAGGGCCGCCCGGAGACTCGCGACGGCAAGTCCATGGAGCCGCGCTCGAGCTACGGATTGCAGACGATCTCCATCGGCAACCTCATCGAAGAAGACACCCCGATGATCTGGCGCGGTCCGATGGTCACCAGCGCCCTGGAGCAGCTGCTCAACGACACCAATTGGCACGATCTGGATTATCTGGTGGTCGATCTCCCGCCAGGCACGGGCGATATTCAGCTCACGCTGTGCCAACGAATTCCGGTCAGCGGCGCGATCATAGTCACCACGCCTCAGGACATCGCACTGCTCGACGCGCGCAAAGGACTGAAAATGTTCGAGAAAGTCAATGTCCCGGTGCTCGGCATCATCGAGAACATGAGCGTGCACATCTGCAGCAACTGCGGCCATGCCGAGCATATTTTCGGCGCCGGCGGCGGGCAATCGATGGCCTCCCAATACGGCGTCGAACTGCTCGGGTCACTGCCGCTCGACATTCGCATCCGCGAGGGCGTCGACAACGGCCGCCCGACCGTCGCCATCGAGCCGGAATCGGTGATTGCCGAGAGCTATCGCGAGATCGCCCGGCGGGTCGCAGCGCGGCTTGCCCTGCGCGCGCGCGACTTCTCCGCCAAGTTTCCCAAGATCGTCATCCAGAACACCTGACCTTCGGGACCAATAGCGACGTGCCGGTCAAATCCGATGCCTGGATCAAGCGTATGGCGGCGAGCCACGGGCTGATCGAGCCTTTCGAACCCAGCCAAATCCGTGCCTTCGAAGGCCGTAAAATCATCTCCTATGGCACTTCGAGCTATGGCTACGATATTCGTTGTGCCCCCGAGTTCAAGATATTCACCAACATCAACTCGACTATCGTCGATCCCAAGGAATTCGATTCGGGCAGTTTCGTCGACGTCCACAACGACGTCTGCGTCGTCCCCCCGAATTCCTTCGCGCTGGCCCGTACCGTAGAGTACCTGCGCATCCCGCGCGACATACTCGTCATCTGCCTCGGCAAATCGACCTACGCGCGCTGCGGCATCATCGTCAATGTCACCCCCCTCGAGCCCGAGTGGGAAGGTCATGTCACCCTGGAGTTCTCCAACACCACCCCGCTTCCGGCCAAAATTTACGCCAACGAGGGCGTCGCACAGGTGATTTTCCTGCAATCGGACGAGACCTGTGACGTTTCCTACGCCGACCGCGGCGGTAAATACCAGGGACAGCGTGGGGTTACCTTACCCAAGGCCTGACTGCGTTCAGACTGCATCACTCTGGCGTTCCAGACGGAGCAGGGCCGACTGCCTGCGCACGATATGCTGAATCAGGAGGTCGCGATCTTCCTCGCGTATCTCGTCGAACTCGATGGCGATCGAATAATCCCCCGCCGTGAATCGACGGCAATCCACGACTCGTCCGAGCGCGCGCATCGGATGATGGGACGGCAGCAGGATCAAGTCCACCGCCAGGTAAGCATGCAATTCCAGCGGCGAATCAGCACGCAGCGCCAGTCCCCCCCCGCTCATGCTGATATCGCTCGACGCATGCTCGCGACGCTCAGGAGCGCCACCCGGCGCCGCTTCCAGCGCAACCGCGCGTTCGATCAGATTCAACTTGCGATTCAACAGCTCCAGGGCCTGAGCGAGCGGCTTGTCATCGTCATGGATATCATCGATGAGTTCCTGCAGCCGCATGTCGAGACCGAGTAGCGCGGCATGCAGGTTCGCGGCCCGAATCTCGTTGAGCCGTATGAATTGCCGTTCGCGCTCGACCGTGTCCAGGCTGATGACCCGGTACTTGATCAGAGCCCGATCCTCGATGCGGAAGTAGCGGCGTCTTTCTGTGCTCATGATCTATCCTCGCTTGTTGTCCTGTGCCGGCCCGCTGGGGCGGTGTCGGCGCGACGTGATGCCTCCCGGCTCAGCTGCCCTGGTTCATGCCGCGTCGAATCCGCTCGAGACGAAATGGTGGCCGGTCCGCCGCGGCCGATGACGGCTTCGGCTTCGGCTTCGGGCAGCGGGAGCGTCACGGCATCGCCAGCCGGGGCCTGCGGCACCCACGCCGGCACGCCTTTGCCCGGGACCCAGTCCGGCACCGTGTCGAGCGGGCCTCCAGCCTGCCTATCCGGGATTGCTGCAGTCTCGTCGACGTGTTCGCTGGCGTTCGCCGTACCACTTTCCGGATTCTGGCGAATGGTGATTTCGACCCGGCGATTCTGTGCACGATTGTGGGCAGAATCGTTGGCTACCAGAGGATGTGCTTCGCCATGTCCTTCGGCGACGAAGCGCGCCGGGTCGAGCGTGCTGCCGTCGAGCAGGGCATGGACGACCGAAACTGCACGCGCGGAGGCCAGATCCCAGTTGGAGCGGTACACCGGTGTACGGATCGGGACATCGTCGGTATGCCCGGCAACGGCGATCGTTCCATCGATGTGGACGAGAGAATCCCGCAGCTTCTCCACAACGGGTGCAAAACTGGGATCGAAACGTGCCATTCCCGATGGAAACGATCCCTTCTCACGAATACGGATGATCACGCTCGCCTGCTCGGTTTCGATCTCGATCATCCCGGCATCGACTTCGCTCTGGAGCGCAGCGGTCAGGCGCGCTGCATCGAGCCGCGCCTGCTCCTCGCCGGGCGCCGTGCCGCCGTCGGACTCGGTCGGCTGTGTGCCTTCCGGATCGTCGACCAGCGCGTCGGTGAATTCCAGAGACTGCTTGTCCTCATCGGTCGTCTGCTGGCGAACTTCGCTGATCAGGGTGGGCTCGGGCTTGCCGGCGCTGAACTCCTGGGCAATCAGGCTGGTGCCTTTGGGAACCTCGATGGCGCGAATCTCGCGCTGCACACCGAAAGCCAGTTTCATCGACCCGGCGATAGCCTTGAACTTCATGACGTCGAGCTCGGCAAACGACAACAACAGGACGAAGAAGCACATCAAGAGCGACATCAGGTCGGCGAAGGTCATGATCCATGCAGGGCCACCTCCCTCGTCCCGCGTCGGCGGCTTGCTGTCGGCCACGGCGTCTCAAAGCCTCATTCGGCGCCGGCGGTGATGCGCTTGGAGTTGGGCAGGTAGGTCTTGAGGATCTCCTCGATGACCCGGGGATTGCGGCCTTCCTGGATGCCCTGCAGGCTGTCGATGATCATGGCTTTGACCATCCGTTCCTCATTCGCGCGCAAACCGAGCTTGTCGGCGATGGGCAGCGCAACGACATTGGCGATCACGGCACCATAGAGCGTCGTCAACAGTGCCACGGCCATGGCCGGTCCGATCGAGGCGGGGTCACTCATGTTGGCCAGCATCTGGACCAGACCGATCAATGTCCCGATCATGCCCATCGCGGGCGCGCTATCGCCGATGGACTTGAAGATGCTCTTGCCGACGTCGTGTCGTTCGAGGGCGGCGTTGAGATCGTTGAGCAGCGTCTGGCGCACGACTTCGGGCTCATGTCCGTCGACCATCATCTGGATGCCCTTGGCCAGAAAATGGTTGTTGGTCTCGCGCCCTTCCAGGGCGAGTAATCCGCCTTTGCGCGCTTCATGAGCCATTGCCACAGTCTGTGCGATCAAATCTTCGGGCCTGTCCATCTTGAAGATGAATGCGCGCATGGCGACCTTGAACGCGCCCAGGAACTGGCCAAGGGTGAATTTCATCATTACCGCGCCGACGGTACCGCCGACCACGATGAGCAAGCCCGGGCCGTTGACGAACAGTCCAAAATCGCCACCGGTGAAGACGGCCGCAAGCAGAATGCCCATGGCGCCAATCAGACCGAGCAAGGTCGCGAGATCCACGGAGTCTCCTTTAATCGGTTGACGAAGGAAAGAATGCCGCCCGGTTGGGTTCGTGCCCCGCGACCCGACAGCGACTGCCCCTCCACCGCCTTTATCGGATTCGAAAGACCGATCCTTGAGTGGGCGTTTGCCGCTCAGTCACCGCCGCTAGCCGGTTCTCGCCGGCGTCCGCAAGGCGCGCGGACAGGCAGTGATCGAGCGAGCGCCTGCTATACTCGGGCCTCGCCCGCGCATCCACGGCGATGCGCTTCGGAGTTCTCATCCATTGGACTTCCTGCCCCTGTTCCTGGCCATTCGCTCCCGTCCGTGCCTCGTCGTTGGTGCAGGAGGGGTAGCGGCACGCAAGATTGCCCTCTTGATGCGCGCCGGCGCCGCCGTTCATGTCGTTGCTACTGGCCTTGGCCCGGCCGTTCGTGAACTGGCAGCTGCCGGCAGTGTGCGTGTAACGGAAAGACCGTTTCGGCAAAGCGACGTCGACGGGCATGTCCTGGTCATAGCGGCAACCAATGACCCGGCAACCAATCGCGAAGTGTCCAGAGCCGCACAGGGCCGCGGAATCTTCGTCAATGCCGTCGATCAGCCGTCCGACAGCAGCGCCATCATGCCCTCGATCGTCGACCGTTCTCCGGTAGTGATCGCCATCGGCACCGGAGGCAATGCGCCGGTACTGGCGCGCATGCTGCGGGCCAAACTGGAATCCCTGATACCACCAGCCTATGGTGAACTCGCCGCACTGCTGGGCAGCTTGCGTGAACGCGTGCGCGCGGTGCTGCCGGACGGGGCGCGCCGGCGGCGCTTCTGGGAAATGCTGCTGGAAGGCCCCATTGCGGAACTGTTCTTCGCCGGGCGCCGCCAACAGGCCCTGCAGGCCATCGAGACAGCACTGTCGGCAACACCGGCGGAGGCGCCGGTGGTCGGGGAAGTCTTTCTCATCGGCACCGGTCCAGGCGATCCGGACCTGCTCACCTTCCGCGCCCTGCGCCTCATGCAACTCGCCGATGTCATCGTCTACGATCGGCTCGTCGGCGCCGACATCCTCGATTTTTGCCGGCGTGACGCCGAGCGCATCTACGTCGGCAAGGCCAAGGCCTGTCACGCTGTCACACAGGAAGACATCAACAAATTGCTCGTCCACCATGCCGGCAGCGGCAAACGCGTCGCGCGCCTCAAGGGTGGCGATCCCTTCATGTTCGGACGGGGCGGAGAGGAGATCGAGCGGCTCGCCGATGCCGGCATCGATTTTCAGGTGGTGCCCGGGATCACGGCGGCATTGGGGTGCGCCGCCTATGCCGGCATTCCGCTGACCCACCGCGACCACGCTCACAGCTGTCTGTTCATCACGGCCCACTTGCGCGACGGCACGCTCGACGTCGACTGGGAAGTTCTGGTACGCGATTACCAGACGCTGGTGGTCTACATGGGTGTTTCGGCCCTGGATGCGCTCGTCACGGGCTTGCTAGAGCATGGCGTCGCGCCGGACCTGCCCGCCGCCATCATCGAACGTGGGACGACGGCTCGCCAGCGTGTCCTGGCCTCCGCGCTGGCCCGACTGCCGCGGGAAGCGGCGGCGGCAGGCGTCGACAGCCCGGCCACGGTGATTATCGGCCGCGTCGTCGGACTGCGCGAGCGTCTGAGCTGGTTCGAGCACGATACTGCCCCGAACCCGGGTTGAGCCGTGACATCCTCACCGGCGCCGGGCCCTGAGCGGTTCTCGCCGCCAGAGCGGTGACGGCAGAAGGTTCAGGATTCCTCTTGATCGAATTCGAGTGCAACGGAATTGATGCAATAGCGTAAACCGGTCGGCGCCGGCCCATCCTCGAACAAGTGACCGAGGTGCGCCTCACATTTCGCGCAACATACTTCCGTTCTCACCATGCCGTGGCTGTGATCGGTGCGCAGCAACATCCTTTCATCGGTCAAGGCTTGCCAGAAACTCGGCCAGCCCGAACCGGAGTCGAATTTGTGCTCGGAGCTGAACAATTCGGCCCCGCAGCACACGCAGCGATAAAGACCGGGCTCCTTGAGGCCGTTATAGCGTCCAGTGAAGGGGCGTTCGGTGGCGCCCTGGCGGCACACGGCAAAGGCCTCGGGCGTCAGGACGGCACGCCACTCATCGTCGGATTTGGGCAAATTTGACATACGTTTCAACCTGTCATGAATGTATCAATCGGCGCGGTTCGGGCCCGTTCATGCGGAGATCTCGGTCAATATCAGTCAGACATTCCCGTGCCCGCCCTCGCTCTGTATTATAGCGGCGTGGCTCATCCGACGATTCAAGCTCATTGCCGCCGCCCGGCCGAACCGGTAGCGTGGCGCGGACGAGACGCCCGAACCATTCAGGAGACTGCTCGTGAGGATCGCACTGCTAGAAGATGATCCCGACCAGGTTGCCCTGTTCGGCGGCTGGCTGAAAACGGCAGGACACACCTGCGAACAGTTCGATAACGGCAAATCCTTCGTGCGCAATATCAAGCACGATAGCTACGATGCACTGATCCTCGACTGGATGGTTCCGGACATGGACGGATTTCAGGTCCTGCGCTGGGTCCGGGAGAATTTCGACTGGCCGATTCCGGTAGTTTTCGTTACCGCCAGGGATCTCGAAGATGACATCGTGCGTGCCCTCGAAGAGGGCGCGGACGACTATATCGTCAAACCGGCCAAACAGCGTGAATTCATCGCTCGGCTCAACGCCGTCATCCGCCGGGTGACCCCGGTCGACGAGGGCCAGACCGTGATCGAGCACGAACCGTTCCTCATCGACCTCGCCAACCACCAGATCCAGCGCAACGGCGAGCGCGTCGAGGTGACGCAAAAGGAGTACGAATTGATCGTATTCCTGTTCCGCAACCTCGGCCGCGTGCTGTCGCGGGCGCATATCCTGGAAAGCGTCTGGGGGCGCAATCCGGACATCAACACGCGGACCGTCGATACCCATGTCAGCCGCATCCGCTCGAAACTCTCGCTGGCCCCGGATACGGGATGGAAATTGTCGTCTATCTATCAGCACGGGTACCGCCTGGAAAAGCTGACAACGGTCTGAGTATGAAGTCGAGGCTCGACCCCTGCTTCTTTGCGGTAGAATTCACGGTCGCACGGCGCGTGCCCCAGTTACCCTGTCGAGCCCAATATGAATACAGATTTCGTGCGAGAACGCCACCAGAGCATTCCGGTCCGCATCGGCGACATCACCATCGGCGGTGACGCCCCGGTCGTCGTCCAATCGATGACCAATACCGATACTGCCGACGCCACCGCAACAGCGCGCCAGGTCCAGGCCCTGGCCGCCGCCGGCTCGGAGTTGGTCCGGATCACGGTCGATACCGAAAATGCAGCACGCCAGGTGCCGCGTATTCGCGATCTGCTGGACGCGACCGGCTGCCGCGTGCCGCTGGTCGGCGATTTTCATTACAACGGTCACGTCCTGCTCAGCAAATATCCCGACTGTGCCGAGGCGCTGGCCAAATACCGTATCAATCCCGGCAACGTCGGCTTCGGGCGCAAGAAGGATGCCCAGTTCGCGACCATGATCGAAATCGCCATCGCACGCAACAAACCGGTCCGCATCGGCGTCAACTGGGGCAGCCTCGACCCGGCCCTGGTCGCCCGGATGATGGACGAGAACGCTGCCCTGGCCGAGCCCAAGGAAGCGAACGAAGTCACCCGGGACGCACTGATCGCCTCGGCGCTGGACAGCGCCGCCAAGGCCGAGGAGATTGGTCTGCCCCGCAACCGTATCATTCTGTCGTGCAAAGTCAGCGGCGTGCAGGATCTGGTTGCGGTCTACAGCCGCCTCGCGAGCCGCTGCAATTATGCGCTGCACCTCGGCTTGACCGAGGCCGGCATGGGATCGAAAGGCATCGTTGCGTCGGCTGCGGCCATGGCCATTTTGTTGCAACGCGGCATTGGCGATACCATTCGCGTTTCCCTGACCCCCGAGCCGGGTGGCGACCGGACTCAGGAAGTCACCGTCGCCCAGGAACTGCTGCAAACCATGGGCTTGCGCTCCTTCGCTCCGCTGGTCACGGCCTGTCCGGGCTGTGGACGCACCACCAGTACCGTATTTCAGGAGCTCGCCGGCGACATCCAGGCCTACGTGCGGACCCAGATGCCGGCATGGCGCGAGCGCTATCCGGGGGTCGAAGACATGTCTTTGGCCGTGATGGGCTGCATCGTGAACGGCCCCGGAGAGAGCAAACACGCCGATATCGGTATCAGCCTGCCGGGCACCGGTGAAGCCCCCGCGGCGCCTGTGTTCATCGACGGCGAGAAACGCATGACGCTCCGCGGCGCGCACATTGCCGCAGAGTTCAAGCAGATACTCGATGACTACGTGCGCTCGAAGTATGGCGCTGACCATACTGAGCAGGAGCAGCCGGCTGCCTGAACCCCGGTGCGGCCGCGCATGATGATGCGCGAACGTCATTACCGCACGCTCCGCCTACGTTCGCCGGTTTAATATGTCCGCCGCCCTGCCCTTACTCATCAACGCATTCTGGGGAATGTGCGTCTTGCGCATCGCGCCGCAGGACGTCCCGCGCTCCAGCGCCCTGCTCGCCCTGGTGACGGCGCTCAATCTGCTGTTCAGTGTCCTCATCAACCAGTTGCAACTCGATCTCGGTGCGGCAGTTCTGGTTGCCGTTGTCGAACTCACCGTCCTGTTCGGGCTGACTGCCACCCTGCTTTTCTACCGCCGCCTCAGCCCGCGTCTGACTCAGACCATGACGGCCTTGATGGGTACCGGCGCCATCATCGGCGCTTTGGTATTGCTGCTGCTGTGGAGCTTCCCGCAGATACCCCAGCTCCTGCGACTGGCGATTTTCCTGTGGAACCTGCTGATCATGGCGCACATCCTGCGGCACGCGCTCGGCGTGCATTTGGCGGTCGGCTTTCTCATCGCGATTGGCTACGCTGTGGCATTGGTCCAGCTGATCTGGTTCGTCGACGGCCTGCTCGGCGCGGCCGCGGCCTGACCATGAACGACTCCGGCGCGCAGCGCATTCACATTCTCGGTATCGGGGGCACGTTCATGGCCGGGATCGCGCGTCTCGCCGTCGAGCTCGGCTGGCAGGTCAGCGGTTCCGACCAGGCACTCTATCCACCGATGAGCGTGCAGCTCGCCGCCCTCGGCATTACGGTCAGCGACGGCTACGACCCGGCCTGCCTGGACCCGGCACCGGATGTCGTGGTGATTGGCAATGCGTTGTCGCGCGGTAATCCGGCCGTCGAGTACGTCCTCGATCACGACTTGCCTTATGAGTCCGGCCCCGCGTGGCTGGCGCGCCATGTCCTGCGGGGACGCCATGTCATGGCGGTTGCCGGCACCCACGGCAAAACCACGGTGAGCGGCCTGCTGACCTGGATGCTGGAGCACGCTGGACTCGAACCTGGCTTCCTCGTTGGCGGTTTGCTCGAGAACTTCGGCGTATCCGCGCGGCTCGGCATTTCCCCCTACTTTGTCGTCGAAGCCGATGAATACGACACGGCGTTCTTCGACAAGCGCTCGAAGTTCGTGCATTACCGACCGCACACGCTGATCATCAACAATCTGGAATACGATCACGCCGACATTTTCCCGGACCTGAAGGCGATACAGGGGCAGTTCCACCAACTGATCCGGACCCTGCCGCGCCGCGCTGCGATCATCCGGGCGCAGCCCGCTGCCGCCATCGACGAGACGCTGGCACTCGGCTGCTGGTCACAGACCGAAAGTTTCGGAGAAAGCCAGGAGTGCGATTGGCGAATGGCCTGGCGCGACGGCGAGCAGCGTCAGATCACGGTCAAATCGCGCGAATGCGGCGCAGCCACCGTACCCATGCCGTTATGCGGTGCCCATAACGCCTGGAACATCACTGCCGCGACCGCGGCAGCCGCCCATGCCGGCGTGCCGCCCGCCAAGGCGCTCGCGGCGTTGGCGAGTTTCGCCAGCGTCAAGCGACGCCTCGAACTCCGCGGCGTTCCACGCGGGATTCATGTCTATGACGATTTCGCCCACCATCCGACGGCGATCGCGGCGACCATAGCCGCCCTGCGTGGCGCTCAGCCGCAGGGACGGATCATTGCAGTGCTGGAACCTCGCTCCAACACCATGCGCCTGGGCATCCACCGTGAATCGCTCGCCGCTGCGCTCGCGGGCGCCACACGGGCCGCGATCAGGGTCCCGGACGACCTCGCCTGGGACATCGCCGCAGTGATGGCCGACCAGCCTCATATCGAACTTTTCGACAGCACATCCCGACTCATCGAAGCGCTTGCCCGGGAGGCACGACCGGGGGATCACATCCTGGTGATGAGCAATGGTGCCTTCGACAACATCCATGAACGCCTGCTGGAGCGCCTCGACCATGACGATTGACCTCGGCGACGAGAACGTCTGGGCCGTGTTCCCGCTGCAGACAGTGCTGTTTCCCGGCGGCGCTCTGCCCTTACGTATCTTCGAACCACGCTATATCGATATGGTCGGGAACTGCCTCAGACAAGGCCGCGAGTTCGCTGTCGTCGCCATTACCCAGGGACATGAAGCCCGTCCTGGTGCAGCCTTCCACAGCCACGGGACCTTGGCGCGTATCGAGTCCTGGGACCAGGGTGAGGATGGGCTACTCCACTTGCTGGCGCGCGGAACCGAGCGCTGTCGTGTACTCGACCACATCACCGCCCCAAACGGCCTGGTCCAGGCGCGCTGTGCGCGCGTCGCCGAGACCGCGACACCTGTGTCGGCTGATTTTGCCTACCTGGCCAGGCTGGCTGAGTCGGTCTTTCTCGAACGCCCCGAACTCGCCCCGGCGCGGCCCTGGCTGTTCGACGATGCCGCCTGGCTGGCCTACGCCTGTGCCGATTTGATGCCGCTCGACCTGGGTACCCGTCTCGCTATTCTCACCCTGGACGGCGCTACCGAGAAATTGGCCAAAGTGGCGAACCTGCTACCACCGCCGGCATCCACGACCGGGCTGCACTGACATGACCATCACACATCTCGAATGGCTGGTTGCCGGCCCAGGTAATCTGTGACATTTTTAGCCGCACGCTGATCACCCTGCGCATTTCTGCGTTGATGAATAACGATAAGACATGGCGCCCGCCTATTCGCCGGCAGGGCGCCTTCACGTACCTTGCAGGCCTGCTGCTTGGCGCAGCGCTATGCAAGCCTGCCGGCGCAGGTATCCTCACCGAGCGCAGCGACGACTATCAATGGCGGCTGTGTCCCGCCGAGCGCCTGATCCCATTGCGCCCGGGCTATACCGACTCGACCATCGACCCCGAAAGCATCGAGATCCGGGCCGACAGCTCGCGCCTGGTCGAGGGTGGCCTTAGTCAGTTCACCGGAGACGTCGAACTCATCCGCGGAGAGCAGTCGATACGTGCCGAGGTCATGACCTACGACGATGCCGCGAACATGTTCCGCGCCGAAGGCCGCACGCACATCTGGAACAGCGGTATGACCTGGTCCGGCGAAAGTGTGGTCTACGACCTCGACGCCGAGACGATCGATCTAGACGCTGGACGCTACTGGTTGCTCAATGGGCGCGGACGCGGCTATGCGCTCAACCTGCACCACGACGCTGTCGCCGACATTACCGAACTCAAGGGTGTCGACTATTCGACCTGTCCATTGTCGGACGAGTCGTGGCGGGTTTCGGCAAGCACCATCAAGCTCAATCACGAAAAGGATCGCGGCGCGGCCGTCAACGCTGTGCTGCGTGTACGGGACATTCCCGTCTTCTACTTCCCGTATATCAGTTTCCCTCTGAGCGACAAGCGCAAATCGGGCTTCCTCGCACCTTCCTTGGGTTCATCCAACCGCTCCGGCCTGGACACGCGGGTACCGTATTACTGGAATATCGCTCCGAATCATGATGCCACCCTGACGCCACGCGTCCTGGCCGATCGGGGGATGATGCTGGAAACCGAGTATCGCTATCTGCAATCGGATTACCAGGGACGTGCCAACGTCGAGTACCTGCCGGGCGACGACCTCGCCGGCGGACAGGATCGCTCGCTGCTGGGGCTGACCCACGAACATTACCTGTTCGGCCGTCGGGGCTACGCGTTCCTCACCCTGAACAACGTCTCGGACGATGAGTATTTCGAGGACTTCGGCGGCAATATCGCAGCGACCAGCCAGCGTTTTCTCAATCGCGAGTTCAATTTTCGCTATCGTGAGCGCAATACCTTCGTGCGAGTTATCGCGCAAAGCTACCAGACCATCGACCCGACGATTCCGGATCGCGCCAAGCCCTATCGCCTGCTGCCGAGACTGCAGTACCGCGGCGCGTTTCCGATCACCGGATCCCGCTTCCTGCCGATCATGCAAGCCGAGACGACCTATTTCGACCACGATTCCGAGGTCGCCGGCGGCCGGCTCAACCTGTCTCCAACGCTGCAGTACCGCTACATCAAGCCGTTTTTCGCCGTCACCAATCGAATCACGCTCCATCACAGCGAATATCTGCTCGACGATCCTGCCGCCCAGTTCGACGATCGCGAATCACGCACGGTGCCGGTCGCGAGTGTCGACGCCAGTCTCTTCGCCGAGCGCGACCTGTCGTTGTTCGAACACAGCTATCTGCAGACATTCGAACCGCGTCTGTTCTATCTCTTCGCGCCCCACGTGCCACAGGAGACCATCCCACGTTTCGACGGCAACCTGCTCGAAACTTCGTTCCGCAACATATTCCGCGAAAATCGCTTCAGCGGCGGCGATCGCATCGGTGATGCCAACCAGGTCACGGCGGCCGTCACCTCACGCATCCTGGACACCCAGAACGGGCGCGAATTGGGTCGGCTCAGCGTCGGACAGATCTTCTTCTTTCGTGACCGTGAGGTGACGCTGCCGAATGTAAGCGAGGTCGACGACAGCGTCTCCGAACTGATTGCCGAAGCGGCCATGAACCTCGGCGCGGACTGGTCCCTGCGGGGCACCGTGCAATGGGATCCGAACCGGCCGCGGACGGAAAAAGCAGCGGCCCAGCTACGTTTCCGGCCCGGCCTCGATACCGTCTTCAATATCGGTTACCGCCTGCGCCGTGCCCGTACCGACGTCGAACAGACAGACCTCTCGTTTCGCCTGCCGATACTCGGGAACCTCGCCATCATCGGCCGCTGGAATTTTTCGCTGATCGACAAACGCTCGCTCGAAACCATCGGCGGCATCGAGTTCGAGAGCTGCTGTTGGGGTCTGCGCGTGGCCGGACGGCGCTTTCTGCGCAATGCGGAGGGCCAGTTCGATACGGGAGTGTTCGTCGAAGTCGAGTTCCGTGGTCTGGGTGGCGTCGGCCAGAAATCCGGCTCGTTTCTGCGCCGCGCCATTGCCGGCTACCACGACCCTTTCGAATAACCAGCCTGACCGGCGCAGTGCACCAGTTCGGTCGGCCCTTCCCCCGGGTCTTCAAATTTTGGTTGATCGGTTACAATTGACGCCTAACGGAGCCTGCCGACCGCTGTGGCTCGAGAGCAGAGCGGGTGCGGCACGCCGGCGCGAGGCGCGATCATCGGCCACGCCGGTGGCCCGGCGAACGACACAAGCTCTTGGCGGGACGCTCGAGCGTCGCCGTGAAATGCCAAGCGCGCAGCCCTGCCTCTCAGCCACCGCTGCGATAATCGATAACCCCAGAGCCTAGCAGCGGCCATCGCGCCAATTCACCAATGAAAAAGTCCAAGCTCCTCGCACTCCTCGCCGGCGTCTTCTGCACCGGGGCCACACTGGCGGCCACGTCGACCGAACTCGACCGCATCGTCGCCGTGGTCGAGGAAGACGTCATCATGCAGAGCGAACTCGACGAACAAATGCAGCGCGTCCGCGATGCCTTGCGCGAACAGGGCACGGAGATGCCGCCGACTACGGTACTCGAGCGCCAGGTCATGGAACGCCTGGTGCTGGAAAAGATTCAGCTTCAGCTTGCCGATCGCGCCGGCGTCATCGTCGAGGATGCCATGCTCGACCAGGCTGTCGCTGATATTGCGCAGCGCAACAACCTGTCACTGGACCAGTTCCAGGAGATCCTGCGCTCCGAAGGCTACGAATTCGATCGCTTCAAGGAACAGATACGCCAGGAAATCGTCATCGCCAAACTGCGCCGCGAGGAGGTGGACAACCGCATCAAGGTCACCGACAACGAAGTGGACAACTACCTGCGCGGCGAGCAGATTGAGGAAGAGGGGCTCGAGTACCGTCTTTTCCACATCCTGATCGCCACGCCCCCGAACGCCGACAATGACACCATCCGTGCGGCCCGCACCAAGGCCGCGGACACCCTCTTGCGGCTGCAGGCCGGTGAAGACTTCCGCAGCGTCGCAATCAGCGTTTCCGACGGCCAGCAAGCCCTCGAGGGGGGCGATCTCGGCTGGCGCAAAGGACGTCAGATCCCCTCGTTGTTCGCCGATTCGGTCAGTACCATGCAGCCTGGGGACATCAGCAGCATCATCACCAGCCCCAGTGGTTTTCATATCATTCAGCTGGCCGACAAGCGCAGCGGCGAGACCATCATGGTCGAGCAGTACAAAGTCAGGCACATCCTGCTCAAACCCAACGAGTTGGTCTCCCCTGACATGGCCTTGAATCGTTTGAAGCAGATCCGCCTGCGCATCGACAGTGGTGCGGATTTCGCCCGCTTGGCGCGCACCAACTCCGACGACCGGGGCTCCGCCCTGCAGGGCGGGGAACTCGGCTGGGTCAGCAAGGGCCAGATGGTACCGGAGTTCGAGGAGGTGATGCTGGCAATGAACGTCGGTGAGCTCAGTCAACCCTTCCGTACCGAGTTCGGCTACCACATCCTGCAGGTCATGGACAAGCGGGAATACGACGGCACCGAAGAAGTCAAACGCGATCGAGCGCGCCAGGCAATCCGTCAACAGAAGATTGACGAGCGGCGCCAGTCCTGGCTGCGCCGCCTGCGCGACGAGGCCTATGTCGAGTACCGCCTCGACGAATAGCACGCCCCCGCGCATTGCCCTGACGCCGGGAGAACCGGCCGGGATCGGCCCCGATCTGGCGATAGCGCTGGCGCAGACCAAGACGGCAGCGAGCGTAGCCTGCTTCGCCGACCCGGCCGTCATTGCGGCGCGCGCCCGCCTGCTCGATGTTCCACTGCGCATCGTCGAACTCGGCTCCGCCGCCGATGCAAAGCCGCAGCCACCCGGTGTCATGCAGGTCGTCCCCGTGCACACAGCGGCGGTCGTCGTTCCCGGCAAGCTCGATGTCCGCAACGCGGCCTACGTACTCGCCTGTCTCGACGGAGCCATGGACGCCTGTGCCGCCGGCATGCTCGATGCCCTGGTCACCGGGCCACTGCAGAAATCGATCATCAACGATGCGGGCCACCGATTTTCCGGCCATACCGAGTATCTGGCCGACCGGCTCGGTGCACCGCACCCGGTCATGATGCTGGCGGCTGGAGAACTCAAAGTTGTGCTCCTCACCACTCACGTGCCCCTGGTCGACGTGCCGAAGCTGATCACGGCCGCACGGATAGACACCGTCACGCACATCACTGCGCGCGAGTTGAGTGAGCGCTTCGGTCTGCCAGACGCCCGCTTGTGCCTGTGCGGCCTGAATCCCCACGCCGGTGAGCAAGGCCATCTCGGCCGCGAAGAAATCGATATCATCGCGCCGGCCATTGCTGCCCTGCGGGCGAGCGGACTGGACGTGGAAGGCCCACTCCCGGCCGATACGGCGTTCACCCCCGAACAGCGCCGACGTTTCGACGCCATCATCGCCATGTACCACGATCAAGGCCTGGCCGCGCTCAAGGCAGTGAGCTTCGGCAACGCCGTCAACATTACCCTCGGCTTACCGATAATCCGCACCTCGGTCGACCACGGTACAGCCCTGGATCTCGCCGGCACCGGACGAGCGGAAGCGGGCAGTCTGCACAGCGCCCTTCATCTCGCCATCTCGCTTGCACGGCAACGGCATGAGTGATCGGTTCGCGGCGCCGGCTCTCGCGCGCAAGCGATTCGGCCAGCATTACCTGGTCGACGACGCCATCGTCGACGCCATTATCGACACCGTCGCGCCGCAGGTCGGCGATCATATTCTCGAGATCGGGCCCGGTGGCGGCGTACTGACGGCAGCCCTGGTCGCATCGGGTGCCCAGGTCGTCGCCATCGAGATCGATCGGGATTTGGCCGCCGTGCTGGCCAGCCGCTATGCCGACGTGCCCGGATTCCAGCTGCATATCGGCGATGTGCTGCGCTTCGATCTGGCCCTGCTGGGTACCGCGCGCAGGCAGTGGAAAGCGGTCGGCAATCTACCCTATAACATCTCCACGCCGCTCATCATGCGCTTACTGGAACAGGCCGACCGGTTCCGGGCACTGACCCTGATGGTCCAGCGCGAAGTCGCCGAGCGCCTCGCTGCCGGGCCCGGATCGACGGCCTACGGCCGGCTCAGCATCATGGCCCAGCGCCGTGCGCGGATTGAAATTCGCATTGCCGTCGGTCCACACAGCTTTGCCCCACCGCCAAAGGTCGACTCCGCCGTCGTTCAGCTCGAACCGTTCGATACCCGGTTCGATCCGATCGTGGAGGAGAAACTGGCGCTGCTGGTGCGCGATGCGTTTGGTGCCCGCCGCAAAACCATTGCCAACGCCTTGCGGCCGCATCTCGACAAACAGCTGCTAGTGCAATGCAACATCGATCCGGGCGCTCGAGCCGAGGCACTTGGCGTCGACGATTTCGTCAATTTGGCACGCGCCGTGCTAGAACGCGAACCGCGTTGAAGCCCATCTTTCGGACTGTTCGGTTACCCACAGATCCTGTGGATAAGGTTGTGGACTCAACGTGCAGGAAAGACCCTCGACGGTCGATTGAAAGCCTCTGCGTCAGATTGGTCAAGTTTTAACCAAAAACGACAATATTTACTAATATCAAATAGATAAAGCTTCTACTGCCAGCAGAATAGTCGCATTCCTCGGTAACTATAGATGTTGCAGTCCGATGACAGCACGATGTGCATAACGATGTGCCGTCGCAGCATCCAAGCCAGCTCGG
>JBBDTC010000158.1:0-5867 GCA_040904625.1 Gammaproteobacteria bacterium
CCGTTGAATAGAACCACTATTCGCCCTCCTCGCGCCTGGCCAGCCGGGCGCCTCAACGCCCCATACAGCCGAGTTATTCTGGGACGGGCCCTAAGCGTCGAGCCGCAGCCGGCCGTGCGCACCGGGATTCGGGTGGACGAGGCCGCGACCACGGCCGCCACGGGTACCGAGACTCGCATCAGCCGCGGCGGCGACCGGCCCGAGGTGTGGATAATTCCGGTGGACGAGCCGCGATTGCTCGCCGCCGCAGCCAGGTGAATCCGGAGGAACAACATGCAAACGAACGCGAAGAGTAATGCCGTCACGCTGTCCGCACCGACCGCCGATGAGTTCGCGCGTCTTGACGCCTGGTGGCGCGCGGCGAACTACCTGTCGGTCGGCCAGATTTACCTGCTCGACAACCCGCTGCTCGCAGAGCCACTGAAGCTCGAGCACGTCAAGCCGCGGTTGCTCGGCCACTGGGGCACGACCCCGGGGCTCAATTTCATCTACGCCCATCTCAACCGCGTCATCGCAGCGCATGACCTTGACATGATCTACGTCGCTGGGCCCGGCCACGGCGGACCGGGATTGGTGGCGAGTACCTGGCTCGAGGGCAGCTACAGCGAGCTTTATCCCGACGTCTCGCAGGATGCCGAAGGCATGAAGCGGCTGTTCCGCCAGTTCTCGTTTCCCGGCGGCATCGGCTCGCACGTCACCGCCGAGACACCAGGATCGATCCATGAGGGCGGCGAACTCGGCTATGCGGTCTCGCACGCTTACGGCGCCGCCTTCGACAACCCCGATCTCATCGTCGCGTGCGTGGTGGGCGACGGCGAAGCCGAGACCGGCCCCCTCGCGGCTGCCTGGCACTCGAACAAATTCCTCAATCCGAAAATCGACGGCGCGGTGCTCCCGATCCTGCATCTGAACGGATACAAGATCGCCAACCCCGCGGTGTTGGCGCGTATTCCACATTCCGAGCTGGAGAGTCTGTTCGTAGGCTACGGGTACAAGCCGTACTTCGTGGAAGGCGACGACCCCGAGAGTATGCACCGTCAGATGGCGGCGGCGCTCGATACCGCGCTCGGCGATATCCGCGCGATCCAGCAAACCGCACGCGGCGACGGCGTCAACGAACGTCAACGCTGGCCGATGATCGTGCTGCGCACCCCCAAGGGCTGGACCGGACCCAAGCACGTCGACGGCAAGAAGGCCGAGGGGTCCTGGCGTTCGCACCAGGTGCCCTTCGCCGACATGGCGCAGAACCCGGCGCATCTCGCGTTGCTCACCCAATGGCTCAAGAGCTATCGTCCCGAGGAGCTGTTCGATGCCGTCGGTGAGCCGAGCGCAGAGATCCGCACGCTGGCGCCGCAGGGCGCGCGGCGAATGGGTGCAAATCCACACGCCAACGGCGGTCTGTTGTTGCACGATCTGCGGCTGCCGGATTTCCGCGACTATGCCGTCGCCGTGCCCCTTCCTGGCGCAGTGCAGGGCGAGGCGACGCGAGTGATGGGTGCGTACCTGCGCGACGTGATGAAACGCAACCTGCCGTCGTGCAACTTCCGCGTGTTCGGCCCGGACGAGACCGCCTCCAATCGTCTGGGCGCGCTGTTCGAGGTCACCGACCGCACGTGGATGGCCGAGCGCCTGACGGAAGACGATCATTTGGCGCCGGACGGACGCGTGATGGAGATCCTGTCCGAGCATACCTGCCAGGGCTGGCTGGAGGGCTACCTGCTCACCGGCCGGCATGGTCTTTTTTCCTGCTACGAGGCGTTCATCCACATTGTCGATTCGATGTTCAACCAGCACGCCAAGTGGCTCAAAGTGAGCCGGGAGATTCCCTGGCGCCGGCCGATCGCGTCCCTCAACTATCTGCTCACCTCGCATGTCTGGCGCCAGGACCACAACGGCTTCTCGCACCAGGACCCGGGCTTCATCGACCATGTGGTCAACAAGAAGGCCGACGTCATCCGCGTGTACCTGCCGCCGGATGCCAACACCCTGCTGTACGTGACCGACAAGTGCCTGCGCTCGCGCAATTTCGTCAACGTGATCGTCGCCGGCAAGCAGAAGCAGCCGCAGTGGCTGGACATGGATGCCGCGATCAAGCACAGCAGCGCCGGCATCGGCATCTGGGAATGGGCCGGCACCGACGCCGGCGGCGAGCCGGACGTGGTGCTAGGCTGTGCCGGCGATGTGCCGACCATCGAGGTCCTCGCGGCGGTTGACATCCTGCGCCGGCACCGGCCGGAGCTGAAAGTGCGCGTGGTGAACGTCGTGGACCTGATGACCTTGCAATCGCACGGGGAGCACCCGCACGGGCTCTCGGATCACGCCTTCGACGCGCTGTTCACCACCGACAAACCCATCATATTCGCCTACCACGGCTACCCGTGGCTGATCCACCGCCTCACTTACCGCCGCACCAACCACAAGAACCTGCACGTGCGCGGCTACAAGGAAGAGGGCACGACCACCACGCCGTTCGACATGGCGGTCCTCAACGATCTCGATCGCTTTCACCTGGTGATGGACGTGATCGACCGCGTGCCCGGCCTCGGCTACCGCGCGGCGGGTTTGCGGCAACGCATGCGCGACAAACGCACCGAGCACCGCCACTACATCCGCGCGCACGGCCAGGACATGCCGGAGATCCGGGAGTGGCTGTGGCCGCACCTGAATGGAGATGACTCGTGACGACCAACCCGCTGCTACGGCTGCGCGAACTCGGTCAGAGCGCATGGCTCGACTACATCGACCGTAATCTGATCGAAAGCGGCGGCCTCGATCGCCTCATCCGCGAAGACGGCCTTGCGGGCGTGACCTCCAACCCGGCGATCTTCGAAAAGGCGATAATGGGTGGTCGCGAATACGAGGCGCCGTTGCGGGCGCTGGCGCGCCGTGGCCTGGACAACACCGCACTGCTCGAGACGCTGATGATCGAGGATGTTGGCCGCGCGGCCGAACTGCTTCGCCCGGTTTATGATCAGACGCACGGGGACGATGGTTTTGTGAGCATCGAAGTCTCGCCACACCTCGCGCGAGACACCGTGGCGACTATTGCCGCGGCCCAGCGCCTGTGGAGCGCCCTCGAGAGGCCGAACATCATGATCAAGGTGCCGGCCACGCGGGAAGGGCTACCCGCCATTCGCAGGCTGATCGCCGCCGGAGTGAACGTCAATGTCACGCTGCTCTTCAGTGTCGCGCGCTATCGCGAGGTCGCCGCCGCCTTTCTCGCCGGTCTTGAAGACCGGGCGCGGGCTGGCGCGCCGCTCCGACCCGTGGCATCGGTGGCCAGCTTCTTTCTCTCGCGCATCGATACGCTCGTGGACGGGCGGCTCGACCGGATTGGCACCGAAGACGCCCGGGAGCTGCGTGGGCAGGCCGCGATTGCCAGTGCGCGTCTCGCCTATCAGGGCTGGAAAGAAATCATGGCGACGCCGGAATGGCAGGCACTCGCGCGCCAGGGTGCCCGTGCGCAACGGTTGCTGTGGGCTTCGACCAGCACCAAGAACCCGGATTACAGTGACCTGAAGTACGTCGAGCCGCTGGTCGGACCCGGAACAGTCGATACATTCACCCCCGAGACGCTCGACGCCTATAGGGATCACGGTAACCCGCAAGTGCGCATCGAGGACGATCTGCCAATGGCCCGGGCCGTGCCGGCACGGCTTGCCGGATTCGGTATCGACATCGAGGCAGTCGCGCGTGACCTCGAAGAACAGGGTATCCGCAAGTTCGTGGAGCCCTACGACAAGCTGCTCGCCGTGCTCGAACGGCAGCGGAGCGAAAAGTGAAGATGAGACAGAAGACAATCGCCTCGCATGCGGATGCGACAGCGGGAGATCGGCAATGAATTCTGCCGGCCCTCACAACACTGGCAATCACGAGGTATCTGCGTCGAACCGGGACGACATCCCGGTCCACGAGGACAGGGCCTGGTCCCTGGTTTACGAAGGCTATCATCCCGAGCAGGAGGGGCTGCGCGAAGCGCTGTGCACGCTGGGCAACGGTTACTTCGCGAGCCGCGGCGCCGCGCCGGATTCCTCGGCCGACGGCGTGCACTATCCGGGAACCTATTTCGCCGGTGGCTACAATCGCCTGGCGAGTGAGGTCGCCGGCCGCAAGATCGAGAACGAGGACCTGGTCAATTTTCCGAACTGGCTGCCGCTCACCTTCCGCATCGACGATGGCGCCTGGTTCCAGCTGGATGCAGTCGAACTACTCGAATTCCGGCAAGAACTGGATCTCGAGCACGGCGTGCTGCGTCGCGATCTGCGCTTCCGCGATGCCGAGGGCCGCACGTCCCGCTGGAGCGAACGCCGCCTCGTCAGCATGGCCAACCCGCATCTGGCCGCGCTGAGTGTCGAACTCACGGCGGAAGACTGGACGGGGCGACTGACAGTGCGCTCGATGCTTGACGGCGGTGTCACCAACAGCGGTGTGGCCCGCTATCGCGACCTGGCCGATCGGCATCTCGAGGTTCTCGATCTGGCCCATCGCGGTGTCGACACGCTGTTCCTGCGTTGCCGTACCAATCAATCGTGGCTCACCGTCGCCCAGGCGGCCCGCACGCGACTGTACCGCAACGGTGTCGAAGTCGAAACCGACCGCAACGCGCAAGCGCAGGAGAAACGGATCGCACAGGAGATCTCCTGCACCATGGCGGCGCAGACACCGCTCGTGGTGGAGAAGATCGTCGCGCTGCACTCCTCGCGCGACTCGGCGATCTCCGAGCCCGGCGTGGCATCGCTCCGGACGCTCGGACACGCCGGCCGCTTCGACGCGCTGCTCGGTGCGCACTCGCTTGCCTGGAAGCACCTCTGGCAAATCTGCGATATCGAACTCGAAGGCCAGGCGGCGACGGACACCGAGTTCAAGCTGCGCCTTCACGTGTTCCATCTGCTGCAGACCGCATCCGAGCACTCGGTCGACTTCGACATCGGCATCCCGGCGCGGGGTTGGCATGGCGAGGCCTACCGCGGGCACATCTTCTGGGACGAGTTGTTCATCTTTCCCTTCCTCAGCTTGCGCATCCCGATGCTGACCCGCGCATTGCTACGCTATCGCTATCGACGTCTGCCGGAAGCACGGCGGGCCGCGCAGGAAGCCGGCTTTCGCGGTGCCATGTATCCCTGGCAAAGCGGCAGCGATGGCCGCGAGGAAACCCAGCACCTGCACCTGAATCCCGAATCGGGGCGCTGGCTGCCCGACAACACGCACCGGCAGCGCCACATCAATCTGGCCATCGCCTACAACGTATGGCAATACCACCAGGTGACTCACGATCACGAGTTCCTGTATGCGTACGGTGCGGAAATGCTCCTCGAGATTGCCCGTTTCTGGGCCAGCGCCGCGACCTATAACCCGGCGCTGGACCGCTACGAGATCAAAGGGGTGATGGGGCCGGACGAGTACCATACCGCCTATCCCGATGCGGATCTGGAGGCAGCCGGCGGCATCGACAACAGCGCCTACACGAACGTCATGGCGGCCTGGGTTCTGAGCCGGGCACGCGATGTCATCGATCTTCTGCCCGGGATCTGCCGCGCTCAGCTGTGCCAACGCATCGGGCTGAGCCCGGGCGAGATCGAGCACTGGCATGAGGTTGCCCGCAAGCTGCGGGTGCCCATGACCGCCGACGGGATCATCGTCCAGTTCGACGGCTACGACGATCTCGATGAGTTCGACTGGGAGGGATACGAGGCGAAGTACGGCGATATTCATCGCCTCGACCGCATACTCGAGGCCGAGAGTGACACGCCGAATCGCTACAAGGTCTCCAAGCAGGCCGACGTGCTCATGCTCTTCTATCTCTTCTCGGCGAATGAGATCGCGCTGCTGTTCGAGCAGCTAGGCTATCCGTTCGACCACGACACCAT
>JBBDTC010000159.1:0-5845 GCA_040904625.1 Gammaproteobacteria bacterium
GCTGCGGAATCGTGATACAGACCCGCGTACCTTGGATGCTGAGTTCCGAGGATTTGTATCACCTCTGTGCAGGATCCTTGCGGCCGAATCTACCCCGCGCAGCACGACAGCCTGGCGACGTCGGTATTGAACCCCAACGCGGCTAGCTTCAACCCTTCGACGGTCGTGAGATAGGGAAACAGTGTCTCGGCGAGCGCGTCCACCGTCATGCCGTACTTGATGGCGAGTACCAGCGTCTGCACGGCATCGGCACCCTCGGGTGCCAGGATCTGCCCGCCCAGGAGCACGTCCGTGCGCGCGTCGGCCACCAGCTTGATCAGGCCGCGCGTATCACGTGCCGCCAGCGCACGCGGCACCTGGTCGAGGGTGATGCTCGATGTTCGCACTTCGTATCCAGCGGCGCTGGCCGCCGCCTCGGCCAGGCCCACGCCGGCCACCTGCGGATCGGTGAATACCACCCAGGGCATGGCGCGGTTGTCATAGGACAAATCATCGCCATTGAGCGCGTTGCGGGCGGCGATCTTGGCGCCGTGCGCGGCCATGTAGACGAAGGCGTCGCGATTGGTGACGTCACCGGCGGCGTAGACCCCCGCCAGTGAGGTCCGCATGTGGTCATCAACGATGATCGCGCCCCGCTGATCGAGCGCGATACCGGCTTCAATGAGCCCGAGGCTGGCCGTGTTCGGCTTGCGGCCCGTCGCCACCAGCGCGTGCCGACCAACGAGCCGTTCGGCTCGGCCATTGACGTCGATGGTCAGGGCCACGCCTGCCGTCGTCTGCTGAATCTCTCGATACCGGAGCCCGGCCAAGACCGTAATGCCCTCGTCGCGGAAGTATCCCGTTAGCGCGCCTGATACCTCCGGTTCGGTCTCCGGCAGCAGACGGCTGCGCGTCACCAGGGTCACCCGCGCACCCAGGCGCGCGAAGAGTTGAGCCAGCTCGCAGCCAATGTAGCCGCCCCCGATCACGAGCAGTGAGTCGGGGCGCTCCGGCAGTTCGAGCGCGCTGGTGCTGGTCAGTAACGGAATACCGCTGATACCAGGAATGTCCGGCAAGGCTGGCGCGGCGCCGGTGGCGATGATCGTCCTGGCGGCGCGCAACGGCACACCGTCGACGAGTAGCGTGCCGTCCGCAAAGCGGGCCTGTCCTTCGATGTAGTCGACAGTCTCGTAGCCTGGCAACAGATCGGCGTATTTCTGCAGACGTAGGGTGGCTACGAGCGCGTCTTTGGCCGCCATGAGCGCGGACCAGTCCGTCACGCCCGTGGTCCCAGCGATACCCGGGAAGCGCCCGGCCCACTTCCCGGCATGCACGGCCTCGGCGGCCCGGATCAGGGTTTTCGACGGCACGCAGCCGACGTTGACACAGGTACCGCCGATCGTGCCGTGCCCGATCAGCGCGACCCGCGCCCCATCGTTGGCGGCGGTGATGGCGGCCGAGAAACCGGCCGAACCGGCGCCGATGACAGCGAGGTCGTACTCGCGCACATCCGGGCCGCCGGCGGGTATTGCACAGCAATCGTTCATCGTGGTTTGTCCTGTCGTACGCACGAAAACCAGATCACTGACCCACCGCGGCGGCCGGGTGCCCGGCTTCGGTCGAGGCGGCTGCGATGGCTGCCGTACTGGTCATTCCCGGATCGAATACGACCGTTGCCGTCTTCTGCTCGAAATTCACGCTGACCGATTTCACGCCAGAAACGCCTTCCATGGCCTTGCGCACGGTCACCGGGCACAAGGCACAGGTCATGTTCTCGATGGCGAAGGTCGCTGATTGCGACGCGGTGGCGGCCTCGGTCGTTTGCGCCTGCGCACGAGGGGCCCCCACCGTCGATAGCCCGACCATCCCCAAAGTGATTACGCATGCGACGAACAATACCTTCATGACAATCTCTCCTCAGCGTCTGGAAGCGGCGAGTTCAGTAAAACAGCGGCGCCCACCAATCGACGCTCGCAGCGAGCACCACCAACACGGTCGCCACCCACAGCGCGACCCTGATGACGGTCGCACTCTGCGGCTTCACGCAATAGGAACCTGCTTCGCAAACCGGCCTGGGCTTGAAATAGACCTGGTAGAAGCCGAGCCCGATGAACACGAGTGCGACGCCGAGGAAGGCGGGCTTGTACGGCTCGAGTGCCGTCAACTTGCCGATCCAGGCGCCGGAGACCCCGAGCGTCAGCAACAACAGTGGTGCGATGCAGCAAGACGAGGCGAGAAGCGCGCCGACAACACCACCGGTGGCAAACCAGCCCTGTGTGCGGCCGGCGCCTTCCCTGTCCGTCACCGTCACGTCGACATCTTTAGTACTCATCATGGCCCTGCCTCGATCCCAATGAGCACGGAGCGTAGACTCTGTAGTGACTACAGAGTCAAGAGGCCATGAGTTATGAGGACCACGGGAACACCGGGACCGCTCAAGCGCGCTGAGCTCGCGAGCCGCTCGGGCTGCAACATCGAGACGATCCGCTACTACGAAAAGGTCGGCATGCTGCCGGACCCGCCGCGCTCGGCAGCGGGCTACCGCCTCTACAGCGAGCACCACGTAGCGCGGCTGCGTTTCATCCTGCGCGCACGCGAGCTCGGCTTTTCGCTCGAGGACATCCGCGGTCTGTTGGACCTGGTCGACGGCGGCACCCAGACTTGTGCCGAAGTGAAGGCGCGCACCGAGAGACACCTCGCTGATGTACGTACCCGGATTGCGGATCTCAAGCGCATTGAGCGTGTCCTTGCGCGCACCGCGCGGCAGTGCTCGGGCGATGCGGTTCCCGAGTGCCCGGTCCTCGAGGCGCTGGCGTCATGATCGCGTCAGCAGTTGTTTATTTTGGTGCAGCGGTAGCCGAAATCGGGGGTTGCTTTGCGTTCTGGGCCTGGTTGCGCCTGGACCGGTCTCCGGCCTGGTTGGTCCCCGGCATGATCAGCCTGGCGATGTTCGCCTTTCTGTTGACGCGGATCGACAGTGACTTCGCCGGCCGGGCCTACGCCGCGTACGGCGGCGTCTACATCGCCTCGTCACTGGCGTGGCTGTGGCTGGTCGAGGACCAATTGCCTGACCGGTGGGATCTGATCGGCGGAGTGATTTGCCTCACCGGCGCCGCCGTGATTCTCTGGGGGCCGCGACCGGCGTGACGCATGTAGCCATGTCGCCAGAGGGCTCAACGCCCCAGACTGATACGAACCCCAGCGTTGGCAATGAACCCTTCGAGCGGCGCCCACGCGTCCACGGTCCAACGGCCGTCCGGGGCGCGGCTGGGCAGGACCAGCGGATCCTCCCGGGTCTGGCGAACGTCCAGAAGATTTTCGAGGTTCAGGAACAAACGGTAGCGACCCAGGACGATTTCTCCGAGCAGGCCGATGTGAAGATATCGCTCGCTCTTGTCCCGAAAGGGATTATCTTCCAGTGCCTGCTCGCCTGTGTAATACAACTCGAGGCCGATGCGGCCACGGTCGTGTTGCTCCCACATCGCCACCAGCCCCGCCGAATGGCGCGGCGTCAGCGGAACGGTCTGCCGACCCGGTTCATCCTCCGCCGGCTCGCTGGCATCGAGGTAGAGATAGCTGGCTGTAACCACATACGGCGCTTGGCGCCAGCGCAGCAGCGCTTCGACGCCGCGTGTGCGGGTGACGCCGTCCTGATTGACGAGCCGCACTCGGTCCGGCGCCACGGTCTGCAGCCGCACCGCATCAATGATGTCCGAGCCGAACAGCGTCAGCCTGGCCTCCAGAGCACCCACGGCGTAGCCAAAATCGAGCGATAACGTCTCCGCGCTCTCGGCCTCCAGGCCAGATAGCGGCTCGAGCCGCGACAGCCCGGCTGCCTCTGTTTCCTCGACGAAAGGAGTCGGCGCGTAGAAGCCGCGGCCCCAGGAAGCGCGGATTGTCCACGGCCCGGGCCGATACAGTAGTGAGAGGCGCGGGCTGAACTGACTGCCGTACTCACTGTGTTCATCCCACCGGGCGCTCGCGGCAAGGCTGACCTCCGCCCCCAGATCGTGCTCCAGCTGGGCAAAGAGCGCCGGCGCATCGTAGCGGTAATCGAACACGGGGAACGTCTCGGCCTCGTAATCGTCTGCCTGGTACGCCAGGCCGCCGACCCAGGATGTGGCCATCCTCTCACCAGCCAGGGAGGCCTCGATGAGCATCGTTTCGTGCTGGTCTATTTCCAGCAGGTCGCCGAAGCCGTGGTCGTGGGACTGGCGCATCGAAGAGGCGCGCAACTGCGCGTATCCCAGGTGGAAACCAGGCGTTCGAGCACGAGACCAGCGTCAAAGCGCTGCGTATCCTGGTTTTGCGGGAATGGCTGCCCATCCGGTACCAGCCCGCCGCCGACCGTGCCGCCCCGCCGATCCTCTGCCATGGCACCGACAGTCAGATAAGCACTCGACCCGCCGGGCCCGTCATAGAACAGTCGGGGACGAAGCGCGACACGCTCGTAACCGGACATGTCGACCCAGTCGTCGCCATCGAGGTCCTGTGTCGACTGTCGGTTGTAGTTCGACAGCAACGACCCACTCCAACTGCCGCCGAGCGGCGTCGCGCCATAGGCAGAAAGGTCCTGCCCATCTCGGGTCGTGGCATTTAGAATCACCTCGCCCTCCGCGTCCGTTCCCGGGCGCTTGGAAACCAGATTGATCACGCCACCCAGCGCCTGGCCGCCATACAGCGCAGACGAAGCACCCTTGATGATCTCGACCTGGCCGAGATCGCTGGGCGGTACCTGGAGCAGGCCGAGCGACGACGCCTGACCGCCGTACAGCGGTAGTCCGTCGGCCAGCAGTTGCGTGTAGCGTCCGCGCATGCCGTGGATCCGGACATTGGCGGAGCCGAGGGCAGGCGAAGTGACCTGCACCCGCAGGCCGCCCGTTTCATTGAGCATCATCGAGATATTGCCCGGGCGCATCAGCAGCTTTTCCTCGATCTCCTCCTGCGACAGCATCTCGACGCGGATCGGTTCGTCCTTGACTCGGCGCCGCGAACGCGTCGCCTGCACAACGATTTCCTCAAGCTCCGCGGCGTGCTCGCCATGCCCATGGTCATCGTCCTCGCCATGCGCTATAGACGGCAGCGCCATCACGAACAGCAGGGCTAGCGCGAGGACGCGCAACCGCAAGGACACCATTCAATGACCCGATCGCGGCGCAGGGGCACATGGCGCGCGCTTTGCCATTCGACCCAAGCTTCCGTGAGTATCTGCCGGGCGGAGTGAAGAAACAGGAGTGCAATCGCGACGCCGATGACGAGATCTGGCCAGGCCATACCGGTGGCATAGACCGTACCGGCCGCCAGTAGAACGCTCAGGATGCTGATCAGATCATTGCGCGAACAGAGCCAGACCGAGCGCATGTTCAGATCGTCACCGCGGTGACGGAACAGCAACGCGGCACACAATGCGTTGGCCAGCAGGGCTCCACTGCCCACGAGCATCATCAGGCTGACGTCAGGCATCCCGCCAACTATGGACTTGCGTGCCGCCTCGATGAGCACGATGAGCCCGAACACGGCCATGGCCATGCCCTTGAGCACGGCGATACGTGTCCGCGTCCGGTCACTCGCCGTAAGGGCGTACAGGGTGACGGCGTAGACGGATGCATCACCCAGCATGTCCAGGGAATCGGCCAGGAGCGCCGTCGACTGCGCCAACCACCCGGCAGCGAACTCCACCACGAACATCACCGCATTGATGGCCAGCACGAGGTACAGCACGCGGCCTTGCCTGGCTCGCAGAAACTCGAGATCGCCGGCTTTATCGTTGCAGCATCGGTTCATACCCCGGTAGCATGCACCTTATAGTTACTCATACGTCGGATCTTATATCCCTTTGATTGAAGGGAACTTCTAGTGTCCCACT
>JBBDTC010000160.1:0-5823 GCA_040904625.1 Gammaproteobacteria bacterium
AGCGCGGATAGGCCTCTCCTGCGGGGGTCCTTTGGCGGAATGGCTCCCTTCGGTCCGCTTTGTTTCCGCCAAAGGACCCTTAAGCGCGAAGAGGCCTCTCCTGCGGGAGGTCCTCTGGCGGAATGGCTCCCTTCGGTCCGCTTTATTTCCGCCAGAGGGCCTCCCGCAGGAGAGGCCGGACAGATCCCGAAACAGAGTTATTCTGGGACGGACCCTACGCGACCGCAGAAACTCAGGCACGCCGCTCCAGGGCCAGGGCTTCGGGCTGCGCCGGGGAGACCGGTGCTGCGGCAGCCTCACGCAAGACTCTCTGTGCGAGCGCATAGTCATCGAGGTCCCAGGGCTGGAAGTCACGCCGCAGGTAGCGCCGGATGTGGCGCAGGTTCTTGCCGGCGAATCCCTGCGTGAAAAGTAAGCGGCGCAGGTCGCCCAGGCAGCCTCGTCCGCGGCTGTCTTTGTCTGCCCGGTACAGGTAGGCCAGGCCGATCAGCATCAGCAGATAGAACATCGGCATGGCGATGGCGGCTCCGGTGATCCGCGTCCAGTAGCCGGGATAGACTTCGCTGAGGACGTCGTGGGCGACGGCCTTGTGTTCGATCTCCTCGGCAAAATGCCAATAGAAGAGCTGGCGCAGCTCGTCGTCTGCATCGTGGAGGAGATCATCGCTGAGGAAAATATGGCCCCATATGGCGTTGAGATACTCGATCGCCGCGACGATCGACACACGCAGGCGCAGCGGCTGCAGCGGCTCGCACAGGCGGTAGAGAAGGACGTTCACGCCTTTGACGAAGCCGTCGAAGGCGAGTCCGTGTTCGCGCAGGGTCTGCCAATACTTCTGGTGGGCGATGCCATGCAGCGATTCCTGGCGCATGAAGGCGTGTAGCGTGGCTTTCAGGCGCGGCGAGCGGATTCTGCCCACGCAGTGCGAGAGTGTGCGGATGTAATATTTCTCGTTGTCCGGGACCAGCAAGGTATAGGCATTGAGAAGATGGGTCAGGGCCGGACTACCGGCGTACCAGTGTTTGCGAGTCCCGGCGAAAGACCAGGCCAATTTGCGTGCTTGTACTTCGACGAGTTTGGGCATGGTTGAATCAGGCAGCGCCGCCGAATGGGCGGTGCGTTTCCGTGCTGCTGTACTGAGTATACGGAAAAAGCACGACGGCCGAACGCCATGCGGGCAGCGGGCCCCGTTCGATGCGCCGAGAAGGCGTCTATCTACTCTATCGAGGTGAGTTCGCCGCGCTTCAAGCGGTGCCGCGGTTGAGCAGATGATCCAGCCACAGGTTGGACAGCTTCTCTTGCACCGAGTTCTGGCGCAGCCGCGCGCGCAGGTTGGGAAAATCGACCCGATCGAGGGGTTGATCCTGGTTGTAACAGGAATAGACGAACGATTCCTCACCAGTCGCCGGGTCGACGTGCTTGCACAGGCACTGCGCGCAGACGCCTTTCATCATGCATTGCATGGGCGAATTGATGGAGCCGATCGCAACATGATCGTCACGAAGATGAGGCGCGAGGACTTCGTGGCGCGCACGCTTGACTGCCGCCATCATGACGTCGGAGCCGATGACGATAAGTTCGTCGATCGTGTTCATGGGTATGTCGACGGGGCCGAGACGGCCTTCGGCATACGCCACCATGGCCTCGACGACGTTACCGACGAAGCTGCGATCCTGGGGCCGGCCGGTCGGTACCGGCGTGACGTCCGGCCCCGCATCGACTGCCCACACAACGAGGTCCGCCGCAGCCTCGATATCAGCCATCTTGAAGACGTCCTGCGCGCGTTTGTAGCCGGCGAAATAGAGCACCCGGTTGCCGGCGGCGCGCAGCGCCTTGCCAATCGAGAACAGCACGGCGTTGCCGAGCCCGCCGCCGATGAGCAGCACCGTGCCGTCATGCGGAATGTGCGTCGGGGTACCGGTTACGCCCATGACCACCAGCGGGTCGCCTGGCCGGCAGCGAGCCAGCAAGCGCGAGGATGCGCCCATCTCGAGTGCGATCAGGGAAATCAGGCCCTGGCCCTTGTCGACCCAGGCGCCGGTAAGGGCGAGCCCTTCCGGCGACAGCACCGTGCCCTCGACGCGCGGAGCGAAGGCTTCCGGATTCTGCACGCGATAGAACTGGCCGGGCTCGAACTTGGCGGCTGCCGCGGGGGCGTGGACGATCACTTCGATAATGGTCGGTGTGAGTCGGTTGACGGCGACGATGGTTGCGAGCAGGGCCTCGTCGAGGCCATGGAAGAAGCGCCGCAGTTGGACTTCGCGCTGGGGCTGGTCGACCGGATTCTGGCCGGCAATCTCGGCGGCAAAAAGCTCGGCGATGTAGGGGTAACCGTCTTTGGCGCTGGCCATGGCCTTGACCACATTGCCGGCGTAGACGGGGTGGTTGTCGCCGTAGAAGGTGACGAAGCGGCCGTCGTGTGCATACGAGGTGAATGGCGAGGGTTGGGCCAGCTTCGGGGTAGTCGTGGCGGTATCTTCGACGGCTTCGAGTTTGCCGCCGCTCGGTTCGTAGCGACGGAAGAATTTGCCGTCGAGCTCGAACGTGCCCGGATGTTCCTGCTCGTAAATGGTGTTCGGTGAGGTGCCGGCGGCGATGAACAGACTGTGCAGCGGCAGTTCCAGGATCTGCTTCGGCGCGTCCACAGCGTTGCGCTCAAACTTCACCGCGCACAACGCGCCGTGCTCATCGGGCACGGCCTCGAGCGGGCTCATGTAAGGCGCTATGGCGATGCCTTCGGCCAGCGCTTCGTTCACTTCCTCGTGATTCTGGCGATACGCCGGCGAATCGGCCAGGGCCTTGCGGTAGAACAACGTCACCCCGCCCCAGCTCTTGACCAGGCTGGCGAAGTCCGGCGTCTCGCCGGCCGCGCCGGCGCGTTCGCGTTCGCGGCGCACGGCGCGGCCGTGGGCCAGCGCCTCGTCGAGAATGGCGAGTTCTTCGGCGTCATAGCGTGCCCGCACGACGTCGGCTCCGAGGTCGGCCACCAGCCGCTCGTAGCGGTGCAGCTGCTTCTCGACCTGCCGTGGATAGTAGGCCATGACTTCGGTGGCGGTATCGACTGCGGTCAAGCCGCCGCCGATCACGCCGGCCGGCAGGCGTACCTGCAGATTGGCGAGGGAGGCATCCTTGGCCGCCCCGGTGAGTTGCAAGCCCATGAGGAAATCCGAGGCCTTGCGGATGCCGCGGATGAGGTTGTTCTTGAGTCCGATGATCGAGGGCTTGCCGGCGCCGGTGGCGAGGGCGACATGGTCGAAACCGAATGTCCAGGCATCGTCCAGGGTGATGCTGCCGCCGAAGCGTACGCCGCCATAGGCGCGAAAGGTGCGCCGGCGCAGCAACGTGAGATAGATGACTTTGAGGAAGTTCTTGTCCCAGCGGACGGTGATGCCGTATTCGGCGACACCGCCAAAGCCGTTGACCGTGCGGCGATCGAGATCCTCGTAGAGCGTCTTGAAATCGCGTACGGGCTGCGGCGGGGCGGTCATGGAGCCGGTCAGCGCAGCCGGCAACGGCTCGAGCTTGAGTGCATCGATGCCGACCACTGCAAAGCCTTCGTTGAGGAGATAGTGGGCGAGTGTGTAGCCGGCCGGTCCGAGCCCCGCGACGAGCACCTTCTTGCCGTTGTAGGGCAGCATGTGCGGGCGTTTGACGTTGAGCGGATTCCAGCGCGTCAGCAGCGCGTAGATCTCGAAGCCCCAGGGCAGCGCCAGCACGTCGGTGAGGACGTTGGTCTCGATCTGCGGGATGTTGACCGGCTCGGTTTTCTGGTAGATGCAACCTTTCATGCAATCGTTGCAGATACGATGGCCGGTGCCCGGACACATGGGGTTGTCGATGACGATGAGGGCGAGGGCGCCGATGTTGTCGCCCTGGCGCTTGACGACATGCATCTCCGAAATCTTCTCTCCCAGCGGGCAGCCGGTAACCGGTACGCCGAGCGCGTTGACTTTGAAGCCGCCCTCCTTCTTGTTGGGCATACCCTTGGCGCAGGTGTCGTTGTCGCGATCGTGGCAATAGATGCAGTGGTCCACTTCGTAGAGCACGCGGCGCAGGCCGAAGCGCGGATCGGTCAGCGAAAAGCCGTCGCGGCGGCGGCGGTGAGCGCTGTCGGCAGCCCAGGCAGTGTAGCCGCCGTGCTCGTGTTCGGGGTGATGGACGAGATGTTGGACGTCGGTTTTCGCCGGCTCTTTGAAACTCACCCAGGCATGGGCTGCGCTGGGCGCGAAATCGGGATCCTGGGTGACCAGGTGGCACCACTGTTCGAGTGCCTGCAAGGCTGCGGCGGTGAGCGCGGCGTCGTCTGCCAGCATGCGCCAGGCTTCGTTGCCGTCACGCAGCGTGTCGAGGATGCCGGTGGGAACCGGCTGCCGCCCACTCAGAAACGCCGCGGCGCGCGCGGTCAGGTACTCGTCGTCGGCAGGTAGCCGTGCATTGTCGCGGACTGCATCGCGCAAGACGTCGACAGCCGCTGCGAGCGCGGCACGATCGTAGGCCTGCCAGTCGACACCTTTGTAACGCTTCGCCAGGGGCATGACGAAGTCGTTGCGGAAACCGAGCACGGTATCGTCCTCGTCGCGGATGAGATCGTGCTGACCCTGCCAGTGCGATTCGATGCGGAACAGGCGCGCAAGAAAGCGACCGAGGTGGGGCGCGGTGTCGGTGAGAACGGCCGAGATGTCTACCGGGCTCATGCTTTCGCCCGCACTCGCCCGATAGGCGGCGAAGCGTTCCGCGAGCGCCGCGTCGGCCTGCGCGAGGTGGTCGTCGAAGGCCGTGCCGAGACGCGCCAGTGCATGCGGCTCGTAGAGATCCGCATAGGTGAAATTCGGCACGCCGAGAGTGAGATCGGCGTCGTCGTAGGCTGTCGTCGTGGTGTTCATCGTTACAGAGACCGGGCGTGTTGGAGGCGGGCGGTGCCACGATACGGGACCGTATGTGGCGACGCAATGACCGCCGATGGGCGTGTCGAACCGGCCTCTAAAGCGGCGTCGCGCCACCTTTCGCGAACCAGCCACAGAGCCCGCCACGGCGCACTGTGCCATGGCCGTGCCGGCTTGCACGCAGCGGTGCTGGCCGGCGCCGCCGGCCGGGCGTTGTTCAGCCCCGCGCGGTATGCGCGGCGCGTGCCAGACGCGCCCAGGCGGCATGGCCGTCGCTGAACGATTCGCCGAGCAGGGAGAGATAGGTCGGCCAGGTCGGGTAGAGCTGGGCCGCGACCTCTGCACCAGTGTAGGTCAGGCTCATACCGAGTTTGCGGGCCAGTCCCTGCATGCGCCGATTTTCGCGCAGGAAATAAACCTGCACGGGCGCCGCGCCGCGATTACGGGCGAGCAGTACCAGGCGACGCAGCAGTTCAGTGCCGACACCGAGGTGCTGCCATGGCGTTTCCACCGACAGCGCCGCTTCACAGGCGCCGCGCCAGACCGGGTTGGTCAGAAAGATGAGTTCGCCCGCCCCGCGCAGTGCACCGTCGGCGAAATAACCCAGCACCAGCCGCTGATAGTCGTCGGAATGCTGCGCATAACGCAGGATATGACCGTCATTGACGGTACTCATGAAGCGCATGGTGCGATCGTAGGGCGACAGGCGCAGCAGGTGTTCACCCAGCAATGACCGTTCGGCCGCGCTGAGCTTGCGGATAATCCGCGCTGGTGGGGGGCTGACCGCGCGCCGCGCTCGCGGTCGGGTCTTGGTTATGGTCACGTTGCACTGCCTGGCCCTGTTCAGGGCAAAATTATTGCACTGCAACAATAGGGCTTCGAGACCGGCTTTCCTAGGCCCGGCATTGGCACAACTCTTGTGCGCGGCCGGCATGATGCA
>JBBDTC010000161.1:0-2672 GCA_040904625.1 Gammaproteobacteria bacterium
GACCGCTATCCCACCGCCGCAGTAGATGCGGCCTAAGTCCGACAGGCTGCTAGGCTCGAGCGGCCCGCCGCCCGGCGGCGCGGGCGCTATGGATCGATCTGATGGAAGAACATTACCGCAAGATCTTCGCCGATCCGGCTTTCCAGGCCATGCAGCGGCGCCGTACACGCTTCAGCTGGCTGCTTGCCGCGGTCATGCTGGTGACCTATTTCGGCTTCATCCTGGTCATCGCCTTCGAGCCGGCGCTCCTCGCCATCCCGCTCGGCCCGAACACCGTCATCACCTGGGGCATCCCCATCGGTGTCGGCATCATCGTGCTCGGCTTCGCCTTGACCGGGCTTTATGTATACCGTGCCAACGGTGAGTTCGACAGCACCAGCGAAGCCATCGTCCGCCGTGTGACGACGGCGGACTGACATGCGCAAACAGGCTCTGCTCGGTGGCATCGCTGCCGGACTGGCGGCGGTCGTGGGTCAGGCCGCATGGTCGGCCGAGCCGGCGGCGGCGATGCCGGTCAATTTCACCGCCATCGGCATGTTCATGGTGTTCGTGGTCGCCACGCTCGGCATCACCTGGTGGGCCGCGCGCCGCACCCACACGACCAGCGACTATTACGCTGCCGGGGGCAACATCACGGGCACCCAGAACGGGCTGGCCATCGCCGGCGATTTCATGTCCGCGGCGTCGTTTCTGGGCGTCTCGGGGCTGGTCTTCTCGAGCGGCTACGATGGCCTGATCTACTCCATCGGCGGGCTTGCAGGCTGGCCGCTGGTGCTGTTTCTGCTCGCCGAGCGCCTGCGCAACCTCGGCCGCTATACCTTCGCCGATGCCGTCGGCTATCGTCTCGAGGCGCTGCCGATACGCACGCTCTCGGCCTGCGGCACACTGGTCGTGGTGGTGCTCTATCTCATCGGCCAGATGGTCGGCGCGGGCACGCTCATTCAGGTCTTGTTCGGGCTGCCTTATCACGCCGCGGTGATCCTGGTCGGTGTGTTGATGGTCCTCTATGTCAGCTTCGGCGGCATGATCGCGACCACCTGGGTGCAGATCATCAAAGCTGCCCTGTTGCTGATCGGATCGAGCGTGCTCGCTTTGGTCGTCATGTATCGCTTCGGCTTCTCGTTCGAACGCCTCTTTGCCGAAGCCGTCGAAGTCCACCCCAAGGGCGTGGCGGTGATGGGCCCGGGCGGCCTGGTCTCCGATCCGCTGGAGGCGATTTCGCTCGGTGTCGCGCTGATCTTCGGCACCGCCGGATTGCCGCATATCCTGATGCGCTTCTTCACCGTGCCGGACGCCCGCGCGGCGCGCAAGTCGGTGTTCATCGCCACCGGGCTGATCGGCTATTTCTACCTGCTGACGGTGATCATGGGCTTCGGTGCTATCGTCATCATTTCGGGCGATCCGGCCTTCATGGCCGACGGCATGCTCCGCGGCGGCAACAACATGGCCGCCATCCATCTGGCCCAGGCGACCGCCGGTGATCTGTTCCTCGGCTTCATTTCCGCCGTCGCTTTCGCCACGATTCTGGCGGTGGTGGCCGGTTTGACCCTGTCCGGCGCTTCGGCCGTATCGCACGATTTGTATGCCAGCGTGTTCCGGGGTGGCCATGCCAGCGAGACCGAGGTCGTGCGGGTGTCGCGCGTGGCTTCGATGGTGCTGGGAGTGCTCGCGGTCGGCCTCGGCATGGCCTTCGAGGGACAGAACGTGGCGTATATGGTGCTGCTCGCGTTCGCGGTTGCCGCCAGCGTCAATTTTCCGGTCCTGTTCCTGTCCATGTTCTGGCGCCGCCTGAGTACGCGCGGCGCGGTGTGGGGCGGGGCGGCGGGGCTCGTGACCGCGGTCAGCTGTATGATCCTGGGACCGACCATCTGGGTCGAGACGCTGGGTTACGAGGAAGCCATCTTTCCCTACAAGTATCCGGCCCTGTTCTCCATGATCGCGTCGTTCGTGATTACGATGACAGTGTCGCTGCTCGACCGCAGCGACGGCGCACGCCGTGAAAGAGCGGCATTCGACCACCAGTATGTGCGCTCGGTCACCGGCATGGGTGCATCCAGCGCGGTGCGCCATTGAGCCGCCAGGCTGCTAACATCCGGTATCCGACGCATTACAGGAGACATCTCAACGTGGCATTGACACTGACCAGCTCGAGCTTCGCGGAAGGCGACATCCTCGATAGCAAACATCTCCTCTCAGAGGCTTTCGGCTTCGGCTGCAATGGCGGGAATCTCTCACCACAGCTGGCCTGGAGTGGCGCGCCCAAGGGCACCGAGAGCTTCGCCGTGACCTGCTTCGATCCCGATGCCCCGACCGGCAGCGGCTTCTGGCATTGGGTGGTGGTCAACATTCCGTCTTCGGTCAACGCGCTGGACCTCGGCGCGGGTGATCCGGCCAGCGGCAAGATGCCCGCTGGTGCGCTCGAAGTACGGACCGATTTCGGCAAGCCGGGCTATGGCGGCCCCTGCCCGCCGCAAGGCTCGAACATCCATCGTTATATCTTCAACGTGCATGCGGTCGGCCTCAAGGAACTGCCGGTGACGGCCGACACCTCGGCCGCGGTGGTCGGCTTCTATCTCAATTTCAACACCCTCGAAAAAGCGAGCCTGATCGGGCTCTATCGGCGCTGATCCGGAGTCGGGGGGGGGGGGGGGGGGGGGGGGGGGGGGGGGGGG
>JBBDTC010000161.1:2682-5817 GCA_040904625.1 Gammaproteobacteria bacterium
TCGCGCGCCGGCGGGTCCTAAGTTCTGTAAAAGAGAGCGAGCATGTCCGTCCGCAATCTTCAGCACCTCTTCCGGCCGAGCTCCGTCGCCCTCGTTGGTGCGAGTGACAAGGCCGGCTCGCTCGGGCGCCTGCTGCTCGAGAACCTGACCACGGCGGGTTTCGCCGGTAACGTGTATGCGGTCAATCCCAAGCACACCGAATTGTGCGGCCAGCGCTGCTGGCCCGATGTCGAGAGCCTGCCGGAAGCGCCCGCCCTGGCCGTTATCGTGACGCCGCCGGCGACGGTGCCGGGTATCGTCGCGGCCCTCGCCGCGCGCGGCTGCGGCGCGGCCATCGTCATCTCGGCGGGATTCTCCGGCAGTGACGGCGCCGAGCGGCGTGCCGCTCTGCTCGAGGCCGCACGGCCGGCGCTGCTGCGCATCAACGGACCCAACTGCCTGGGCGTGCTCGCGCCGCACGTCGGGCTCAATGCGAGTTTTGCCCATCTTCATCCACAGCGCGGTTCGGTGGCTTTCGTGGCGCAGTCGGGCGCCATGATCACGTCCATCCTCGACTGGGCCGAACCGCGCGACATCGGCTTTTCCCTGCTGGTCTCGCTGGGCGACATGGCGGACGTCGATTTCGGCGATGTGCTCGACTATCTCGCCGACGATCGCGACACCCGCGCCATTCTGCTCTACGTCGAGGCCGTAACCCACGCGCGCAAGTTTCTCTCCGCGGCCAGGGCCGCGGCGCGCAGCAAGCCGGTCATCGTGGTCAAATCCGGGCGCTATGCCGAAGCGGCGCGCGCCGCGGCTTCGCATACCGGCGCACTGGCCGGGCATGACGAAGTCTATGATGCCGCTTTTCGCCGGGCCGGCATGTTGCGGGTGTACACCCTGGAAGAACTCTTCGATGCCGCCGAGACGCTCGCCCTGGCGCGCCCGCCGCAAGGCGATCGCCTGGCCATCCTCAGCAACGGCGGCGGTATCGGTGTGCTGGCGACCGACGCCCTGATCGGGTCCGGCGGCCGTCTCGCCGAACTTTCCGCAGCGACGCGCTCACGCCTCGACGCCGTGCTGCCGCCGACCTGGTCGCACGGCAACCCGGTCGACATCATCGGTGACGCGCCGCCGGCGCGCTATGCACAGGCGCTGGCTGCGCTGCTCGAGGAGCCCGCGGCCGACGGGATACTCATCTTGAACTGCCCGACTGCGGTGACTTCCGGCGATGATGCGGCCGCGGCGGTCGTGGCGACGCTGCCGCCGCGCCCGCGCCAGACCATCCTCACCAGCTGGGTCGGTGACGCGAGTACGCAGGCCGCACGGGCGCGCTTTCGCGCCCATGGCATCCCGACCTACGAGTCGCCCGAAGATGCTGTCACCGCCTTCGTCCACATGGTCGAGTATCGACGCAACCAGGCCGCGCTGATGGAGACACCGCCGTCGCTGCCCGAGGCCTTCGATCCTGACCGGGTGCGGGCGCGCGCTGTTATCGATCAGGCGCTGGCCGACGCGACCGAATGGCTGTCCGAGGTCGCGGCCAAAGACCTGCTCGAAGCCTACGGCATCGCCACCGTGCCGACCCGTCTGGCGGATTCGCCGGCGGCCGCGGGCGCCTATGCGCGTGAGCTCGATTGTCGCATTGCGCTCAAGATAGTCAGCCCCGATCTGACGCACAAATCCGATATCGGCGGGGTCGTGCTCGATCTCGCGCCGGCGGCGGTCGAAGCAGCGGCCGCGGCGATGGCCGAGCGCATCGGCGCCGCGCATCCCACGGCACGTCTCGAAGGCTTTGCTGTGCAGCCTATGGTCAGCGCCGGGACCGGCATCGAACTCATCGCCGGCGTCGTCGACGACCCCCAGTTCGGGCCGGTCATCCTGTTCGGGCACGGCGGCACGGCAGTCGAAGTGCTGGACGACAGCGTGATAGCGCTGCCGCCGTTGAATCTGAGGCTCGCCGCCGATGCCATCCAGCGCACCCGCGTCGCCCGCCTGCTGGCTGGTTACCGCAATGTGCCGGCGATCGATCTGGAGGCGCTGGCCCTCGTGCTGGTGCGGCTGTCGCAGCTCATCATCGACACGCCGGAAATCGCCGAACTCGATATCAATCCGCTCATCGCCAAGGCAGACGGCATTACCTCCCTGGACGCGCGTGTGCGCCTGCAGCGCGCGGGGGGAAGTGGTGAGAGCCGGCTGGCCATTCGGCCCTATCCGCGCGAGCTCGAGGAATGTCTGACCGTCGCCGACGGCCGCGAATTCCTGCTGCGCCCGATCCTGCCCGAAGACGAGCCGGCCTTGTCGCGCGCCTTCAAGCGGCTGACGCCGGACGAGGTGCGCTTCCGTTTCTTCGCACCGCTCAAATTGCTCGACCATCTGCTCGCCGCACGTTTTTCGCAGATCGATTACGACCGCCAGATGGCGCTGGTGCTGACGCCGCCGGGGATCCCCGGGCAGGTCGACATCCACGCGGTGGTCCGGCTGATCGAAGATCCCGATCGCGACCGTGCCGAGTTCGCCATCGTCGTCGAGCACGACCTGGCCGGCCACGGCCTCGGCACCCGCCTGATGAATCGCATCATCGATTATGCGAAAAGCCGTGGTATTCGCGAGATCTGGGGGGATATCCTGACCGACAATCGACGCATGCTGGGGCTGTGTCGCGAGCTCGGCTTTCGCGAGCATACTCATGGCGAGGAGCCGGGCGTGGTGCGCGCGACGCTGTCCCTGGAAAGCGCTGACTGAGGGTCCGCGCGTCATCCGCGGCACTAGCAGCCTGTCGGACTCAGGCCGCATCTACTGCGGCGGTGGGATAACGGCCCAAATAAGCGCGCGTTCTCGTTAAATAGCCCCACTATTCGCCTCGAACGCGCGCTCATTTTGCCTCGCTCTCCCACTCGCCTCGTCACGATGCCCTAAGTCCGACAGGCTGCTAGGGCCTGTTGATCTTTCATTGTTCGGTGCTGTTGCCCCTGTAAGGAGGCCAATCAAGGCGCAATGAGCGACGTTTGGTTGTTCCAAATGAGCGAATTGCAACGCCGAGTGGCCTCCTTAGGGCCCGTCCCAGAATAACTCGGCTGTATGGGGCGTTGAGGCGCCCGGGCTGGCAAGGCGCGAGGAGGGCGAATAGTGGTTCTATTCAACTGACGAGCAACG
>JBBDTC010000162.1:0-5789 GCA_040904625.1 Gammaproteobacteria bacterium
TGCTGTTCGGTCCCGACGGCGCCGCCTTCTCGCCGACCCATACCCGCAAGGGCGGGAGACTCTACCGCTACTATGTCAGCCAGACGGTGCTGAAGCGCGGGCGCGACGCCTGCCCGGTCGGCCGCGTCCCCGCCGCGGAGATCGAGAGCGCGGTGATTGATCAGCTCCGGGCAGTCTTCCGCCAGCCGGAAGTCATCGTCGGCACGTGGCGCGCCGCGCGCGGCCACGATGCCGAGGTGACGGAGGCCGACGTCCGCGACGCACTGGAGGGGCTCGATCCACTGTGGGACGAATTGTTTTCCGCCGAGGAAGCCCGCCTCCTGCGGCTTCTCGTCGCAAGGGGCGGAATCGGCGAAGACGAGCTCAGCATCCACCTTCGCGCGGACGGTTTGTCCGGGCTGGTGAGCCAGGTCAGCGGCTTCGCGAGGGCGGCGGCATGACGAGCCCCGAGACCCTCTCTGTGCGCGTCCCTTTCCGCATCCGGAAACATGGCGGTGCAGGCAGTCACCTGCGAACCCGTCTCCGCAGACGTACCCTGATACCAGGGTAGATACAGGGAAAATCGCAAAATCCCGGCCATTGGCTGGTCCAGGGTGCCCTGAAAGCCGCGTGAACCCTGGCATTCGTGGCTATATTCCCTGTCGCACCGAACAGCGAACGTCATCAGGCTATCAGGCTAATGCACGGCGCCAATCAGGCAAGCCTGCAGATGGCACTATCCATTCCTCGTAAGCGTTCTCTTGGGAACTGACCGGCTCGATGTAGAGCGTGCCGACATCCAGCCGACCGAGCCAGTCCCGCACGGCGCTGGCACAGAACTCCGGGCCATTGTCCGAGCGGATGTGCCCTGGCGGACCATGGGCAACGCACAACTCGGTGAGCAGGGTCAGCATCCGGAACGGCCGGCCGTCGTGGGTGCGGTCCTTCACGAAATCGTAGACCCAGACGTGATGGCGCCAGTCCGGCCGCAGCCGGACAAACGAGCCGTCGTTGAACCACAGCCGCCCTCGTTGGGGTTGCGTCGCCGGCACCTTAAGACCCTCCTGCCGCCAGATGAGCGCTACCCGCTTGGCATTGACCTGCCAGCCATCGGCCCGCAGCAGTGCCGTGATGCGCCGGTAGCCGTACCGCGCGTAGGCGCCGGCCAGCGCCACAATGTCCTCTCTCAACGCTGCGTCGAGCGGGCCCGGCCGAGCACCCGGCAGGTCCGCCGCTCGGACACACCAAGCCGCTCGCTGAAATGCGCCACGCAGCGCCGACGACGGGCAGCGCTCAGAAGTTTGACTCGCATCAAAGTAACCGTCGGTGCGGTTCGATATTTTGATGACAAATAAAGTATGCGTCCTGGAGGAAGTGATGCGGCTTGTCGTAATCTCGAACCGGGTGGCTGTCCCGAACAGCAGAATGATCGAGGCTGGCGGCATGACCGTCGGCATCGTCGGCGCGCTTAAGGCACACGGCGGCGTGTGGCTTGGTTGGAGTGGTCAGCTTGTAGACAGCCCCGTGAGCCAGCGCCATCACCATGCCGATGGCGCGGTCGAGTACGTAATGCTCGACCTGCCGGCCACTGAGTTCCAAGGCTACTACGCGGGTTTTGCCAATCAGGTCCTGTGGCCGCTTTTCCACGGCCGGCGAGACCTGATCGCCTACAACCGCGCGGCTTACGATTCCTATCTTGCGATCAACGCGCGTTTCGCTGACGAGCTGGCGTCCATCCTCCGGCCGGACGACATCGTGTGGGCCCACGACTACCATCTGATCCCGCTGGCTTGCTGCTTGCGGGCGCGCGGCGTGCGCAACCTGATCGGCTTCTTTCTGCACACACCCTTCGCCGATCCGGACGATCTCATGCGACTGCCGGTGGGTGACAGCATCGCCGAGTTCCTGTGCGCCTACGATCTGGTCGGCCTGCAAACTCCAGCCGATCTGCGGGCTTTCCGGGCTTTCCTCGCGCTACGCCCGCTCGCAAACCGTCCTGGTCCGCTGCGGTTGGCGGTGCCGCCGCGCAGCAATGTCTTCCCCATCGGGATTGATATGGCGGAATTCGAAACAATCGCTGCCGCCGCGGCGATCGATGATCCCGCGCTCGCTGCGGCCTTCGAGCGGCTGAAGCCCGACGTAACGCCGATCATCGCCGTCGATCGGCTGGATTACAGCAAGGGTATCGTCGAGCGGGTCTGCGCCTTCGACGCTTTCCTCAACCTGCACCCTGAGTTCGCGCGCAGCGTTTCGCTCATTCAAGTGGCGCCGATCGGGCGTGCCGAGATTCCCGCCTACCGGAGCGAGGCGGCACGGGTCAAACACGCCTTTGCCGCGCTGGAAGCGATGCAATATTGGGCCGAGCTGCCGGCGGCCCAGCTTCTCACTGACGGCGTCGACCGGCAGAGCCTCGCCGCCGCCTATCGCCGCAGTCGGGTCGCGATGGTGACGCCGCTGAGCGACGGCATGAACCTGGTGGCCAAGGAGTATGTTGCCGCCCAAGACCCGAGGGATCCGGGGGTGCTCGTGCTTTCGCGCTTTGCCGGAGCAGCCATCGAGCTCGATGTCGGAGCGGTTCTCGTCGACCCGTGCGATCTTGAGGATGTCGTGCAGGCGCTGCAACGCGCGCTCATGATGCCACTGAGCGAGCGGCAGCAGCGCTGGAGACGCATGATCGATATCATCCGGCAAAACGACGCCGCCCATTGGTCGTCCCGCTTTGTCGCGGCGCTTGCGCGCGCCGAGCGTGCGGCAACCAGCGTGCCGGCGCCGCCGCGCGCTGCCCACCAGGAGGCGAACCGGGTTCCGCTTGTCCGGAAGGACGCCGCTGGCGCCCCGCTGTCGGTAGAATACCGGACCGGGCACGGACGCTGAGGGATCGCGGCGGCCGGTATCTTGTGCAAAGCAATCTGCTGTCAGTGGGGGAGACGATCTTTCCCGCCTTTGACAGGTCGCACCAGGGAGGGCCCGTAAGGGCTTCGCGTATTCCATGGCCACATACCACCCTACCGGAACGAAAGCGCCACGGGTCACGTTGAGCCTGCGTCGCGGCCCCTCGGTTCCGGCAACGATCTCCTTATACATCCGTTGCTGAGGGCGCTCGCCCGCGCCTGGTCCCGCATCGACGCCGAGGCCAACGATCTCATCGCAAACACGCTGCTGGAGGCGGTCATCCACATCAGCGACCTTGCTCCGGCAACCAATCGAAAGGCTTGGCTCTTGGCGCTGCAGCGCGGGTCTTCAACGCGACCGAGCGTGCTCAACCCACCCCACCAGTACGCTCGCTTGGCAGTGGGCCGGGGCTCGAGCGGCAACGAGTCGCGAAGCCCTGCTGCAGCTTCTCGACGCGCTGAGGTCGTCGCCATCGATGCCATACCCGACGATGCAATGATCCTCGACATCGGCCCCGACAGCGCGAACCGGATCGCGGAGCGTATCGCGGATGTGCGCACGCTCGTCTGGAACGGCCCGCTCGGCGTCGCGGAGCAACCGGCCTTCGCCAAAGCGACCGAGAAGATTGTGAAGACGATCGCCGAGCGGACGAGGGCGGGTAACCTCATCAGCGTCGTCGGTGGGGGCGACACGAACGCGGCCGTGGCCCGGGCGGGGGTGTTCGATGACTTCAGCTACGTCTCGCTCGCGGGCGGCGCGTTCCTCGAGTGGCTCGAGGGGCGAGAGCTGCCAGGCCTTGTCGCCCTCGACGCGGCCGAGGGCTGACCCCACAGGACCGATCGAACAGAAGGACGACCGACATGACGAAGCGTGTGGCAATCAACGGCCTTGGCAGAATCGGCCGGGCGACGCTCAAGATCATCCACGAGACGCCGGGTCTGGAGCTCGTGGCGGTCAACGACATCGCCCCATCCGACAACCTCGCCTATCTCGTGCGCTACGACACGGTCTATGGCCGCTACGGCACGGAGGTTCGGAGCGACGGCGACACGTTGGTCATCGACGAGGCCCGCTACCGCGTCCTCAACGAGAAGAACCCGGGCCAGCTGCCGTGGCGGGGCATGGGCGTCGACCTGGTGTTCGAGTGCACCGGTGTCTTCACCAAGCGCGAGGACCTCGAGAAGCATCTTCAGGCAGGCGCCAAGCAGGTCATCCTGTCCGCGCCCGCCAAAGGCGAGGGTGTGCCCTTCGTCGTGTACGGCGCGAACGCGGTCGAGGGCGAGCCGATCGTCTCCTGTGCGAGCTGCACGACGAACTGCATCACGCCGGTGATCGAGGTCTTCGGCCGCCGCATCGGGTTGCGCAAGGCAGTGATGACCACGATCCACGCCTACACGATTTCGCAGGCGGTGGTCGATACCCCGGCGAGCAAGTGGCGCCGCGGCCGCGCGGCGGCGGCGAATTTCGTCCCCACCACGACGGGTGCTGCGAAGGCGACGGCGAAGGTACTGCCGGACTATGCCGGCAAGTTCGATGGCGTGGCGATCCGCGGGCCGGTCGCGGTGGGTTCGATCGTCGACATCACGATCGTGAGCGAACGCCCGACATCCGTGGAGGAGGTGAACGGCATCTTCGAGGAGGAGGCTGGAAGCGAGCGCTATGACGGGGTCATCGGCGTCACGCACGATCCTATCGTCTCGTCCGACGTGATCCGCGACCCGCGCGCCTCGATCGTCGACCTGACCATGACACAGGTGGTCGATGGCGACCTCGTCAAGATCATGAGCTGGTACGACAACGAGTGGGGCTACGCCGCACAGATGGTGCGCGAGGCCCTGCATATGGTCGCCAGATGATTGATGGGGCCAGCTCGCATGGCCGGTCAAGAATGCGGTTATTGCGCTGAGCAATTGTTCACGGAGGAGGGCTGTGGCATGGCACGGCTAGCGGGCAAAGTGGCGATAGTAACCGGCGGCTCACTCGGCATCGGCGCCGCCGCCTGCGTAAAGCTGGCGCGCGAGGGCGCGGCAGTGGCGGTCACCGACGTGCTCGATGACGAGGGCGAAGTACTGGCCGAACGCATCCGCGCTGGTGGCGGCAACGCCCGCTACTGGCATCTGGACGTGACCGACGAATCCGAGGTGGAGCGCGTTTTCGGCGACGTGGTTGGCTCTTTCGGCAAGCTCGATGTCCTCGTTAACAATGCAGGTATCGCCGGAACAAACAAGCCGACGGACGAGGTCACGGCGGAGGAATGGGACAAGGTTATCAATGTCAATGTGCGTGGCGTCTTCTTCTGCACCAAGCACGCGATCGCGCATATGCGTGGGGCGGGCGGTGGCAGTATCGTCAATTTGTCTTCAATCTACGGCATTATCGGCGCGCCGGATCTTCCACCTTATCACGCGTCGAAAGGCGCAGTCCGCTTGATGACGAAGACCGATGCGTTGCTCTACGCCAAGGACAAGATCCGGGTGAACTCGGTCCACCCGGGGTACATCTGGACTCCATTGGTTGAAGAACTCGGTCGCAGTTCGTCGCAAGGCGTTGACGCGTTTCGCCGCGAACTCGATAGCAAGCATCCGATAGGCCATGTCGGCGAACCGGACGACATCGCCCACGGCATCGTCTACCTCGCCTCGGATGAAGCCAAGTTCGTGACCGGGAGCGAACTGGTCATCGACGGAGGCTATACGGCGGCCTAGCTATCGGGCTGACCCAAAGGCTTTCAGGCGAGGCCGAGCGCATCGAGGCCAAGGAAGAAATGATGAGCGAGCAGGACATTGCGGAGCGCACTTGGCACTCGTTGCCGCCAGAGGGGGTGCTCAATGCCGTTGACGCGGATCCCGAAACCGGATTGCGCGGTGGGGACGTCGAGCAGCGCCGGGAGCGGTTCGGTGCAAATCGGCTGACGCCGC
>JBBDTC010000163.1:0-5722 GCA_040904625.1 Gammaproteobacteria bacterium
TGACCTACGATCCGGAGGTTGGCCTAAGGTGCACCGATGCGACCCCGCCTTCGCGCCTTCCGGCGGCGCGGGCAACCGCACGTCTATGCGCGGCGGTGGTCCGCTGACGGCGGTCGTGGTGCCGGTCAACACCGATCCCGACCGCCCCACATCGCTATGGCGCCGGCTCTGGGCAAACGTGCAACTGCGGGACGCCGCCTTGCCGGAGCCGGAAAAAATCTTCTCCTGGCTCAGACCCACCCTCACCTCGGGCAAAGCCGATGGCGGTGCCGAATTGCATGACGCTGACTCGCGGCTCGATCCCCTGCATGCCTTTTTCGGCATGCCTCGACGCCTGTGGCTGACGTTCGCAGGCGAAGGCGTCTGCGCCATGACGGGCGAAAAGGGCCCGGTTGCGATCGGCTTTGTGCAAAAGCCCTGGGGAATGAACTACGGCCTTTGGCAGCACCCGCTCACGCCTTACCGGCGCGAGAAGAAGGACGGCGTGCTTTATTCGATGAAGCCGAAATCGGGTCGTTTCGGCTATCGCGACTGGGTGGCGGCGACGATCGGCGATAGCCCCGATGGTCCGCTCCGCCAAGGCGCCGCGGCCGTCCACACGGCGCGCCAGGCCCGAGCGGACGAACTGTGCATCGCTGGAGCACGCGACCCGCTGGTTCGGGTCGCCGGCTGGGCCATGAACAACATGGAGGCCGTCAGCTACCTCGCCGCCGACACGCCCATGCACCTGGCTGCCCACGGTCAGGCGGTAGTAATCGATACGCTTGCACGCCGTCTTGCGGATGCCGGCGACCTCGCCGCTTCGGCGCTGCGTAGCGCGGTCGGCCGTGTGCTGAGCCGCGATGCGGCACCCGACAAGACCGCCGTCGCCCAGGTCAGTAGCGATTTCTTCGGCGGCACGGACGATACGTTTCACGATCTGCTGGATGCGGCGCTCAATGGTGCCGGCGACCCGGAGGCCCAGTGGCTCGCGACCCTACGCCAAGCAGCACTGGCCCTGTTCGACACGGCCGCGCCGGCACCGGCGGACGATGCGCAGCGAGCCGCCGATGTCGTTGAGTCTCGTAGTGGGCTCGTCGCCACATTCTCAGGTTACGGCCCGCTAGGCCGGAAGCTCTTCGGTGCGCTGGCACTGCCGCCGCCGGAGACGAAGCGTGGAAAGGGGAGGGTGGCATGACGTACGCGGCCATGACGACAGAACCGCGACCGGGCCGCGGCAGCGACAGCAAGGGATGGCTGGCCTTCACGTGGTGGCGGGACCTGCACCCTGACGAAAAGGGGCACGGCGGCGACCGGGGTGCCCTGGCGCGGCTGCGGCGCGCAGCAACGCCAAGCGACGTGCTGGCCGAACCGGATGCGATTTCGCTTTATGGGCGCCTCGCAGGAAGACCGTACGACCGGCGCACGGCGGAGAATGTAGCCATTCTGGCCGGCGTACTGCCTGCCATCCGCTTCAACCCGCAGAGCGGGCGCCTGCAGTTCGCCCAGGCGCTGGGATTGAGGTCCGATGGCGGATGGCCCGAAAAAGGTGATCGCCGCACCATGTCGCCGCTGCGTTTCGGCGCGTTGATGCGCGCGCGCTCGCCAGAGGAGCGGATGCGCCAACTGCGCACGGCACTGGCGCTGCTCGGTGACCGCCCCTTCGATATCGCGCGCTTCGCCGACGACGTCTGGAGGTGGAGCGAATCGATCCGGCAGCATTGGATCTTCGAATATTACCAGCGCGGCCGGGATGCGCCCGACGCCAAAAAACCAGCCCCCGCCGACCCGAAAGAGCCCGCCGCCGGCGGAGAGGAGGACGTGCCATGAGCCGCTTCGTACAATTGCATATTTTGACAGCCTATCCGCCCTCCAACCCGAATCGCGACGATCTTGGCCGGCCGAAAACGGCGATGATCGGTAACGCCATGCGTCAGCGCATCTCCTCGCAGGCGATCAAGCGCGCCATCCGCACCTCCGATGTTTTCGCCACGGCGCTCAAGGGGGCAATTGGCGAACGTACCCAGCGGCTGGGCGAGGAAATTGAGGCCTACCTCGCCGCGAAAGATGTAGATGAAGCGCGGCGCGTCGATATCTCTCGCCACGTGGCTTCTGCCTTTGGCAAACTAAAGGGCGACAAGGACGACAATCCGACCCGCATCGAGCAGCTCGCCTTCATCTCTCCCGAGGAGAAGGCTTTCGCGCTCGAACTGGCCGACAGACTGGTCGCCGGCGAGGACCTGCCGAAGGAAAAGGAACTGGGCAAGATCGCCCTGCGCCGGGCCGACGGAGCGGCTGACATCGCCATGTTCGGCCGAATGCTGGCTGACAACCCGGACTTCAACCGCGAGGCGGCGGTGCAGGTCTCCCACGCCTTCACCACCAACCGTTCCGCCAGCGAAAGCGACTATTACACAGCCGTCGATGACTTGAAGCGCCCGTCCGAGGATGCGGGTGCCGGCTTCATCGGCGAGGCGGGCTTCGGCGCCGGCGTCTTCTATCTCTATGTCTGCGTCGATAGGGCGCTGCTGATCGAGAATCTTGCCGGCGACCGTGCCTTGGCGGCCCGCGCCATCGAGGCGCTGGTGAGAGCCACCGCCCTGGCCTCACCGATTGGCAAGCGCAACAGCTTCGCCAACCACGTGCGCGCCGAATTCGTGCTCGCGGAACGCGGCGACGGACAGCCACGCAGCCTTGCCAGCGCCTTCACCGTGCCAGTGGAGGACGAGGACCTGCTGACGCAGTCACGCCACAAGCTACTCCAGCAGCGCGCGAGGTTCGGCGCGGTGTACGGGCAGGACTGGGACGCCGACCGGGTGCTCGATGTGCACGCCGAAGGCACGGCGACCCTCGACGAGGTCGCCCACTTCTCTGCCGAAAGTTTGCCGGCAGCAGTCCAATGAGCCGCTGGCTGGTCGTAACATTAATCGCCCCCTTCGCCAGCTATGGGGAAAGGGCGGGCAACGTAGAGCGTGGCACGGCAGAGCGACCGACCCGCTCGGCCCTTATCGGCCTCGCCGGAGCGGCCCTCGGTATACGTCGCGATGATGCCGAGGGCCAGCGGCAGCTTGCCACAAGCTTTCGAGTTGGCATCCTCACCCTCAGGACCGGCACGCTCCTCACCGATTTCCACACCTTTCAGTCGCTCCCTTCCTCCAAGGGGAAGCCTCGAACGCGGGGCGAGGCGCTAGCGGTCCGCGGCGATCTAGCCACCTCGATCACCCGCCGAGAATATCGCACCGATGTCTGGCATGAGGCCGCCTATACTGCGGAATCCGGTGCGCGCTGGTCACTAGAGGAGCTGGCCGATGCCTTCCGAAGGCCCGCTTACACCCTGTTTCTCGGCCGCAAGTCGTGCCCGCTCTCGGCCCCGCTCGATCCTGTGCTTACCGAGGCGGAGACAGGACTTTTCGACGTTTTCACCGAACGGCGCCGGTCGAGACCTTCTTTCGCCCCGGACCGTCCCCTGTTCGACCGGCGCATACGGAGCCTGGCGGCAGGAACCGTCGCTGCCGAGCGCGAATCCGATCTCGGCGGTAGCAACACGCCTGCCCGTCGCCACCGACGCATCGACGATCCCGGCGACCGCTTGACCTGGCAATTCGCGGCTCGAGACGAGTTCATCCTGCCCTGGCGCCATCCAGACGAGGAGTCGAGTCCGTGACCGACGATTTGTATCTCAGCCGATTGACCCTCAAGCGAAACCCCGAGATTTCAGCGCTGATCGGCACATTGCAGCCGCTGGACAGCGGCGAGGCCGCCGAGGCAGGCCACCGCCTGGTCTGGTCGGTCATGCCTCCGGCGGTGCGAGCGGCGAAGGATGAGCGGCGCAGCCGCGGCGACGAGCGCACCACCATGCTGTGGCGGCACGAAGAGGGCGGAATCTATTATGTGCTTGGCCCGAAGCCCGAGCTGCGCTCTTCGCTCTTCGACATCGAGACCCGGCCATTCGAGGCGGCGCTCGCGCCTGGGGATCGGCTGCGATTCATGTTGCGCGTCCACGCAACGGTGGACCGGCGCGCTGGGGGGCGCGCCACCGCGAGGCGCAGCGATGTGGTGATGGACTTGCTATCGAGCGTGCCCAAGGACGAGCGTTCATCACTGCGGCTGCAGAAGGCGCATGAGGCCGCCAGCGGATGGATGAAGCGGCGTGGCGAGGCGGACGGCTTCGAGCTCGAGGGCGTTGCGGTCGACAGCTACAAGGTGCAGTTGCTGGCACGCGAGCGCGGTCGTGTCCGCTCGCATGGTATCGGGGTCCTCGACCTGCAGGGCCTGGTGGCGGTAACAGAGCCGGACCGCTTTATCGCGCGCCTGCGGACTGGCTTTGGCCGGGCCAAGGCCTTTGGCTGCGGGCTGATGTTGATCCGCCGGGCATGAGCCGGCAACCTGTCCAGGGGCGCATACCCGGAGCTCCGCCACCGCGCCCCATCCCGCTGCGCGAGCGTTCTTCGATTGTCTTCGTCGAAAAGGGGCAACTCGACGTTCTTGATGGCGCCTTCGTCCTTGTCGATGTCAACGGAATCCGCACCCATATCCCCGTCGGCGGCCTCGCTACGATCATGCTCGAGCCGGGCACTCGCGTCAGCCACGCCGCGGTAGCCCTGGCGGCACGGGCCGGCACGCTGCTGATCTGGACCGGCGAAGCTGGCGTTCGGCTTTATGCAGCCGGGCAGCCCGGCGGGGCCCGGTCGGACAAGCTTCTATGGCAGTGCCGCATGGCCCTTGATCCCGACGCACGGCTCCAGATCGTGCGTCGCATGTTCCAGATCCGCTTCGGCGAGGCGGCGCCGTCCCGGCGGTCGGTCGACCAACTGCGCGGCATCGAGGGCGCCCGCGTGCGCGCCATCTATCAGGGCCTCGCCCGGCAGTTCGGCGTCACCTGGTCCCGCCGCGATTACGACCCGTCGGAGTGGGACATCTCGGATGTGCCCAACCGGTGCCTCTCTGCCGCGACGGCCTGTCTCTACGGCATTACTGAGGCGGCCGTGCTCGCGGCCGGCTACGCGCCCGCTGTCGGGTTTCTCCATACCGGAAAGCCGCTCTCCTTCGTCTATGACATCGCCGATCTCTACAAGTTCGACACTGTCGTTCCCGAGGCTTTCCGCATCGCCGGCCAATATGCCAAAGGGCGGCTTCGCGCCGCCGACCCGGTACGCGAGACGCGCATCGCCTGTCGCGACGCCTTTCGCACCACAAACATCCTCGCCCGCCTGATCCCCGGCATCGAAGATGTGCTCATCGCCGGCGGCCTGTCGCGACCCGAGGCGCCGGTCGACTCCGTCGGCCCCGCTTTCGCTGAAGAGGCTTCGAGTGGCGAGGAGGGGCAGCGCTCATGATGCTGATGGTGGTTACCAACAACGCCCCGCCGCGCCTGCGCGGCCGGCTCGCCGTGTGGCTGCTTGAGGTCCGCGCCGGCGTCTATGTTGGTAACTACTCGGTCCGCACTCGCGACATGATCTGGGAGCAGGTCCGCGCCCTTATAGAAGAGGGCGACGCGGTGATAGCCTGGCCGGCCCAGAACGATGCCGGCTTCAGCTTCGATACGGTCGGCCGCAGCCGTCGGGTTCCCATCGATTTGGACGGTCTGCGCCTCGTCGCCTTCCACCCAGAAGCGGCGTGCTGAGCATGCTTAAGCGAGCCGGTTTCCCGACAACGAACGCCGTGACAGCGGCGAGGCACGAAAAAGCTCATTAAAACAGTTGCGTGTTATAGGTGTGTCCCCCGCCCACGCGGGGATGAACCG
>JBBDTC010000164.1:0-5696 GCA_040904625.1 Gammaproteobacteria bacterium
CCTCGTTACGATGCCCTAAGTCCGACAGGCTGCTAGCGACCCGCTTCCTTCTTTACTAATCGAGTCCGGGCCTCATGAAATCGACCATCCTCGCTGCGCTTCGATGCGTAATCGTTCTCGGCTTGCTGAGTCTCGCCCATCCGGCCACAGCCATCGACACCGTCGTCGTCGAAGGCGGCGTCAGTGACGAAGACGAGGAACGCTACGGTGGCGCACTGCGCTGGGACCTCGGCGGCAACTGGTGGCGCTCGGCCAACTGGGGTCTGGTCAGCTATCTCGAACTGTCGCTGGCCTACTGGGACGGTGAAGCGGGTACGTCGGGTGAGGACGATTTGTTCGATTTCGGCCTGACGCCGGTCCTGCGTTGGCAACGCGATCCGACGCAGGGCGGTATCGCGCCCTTCATCGAATTCGGCGTCGGCGTCCACGGGCATACCGAGGACGGCATCGGCGACGAGGATTTCGATATCCCTTTCGCCTTCGGCACGCATGTCGGGGGCGGCATACGGTTCGGTGCCCAGGGCCGTTACGAACTCGTCTATCGCTACCAGCATCTATCCAACGCCGGGCTCGGCGACGAGAATCCGGGGATCAATTTCCACGTCGTGCAATTCGGTTATCACTTCTGAACAGGGCACGCCGCGGCGCTGGACGAGGATGGTTGGCGTGAACTGGCCGACCCTGGAAGACTTCGTCGGCAACACGCCGCTGGTGCGCCTTAAGCGCCTGCCGGGTGCCACCGGCAATGTCATCCTGGCCAAGCTCGAGGGCAACAACCCGGCCGGCTCGGTCAAGGATCGCCCGGCGTTGAGCATGATTCGACAAGCCGAAGCACGCGGCGAAATCCAACCCGGCGACACGCTCATCGAAGCAACCAGCGGCAACACCGGTATCGCACTGGCGATGGTCGCGGCCATGAAGGGTTACCGCATGATTCTGATCATGCCGGAGAACATGAGCAGCGAACGGCGCGCGGTGATGAAAGCCTTCGGGGCGGAGCTGGTGCTGGTCTCGTCGGACGGCGGTATGGAGGAGGCTCGCGATCTGGCCGAGGCGATGGCGGCACGCGGTGAGGGCAGGGTGCTCGATCAGTTCGCCAACCCCGACAATCCGCTTGCCCACTATGGCGACACTGCGCCGGAGATCTGGCGCGACACCAACGGTCGCCTCACCCATTTCGTCGCCTCCATGGGTACCACCGGTACCATCATGGGCAGCTCGCGCTTTTTCAAGAGCCGTAATCCGGCGATCCAGATCGTCGGCGTGCAACCGGCCGACGGTGCGCGCATCCCGGGCATCCGCCGTTGGCCGGCGGCTTACCTGCCCAGGATCTACGATCCGGCCGCGGTCGATCGCATCATCGATGTGACCCAGGACGAGGCCGAGACGATGACCCGGCGTCTGGGCCGCGAAGAGGGCATCTTCTGCGGCATCTCCTCGGGCGGCGTCATGGCTGCGGCCTTGCGGCTCTCGGCCGAGGTCGAGGATGCGCTGATCGTGATGATTGTCTGCGATCGCGGCGACCGCTACCTGTCGACCGGCGTTTTCCCGGATTGAATCGAGCAGGCCCGTGAACGTTTTCGTTTTCGACATCGAGACCGTCCCCGACGTGGCGGGCGCCCGGCGCGTGTGGGGGCTGGACGGGCTCGATGATGACGGCGTGGCGGCCGTGATGTTCAGCAAGCGCCGCCAGGAGACCGCCGGCGCGAGTGATTTCCTGCGCCATCACTTGCAGCGAGTGGTTGCCATCTCGGTGGTGTTCCGCGAGGGCGAGCGTCTGAAGGTGTGGTCGCTGGGCGAGGAGACGTCGACCGAGGAAGAACTCGTGCGGCGCTTCTTCGAGGGTATCGAGCGCTACACGCCGACGCTGGTGTCGTGGAATGGCAGTGGCTTCGACTTGCCCGTGCTGCACTACCGCGCCCTGGTCCACGGCATCACCGCGCCACGCTACTGGGATACCGGCGACGATGACCGCAGCTTCCGTTACAACAACTATCTCGGGCGCTTTCATTGGCGCCACATCGATCTGATGGACGTGCTCGCCGCCTACCAGCCGCGGGCCTTCGTGCCGCTCGACCAGATGGCGGCGCTGCTCGGGTTTCCCGGCAAACTCGGCATGAGCGGTGCGGCCGTGTGGGACTACTACCGTGATGGCCGGCTCAAGGCCATTCGCGACTATTGCGAGACGGATGTGCTGAATACCTGGCTGGTCTATCTGCGCTTCGAACATCTGCGCGGCCAGCTCAGCGATAGCGGGCTCGAGGCGGAACTGGCGCGGGTGCGCGACTTGCTGGCCGCGGCGCCCGAGCAGCACCTGCAGGAATTCCTCAGCGCCTGGGACGCTGCGACGCCCTCGTGAGAGAGCGGCGATGAGGGCGCGCGCGCGGCCGCGCGAACCGGTCGATCTGCAGATTGATACCCTGTCCCACGAAGGCCGCGGCGTGGCCCGGCTCGACGGCAAAACGGTCTTCGTCCACGGGGCGCTGCCGACGGAGCAGGTGCGTGCGCGCATCCTGCGCCGGCGCGGGCGCTTCGACGAAGCCGAGACGCTCGAGGTCCTGCAAGCCGCGGCCAACCGCGTCACGCCGCGCTGCGCACATTTCGGTACCTGCGGTGGCTGCAGCCTGCAGCATCTGAGCGAGGACGAACAGCTGCGCCACAAGCAGCAGGTACTGCTCGAACTGCTGCATCATCATGCCGGTGCGGCGCCGGACACGCTGGCCGAGCCGGTGCGCGGACCGCAGTGGGGCTACCGTCGCAAAGCGCGGCTGGGGGTCAAGCATGTGACGAAAAAGGGCGGTGTCATAGTCGGCTTCCGCGAGCGCGCTTCCCCCTACGTCACCGATTGCCGGCACTGTGACATTCTCGACCCGCGCATCGGTGCACGACTGCCGGCGCTGCGTGACCTGATCGCGGCGCTGTCGATCCCCGCTCAGATCCCACAGCTGGAAATCGCCCTCAGTGACTCCCGCGCCGTGCTCGTCGTTCGTCACCTCGCTCCCCTGTCCGGCAACGATCGTGACGCGCTGGCCGCGTTCGCGCGCACCCATGGGGTCGAGTTCTATCTGCAGAGCGGCGGGCCGCACACGATCACGCCACTTGACGGGCCCGCGCGTCCGCTCGAGTACCGTGTCGACGATATCGTGCTCGCGTTCGAGCCCGCTGATTTCATCCAGGTCAATTCGGTCATCAACCAACACATGGTGGAAACCGCGCTGCACTACCTCCAACCCGGCGCCGCCGACGACATCGCCGATCTATTCTGTGGCATAGGCAATTTCACCCTGCCTCTCGCGCGCCGTGCCGGCCATGTGATCGGCCTGGAAGGCGAGCAGGCCTTGATCGAACGTGCCCGGTCCAATGCCGTGGCAAACGGTATCGACAACTGCAGTTTCGACGTCGCCGATCTCGCGCTGCCGACCGGTCTGGCGGGCCGTCTCCCCGGCAGTGTTTCCAAGCTGCTGCTCGATCCGCCGCGCACGGGCGCGCTGGCGGTGGTCGAGAATCTCGATTGTTCGGCCATGGAAACCATCGTCTACGTCTCGTGCAATCCGGTGACTCTCGCCCGCGATGCCGGCGTACTGATCCGCCGCCAGGGCTACCGCCTGCGCGAAACCGGAATTCTCGACATGTTCCCCCATACCGCGCACGTCGAGTCGATCTCCGTCTTCGAGCGCCGGTGAACGGGCTGCCGGGCTGGGGCCGCTGGGCCGCCATGGCGGCGATTATCGCGCTCAGCGCCTGCGCCGAACCGGATCTCGAGCGCATCCGCGTCGGTATCCCGACCGCGCCGATGACGCTCGATCCCCGCTTTGCCAGCGACGCGATGTCGGCGCGCCTGGTACGCCTGCTGCACCGGGCGCCGATTCATCTCGACGCGAGCGCGAATCCACAACCGGATCTCGCGACCTGGGAGACCATCGATCCCCGCCGCTATCGCCTGCGGCTGGTCGACGGTGCCCGTTTCAACGACGGTAGCGCCGTCACCGCAGCCGATGTTGCGGCGACGTACCGGTCGGTGCTGGACTCGCGGACGGCGTCGCCGCATCGCGGCGCGCTGGCCAATATCGAAACCATCACCGTCGTCGACGCACGTCGTCTGAGCTTCACACTGGCACGCCCCGACCCGCTGTTTCCCGCCGCCCTGACGGTCGGCGTGCTGGCCGCGGCCGATGTCGCCGCAGGCCGGGCGCGTGATGACTGGCGGGTGAGTTCGGGGCCCTTCGAGCGTGTCATGAGTCGCGCCAACGGCGTCACCGTCATGCGCCGGCGCGCCGATGGCCAGCTCGTCGAGTTCGTACCGGTCAAGGATCTCACCGTCCGCGCCATGCAGATAGTCGCCGGTGAGCTCGATATCATCCAGGGTAACCTGGCGCCGGAAATCTATGCCTGGCTCGCCGCACGGCCGGATCTGGTCGGCCAGCAGCGAGCCGGGACGACGTTCTCCTATCTTGGATTCAACTGCCTCGATGCCGTCACCGGGCAGGTCGAGGTGCGCCGCGCGATCGCTCACGCCATCGATCGCGAGGCGATCGTGGCAAAGGTATTCGCGGGCTCCGCCCGGATCGCGAACGGCCTTTTTCCGCCGCAGCACTGGGCCGGTGCGCGCAAGCTCGAAGGCATTGCCCACGATCCCGCCAGGGCACGCCGGCTGCTCGCGCAGGCAGGCTACGGCGAGCGCCGCCTGCGTTTGATCTACAAGACGTCCAGCGACCACTTCCGCCTGCGTCTGGCGGCCATTTTGCAGCGTCAGCTGGCGGTAGTGGGCATCGATCTCGAGATCGAGAGTCATGATTGGGGCACTTTTTTCGGTGATGTCACTGCCGGCCGATTCCAGCTTTATGGCCTGTCCTGGGTCGGTCTGGCCTCGCCGGACATTTTTCGACACGCCTTTCACAGTTCCGCCGTCCCGCCGGCCGGCGCCAACCGCGGCGCTTATCGCAGTGATGCAATGGACGCGATGATCGAGCAGGCCGAGCGCGAGCCCGATCGCGAGCGGCGCGCACGGCTCTATCGTCGGCTGCAGGCTCGGCTGCTTGATGATCTGCCCTATATACCCTTGTGGTTCGAGGATCAGCTCGCGATCATGCGCACTGACATCAGGGGCTATACGATCGACGGCGACGGCAGCTTCGATGCGCTCGAGCACACGTCACGGAGAACCGCGCATGCAACGCGTTGAACATTTACATATCGATCTCGCGCGGCAAGCCATGCGCGCTGTCGATGCGGCCGGTGCCGTGCGCACCTATGCGATATCGACTGCGCGCAATGGTCCTGGCGAGACGCTCGACAGCGAATGCACCCCGCGCGGCCGCCATCGCGTCGCCGACAAGATCGGTGCCGGAGCGGCACCGGGAACGGTGTTCGTCGGGCGCCGGCCGACCGGCGAGCAGTGGTCTGCGGAGCTCGCTGCCGCCCATCCCGGACGGGACTGGATACTGACCCGCATCCTCTGGCTCGAGGGCCTGGAGCCCGGCTTCAACGCCGGCGGTGCGTGCGATACCTACGCCCGCTACATCTACATCCACGGCACACCCGATACCACCGAGCTCGGTCGCCCCGGTTCGCGGGGCTGTATCCGCATGCGTAATCAGGACATCATCGAGTTGTTCGATCGGGTCGATGTCGGCACTGGAGTCGACATCCGCGCCGGCTGAATGGCGATCGGTACGGGTGATGCGGGTCGAGTGACG
>JBBDTC010000165.1:0-5680 GCA_040904625.1 Gammaproteobacteria bacterium
GGTCCTTTGGCGGAAATAAAGCGGACCGAAGGGAGCCATTCCGTCAAAGGACCCCCCGCAGGACAGGCCTATCCGCGCTTGAGTCAGTGCCATTGACACGCAGGCTCTCTGCCTGCCCCGGCCGGCTCACCCGCCATCCGCGGCGAAGGCCTGCCGCACCTCTTCGCCGATGATGCGTATGCCCTCCTCCACGTCCTGGGGTGCCTGCGCATACGAGATGCGGATGCACTCGTGTTTGTGCGCCCAGTCGTCGGCGTCCAGACCGGGAAAGAAATAATGACCTGGAATGACCAGCACATGGCGCCGCTTGAGGCGCCGATAGAGTTCCTCGGCCGTGATCGGCAAGCCGGGGAACCACAGCCACAGGAAGATGGCTCCCTGCGGCTGATGCAAGAGATAGTCGAGACCGGCAAGGTGGCGGTCGCAGCAGTCGAGCGCTGCGTCGCAACGCTGACGATAGTGCGGGCGGATGACTTCGCGGGCCAATCGCAAGACGTCGCCGCTGGCGATGACAGGTGTCGCCAATGCTGCTCCCAGGCTGCCGGTAGCCAGCGACAAAATGGCATTGAAGCTCTGGATGGCGTCGATGATCTCCGCATCGGCGACGACGATGCCGGTGCGCAAGCCGGGCAGACCGAGCTTGGACAAACTCATACAATGAATTACGTGATCGGCATAAACGGGACGAGCCTCGTCGAAGACGATGCCGGGAAAAGGTAGGCCGTAAGCATTGTCGACGATCAACGGCACGCCGGCCGCCGCGGTGAGCGCGACCAATCGATCCATCTCCGCGGCATCGAGTACATTGCCCGTCGGGTTGGTCGGACGACTCACACAGACCGCGCCGCTATCCGAGCCGACGGTGAATGCGTCGAAATCAATCCGGTATTTGAAGCGATGCCGATCCGATCGCTCGATTGACGGCCGCCGCGAACGCAGGGCATCGGCATCGAGCGGGACATCGGCGTAGCCGATGTACTCGGGCGTCAGGGGCAGGTCGAGATGGCGTTTGCGGCCGTCGAGACAGGCGCCGGTCAGTAGATTGAAGAGGATGAAAAAACTCGACTGGCTGCCGGCAGTCATGGCGAGATTATCGAGCGACAGCGACCAGCCATATTCACGCGCCAACAGATCGCGTACCGCGCTCAGGAAAGCCTTGTTGCCGCGCGGTCCATCGTAGCTGCCGCTCAGGCGATCGAAGCTGCCGTCGCGCAGTGCCGTATGGAGCTGCTCGCGGAACAAGGCCTGCACGGCCGGGATGCGGGCCGGGTTGCCGCCGCCCAGATTGCAATAATGCGCCTCTCCCGCGAGCACTTCACCGAGATCATCCATCAACAGGCGTGTGCCGGAGGGGCCGATATAGCGGCCTGCAAATTGCGAGAATCGTGGATTCATGGGTGGCGGCCGCGATGAGTGACAACGATGAGGCGAAACGGGATTCTAACGGTATTCTGCACCCGCACCGCAGGCCTGCGGGCGACGGCCAGTGACGCACGCTGGTGTATCATGCGTCCCGTCATGACTCGTGATTCGATCAACCAGGCACCGCGCCGCGGCCCGCTACAGCGTCTCGGCACCTTACGCATCCTGCTCCTGACCAGCACGCTGGTGGTGATCGCCGCGGCCCCCTTCGCCGACGGCTCGGTTCACATGCACGATTGGCGGTTGTTGCCCGGCGTGGTCGCGCCGACGATCATGATGATGCTGGTTTTCGCGCTGCCGCTCGACATGACCATGGCACGCGTGTTCATGTCGGATGCCTCTGCGGCAGAACGCGCGCGCCTGCGTTTCGCCATCCGCGTCGAGGCCTGTGCTTTCGTCGCCATGCTGGCCGCCTGGATGCCGTTCATGCTGCGCGTCCTCGACTACTGACGCCCAGCGCCCGCCCGCGGGCACCCTGCCAGCCGGGCACCTCGACGCCCCAAATCGCCCTCCTCGCGCCTTGCCAGCCGGGCGCCTCGACGCCCCAAAATCGCCCGGTTATTTTGCGACGGCCCCTAACCCACCATGCGCCGCGCAGGTGAATGTCCGTCATGCAAGCTTGCGTACGCGCAATGATCAGGCTACGCTTTATCTAGATTATTAAGTTAATTTCTTAATATCATGATATATAAAATAAAATTTTCTGGGCAGTTGAAGCAATGGAAGCGTTTGGTCAACTTTCCATCGTGGCTTCGGCAACGGCTGCGCCGGGATGTGTTGCGCTTGCGGCTAAACGAACGCACCTATTGCTTCTGTTCGGTGCGCGACTTCGATTTCTGCCTGGCCGCACGCATCGCCGTACCGGCCGGGCGTCTGAACGACCTGTTCGGGCGTCCGGTACCCGAGCTGGCCCTCGAAGTGGCGGCCCTGCGCTCGCTGGAACACCAGCTCGGGCAGCTCTTGACCCTGCCCCGCACCCGCTCCGGCCAGCTCCTCGAACTACTCCTGCAGCTCGGTCTAGAGCGATTCACCGCTGACCACGGCTGGTGCGACATCTTCGCGGCGGTGTCGCATCTGCCGTCCAGCCACGAAGGGTATGCGCGGGTCGCGATCGAGCGCTACGTCGGCTATCTGCAAGCGCGGCAGAACGCCCTGCGGACCATTCTCGGCCTGCGCGACAGGCCAACGAGTGCGGCGGCAGAGAGCCGCACGACCGCGTTCGTTTCACCGCCCCGCGCCGCAGCCACACTGGAGCGCCTGCCGCACGGTCGAGCGGTGACGCTGAAGCTGGAACGGGGGCGCGAAGTGACCATCCTGCTGGCCCGCCACCGTTTCGCCCTCACGCACGATGACGATTGGGCACTGACCGCCGATTCCGGACAGCGTTACGTGCTGCGGCACGGCGTCAATTCGGTTGGTCGCAGCGACGATAATTCGATCGCCATCGACGGGTCCATGCGCAACGTCTCACGCACCCATCTCCTCGCCGAGCCCGTCGGTGCGGATGCCATCGTGCTGACCGACGTGTCGTCGTCCGGCACCTTCATTCCGGCGGCCGCGACGGCTTCATGAACCGGCGGTCCCTAATGCCGTCATCACGACGGCCGCTCGGCAGCCAGTTTGAGCTGCAGCAGTTCGATCGCCATGTCGGGCATCTGCAGATGGCGTGCCGATTCCGCGCTCAGCAACCAGCGGTCCACAGTGTCCCGATCGGTACAAACGAGTTCCGCCACTTCAGTGCGATCGAGCTTGTAAGTTGAAATTAAATCAATAAGTTTATCGCGATTATTCATGTTGGTTCGCTCCTTTTGCCGACTGTCCCGCTGAGGCCGAGACCGCGACGCGCGCAGTCGCCAGCGACACCAGCGCTTGCCGCGCCCGCTGCTCGATGAGGGTGCGAATCGCACCGATGATGTCGGCATAGCCGAAGCGACGCTGAAAGCCTTCGGCAACCGTTGCAGCCAGGGACGGCAGCGTGTGTGCCGCTCGCCGCAGCTCATCTTGCACAAAACGCGGACGTATCCCCAAGGCCTCGGCGCATTCCGCCCAGCGCTCGGCGGTCAGCCAGTCGGGGCGGTCCTCGATGCCGATGCTGAAACCCATGCGCAAGCTCATTTCCGGATAGCAGTGCGTCGACCAGAGGCCGAAAAACGGTGTCAGCGTGGGCCCGCGCGAACCCGATGACAAGGCCAGCTGGCGGGCATGGCCGGCACCGAACCCGATCAGATAGCTGAATACCGTCCAGCGCACCAGGGCGCGCAGGTCGAGCGCCGGGCACACGCTGACCCGGCGCAGCAGCGCTGCCACTTCGGCCAGGCGGGGACCGCCTTCACGCTCATAACGGTGCGCCGGCGAACAGCCCAGCGCCTGACCGATATCCTCCATCGGCAATGCTGTCAGCTGCCCGCCCAGCAGACAACGATCGAGGCGTTCGACAACCAGCACGTTGACGCGCCCGCTGAGTATCGTCGTCGGCGCCACGGGCAGGCCGTAGGCGCCTGCCAACGCCATGCAATAGCCTTCGTTGTGAACCGATTCCCGCAGGCCGGGACGTGCCGGTTTGATGACATGGCTGGTCAGCGCGTCGTCCAGCACCAGCGCGACCTGACCGTTCAGCAGACGCGCCGGAAGTTTGTCGAACTCGCCGGGCAGGGTCTTGGCGAGACCGTCCACTTCGGCCAGCAAGGGATGGATGAGCAGGGCGGCCATGGCATTGCGCAACTCGACGGCATCGAGAACACGCGCAGGTCTTTGCGCCATCGGGGGCATCGCGGCGGTATCGTCCGGCGGGTGCACAGTGAGGCCACCGTGACATTCGCGCCCGACCCGTGCGAGCAGTTCGAACGCATTCCTGGCCGGTAAGCCGAGGCTGCGGGCGAGGCGCTCGCGCAACGCCCCATCCGGCAGCAGGCTCTCGAACACGGCGGCCACGTGTTCGCCTTCGTGCCGTGCCTTGCTCCGCGGCAGGGCGAGACTGGGAGGAGCCGTTCCATCCGCATGGCGCGCCTGTTCGTCATAGGTGAACGACCAGCGCTCGGCCGTGGGCGCACGCAGGCCGCCGACCGGCCGTCCACACAGGCGGACGCTGAGTTCAGTGGTCATCGGGCCGCTCTATCAGGGTCCAGTCGCGCAGGCCGAGTTCGAGTTCGAGCCCGAGCACGGCAAGGACTCGCAAGGTGCGGCCGAGTTCGACCGTCGGCTTGCCATTCTCGAGTTCCGAGACGAAGCGGTTGCCGACACCGGCCAGCGCGGCGAGTTCACCCTGACGCAGACCAGCACGCCGACGGCTGGCGCGAATGACCCGGCCGATATCCGATTCGTTCATTATTGTATTGAATCGAATCGGCGCAACAGACACATCCGTCGTCGGCGGATCAGTAGATCAACGATCGCGCGGCGCCAGGCGTCGTGCCAATCGCAGCCATGCGCCGACGCGCTGCCCTGCCCGCTCGAGGTTGTCGCGAGCACCGGCCAGGGCGTCGGAGAGCGCTTGCGGGCGGGTCACCGCGGCCTCCATCGCATCGAAATGAACGCCGAGCAAACCCTCGGCGTCATCCGCCAGGGCGCCACCGATCACGAGCACGGGGACGCCCCGGGCGGCGGCGGCCCTGGCCACGCCGAGCGGTGCCTTGCCCGCGCCCGTCTGCCCGTCCACGCAGCCCTCCGCAGTAATGACCAGGGCGGCGCCGTCGAGGAGCTGGTCGAAGCCGACCGCCTCGAGGACGAATTCGATGCCCGGCCGCGCGCGCGCGCCGCACAGCGCCATCAGTGCCGCAGCCAGTCCGCCGGCTGCACCCGCGCCGGAGCGGTCCTTGACCGCCGCGCCGGTTTTCTCTTCGACGAGTGCGAAAAACTGATCGAGGCCACGGTCGAGTTGCTGCACGGTACGCGCGTCAGCCCCTTTCTGCGGACCGAAGGTCGCGCTGGCGCCGTGTGGGCCGCACAGCGTATTGTCGACATCGCACATCACCTCTACACCGACATCGCTCATCAGGGAGGTCAGATGGCCGGCATCGAAATCCGCGATTGCGGACAGGTCGCCGCCGCCGAGTGCGTGCGTCAGCGGCGCGCCGCTGCGGTCGAAGAAACGCACGCCGAGGCCTTGCAGCATGCCGGCTCCGCCGTCGTTGGTAGCCGAGCCGCCGACCCCGACGACGATGCGTCGGGCGCCCCGCTCCAGGGCGTGGCGCATGAGTTGCCCGGTGCCGAGTGTGCTCGCCCGCAGCGGGTCGCGGCGCGCCGCGGGAATGCGGGTCAG
>JBBDTC010000166.1:0-5653 GCA_040904625.1 Gammaproteobacteria bacterium
CCGAAGGGAGCCATTCCGCCAAAGCCCTCCCCGCAGGAGACGCCTCTCCGCACTTAAGAAGTGCCATTGCTACAGGGATGTATTCACGGCGTGTCCCGCAGCGGATTACCGGCGCCCGGCCACACGCGGTGTCCGGGAGTTCGGAACAGCAATTTAGTCCTTGAGGCTGATCCAGATGCGATCGAAGACTTGGTGATTGTCGGCGAACAGCTCGACCAGTTTGGGGTCGAAATGGCCTTTTGGATCGATGCGGTCATCGCCCTTGGTCATGATATCGACTGTCTTGCTGTGGCTGAACGCGGGCTTGTAGGGCCGTTCCGAGCGGAGTGCATCGTAGATATCCGCTACCTGGACGATGCGTGCAGACAGGGGGATGGCCTCGCCGACGACCCCTTTGGGGTAGCCGGTCCCATCCCATTTCTCATGGTGATAGAGCGCGATCTCGGCGCCCATGCTGAGCCGCGGTGAGGCGGACAGAATCTGGAAGCCGTACACGGTGTGACGGTTCATCTCCTCGCGCTCGGCCTGATCCAACGCGCCTTTCTTCTTGAGCACCGCGGCATCGACGCTCATCTTGCCGACATCGTGGAGCTGTGCGCTGTAGCGGATCTCATCGCACCAGGTATCCGGCAGATCGAGCATCTTGGCGATGGCGTAGCTGTATTCGTTGACCCGCAATATGTGATTGCCGGTTTCCTCGTCATGGATTTCCGCGGCCTTGGCCAGCAGCGTCACGGAGACCTTGAAGGCCTGTTCGGTTTCCTCCTGCAACAACGCGATGCGTTCACGTTGTTCGCCCAACAGCCGATTACGTGCCGACAGCGTCTTGTTCTTGGCCCGGATTTGTTCGAGCATCTCGGCGCGTTCGATGGAGTGGCCGACGACCCGCGCGATGGGCGCGACCAGCATCTCGACGTCCGGTGAAAACGGCACCGGCTTGGCTTTGCGCTTCTGGCGGCAGTTGATCAGCTGGACCACGCCGAGCACTTCATTCTGGAGATTGCGCAGCGGGAAACAGAACATCGAATGCGTCGAATAGTTACGACGTTCGAATCGCGGATCGAAATGGTAAGGGCTGCGTTTCGGGATCCGATAGACATCGTCGATCAACACCGTGCGCCCGGAATGAGCGACATAGCCGGCGATAGTGCCCGGACCGATGGGCACGATAAAGTCCGCGCGCTTGACCTTGACTGCATCGTTCTGGATGCTTGCCGGCTCGAGCCAGCGCCGCTTGCCGCGGCCTCGGGTGATGAAAATCGTGCCTGCTTCGGCGCCGGTCATGAGGCGGCTTTTCTGCAGGATCTTGTCCAGCAGCTGGCGCACCGTCTGGTTTTTCTGTCCTTCGACGAACTGGAGAAACTCGAGTACCTGATCCGAGCTCACGGCAACTCCTTCAGAATCCGTTTGAACGGGTGGCGGACGGATAATCGGTCAACGCAAACGATAGCACATGGCGGTGCCTGCCGAGATGGGGCAGCGCGTTGTCGACGCAAATTTTCTGCCCGGTATACGGCAGCCGGCACCACCTTCCACGCACCGCCCTGGCGCGCTGCTTCGGCTATAATGCGCCGCCCGCCGTGGCTATTCTCACAACCGTTCAAGGACAATTCCTCCAGCCGTCTGATGGTCAAGCGATTTTACGAGAGCAAGTCCCTCGATTTACCTGCCCTGGAGCAGGACATGCTCGGGGTGTGGGAGCGCGAAGCGACTTTCGAGCGCAGTATCGCGCTGCGTGAAGGTGGGCCGCGCTTCACATTCTACGAAGGCCCGCCAACGGCCAACGGTCGACCCGGCATCCACCATGTGCTCGGTCGCACCATCAAAGACGTGTTCTGCCGCTACAAGACGCTCAAGGGCTTCAGAGTCCAGCGTAAGGCGGGTTGGGATACCCACGGTCTGCCGGTCGAAATCGAAGTCGAAAAGGAACTCGGTCTGGACGGCCGCGAAGAGGTCGAGCGTTACGGCATTCGCGAGTTCAACGCAGCCTGCCGCGCGAGCGTGTCGCGTTACAAGCGCGACTGGGACGATCTCACGCGGAAAATCGGCTACTGGGTGGATCTCGACGATCCCTACGTCACTTTCGAGACCGCCTACATCGAATCGGTATGGTGGCTGATCAGCCGCATCCACGCCCGTGGGCTGTTATACCGCGGGCACAAAATCCAGTGGTACAGCCCGGGCTCCGGGACGGTACTGTCGTCGCACGAAGTCTCGCTCGGTTACCAGGAAGTCACCGATCCCAGCGTCTATGTCCGTTTCCGCGCGGTCGACGATGCCGGCCTGTCTTTCCTGGCCTGGACGACCACACCATGGACTCTCATCTCCAACGTTGCACTGGTCGTTGGGCCCGATCTCGACTATGTCACCGTTCAGTACGGCGACGAGCGCCTGCTGCTTGCCGCGGCGCGGCTGGCGGTGCTCGATGGCGAGTACACCGTGCTCAGCCACCACAAAGGCCGCGAGCTGGTCGGGCGCCGCTATGAGCCGCTGTTCCACGTCGCCGATGTGCCCTACGGGCGGTCGAGCTGGCAAATCCATACAGCCGACTATGTCACGGTCGAAGACGGCACCGGCCTGGTGCACATCGCGCCGGCCTTCGGCGCTGACGACCACGAAGTCGGTCGCCGTGAGGGCCTGCCGCTGGTCAATCCGGTCCAACCCGACGGCCGATTCGATGCGACTGCACCGCTGGTGGCCGGGGCCTGGTTCAAGGATGCCGACAAAATCATCATTCGGGATCTGAAGGAGCGCGGACTGCTGCTCAAGCGCGTCGATTACCTGCACAACTATCCGCACGACTGGCGCAAGGGCACGCCTCTGATGAGTTACCCGGTCGACAGCTGGTTCATTCGCACCACGGACATCAAAGATCGCCTGGTCGAGCTCAACCGCACCATCGCCTGGCATCCGCCGGCTGTACGCGATGGCCGTTTCGGCAATTGGCTGGAGAACAACGTCGACTGGGCCCTGAGCCGCAAACGCTATTGGGGCACGCCGCTGCCGATCTGGTTTTCCGATGCACCGGATTCCGACTATATCGAGGTCATCGGGTCGATAGCCGAGCTGCGCGAGAAATGCGCTCAGGTGCTGCCCGATGACGAGGCCATCGATTTACATCGGCCGTTCGTCGATGAACTGACCTGGCCTGCGCCGGACGGCGGCACCATGCGCCGTGTCAGCGACGTGCTCGACGTGTGGTTCGATTCCGGCGCCATGCCGTTCGCCCAATGGCATTATCCGTTCGAGAACGAGACGGCGTTCGAGCAGGCCTTTCCTGCTGATTTCATCTGCGAGGGCATCGATCAGACCCGCGGCTGGTTCTACACCCTGCATGCCATCGCGGCGTTGGTGATGGATCAGGTGGCTTTCCGCAATGTCGTCGTCAACGGCCTCATTCTCGACGAGAAGGGCGAGAAGATGTCCAAATCGAAGGGCAACACGGTCAATCCGTTCGATATTGTGCAGCGCTACGGCGCCGACGTCGTGCGCTGGTACATGATGAGCAATTCGCCGCCCTGGGACAGCATGAAGTTCTCCGAGCGGGGCCTGGCGGAGACGCGCAGCCGCGTGTTCGGTACGCTCGAGAACGTCTACCGCTTCATGGCGAGCTACGCCAATATCGACGGCTTCACCTATGTCGAAGCGCGCCTCGATCCGGCGGCACGCAGCGAACTCGATCAGTGGATACTGAGTCGACTCAATTCGACCACGCGGGCCGTCGACGCCGCCTTCGAGGGCTACGACAGCACCCGCGCAGCCCGCGCTGTGGAGCAGTTCGTCGACGATCTCTCGAATTGGTACATCCGGCGTTCGCGGCCGCGATTCTGGGCCGGAAAAAAGGCCGGTGGTGGCCGTGAGGGCATCGCGGCAAGCGACAAACTGGCAGCTTACCAGACCACTTTCGAATGCCTTGCCGGGATCGCCGTAATGATGAGTCCCGTGGCGCCTTTCTTCAGCGACTGGTTGTATCGCCGCCTGCACGAAGTGACGCCGTTGGAGCATTGCGAATCGGTCCACCACGCCAATTTCCCGCCTTGCGATGAAGGCATCGTGCGCGCCGCCCTGGAGCACCGCATGGCGCTGGCCCGCCAGGTGGTGCAGCTGGTGCTGCTGCTGCGCAATCGCAGTCAGATCAATGTGCGCCAGCCCTTGTCCCGCCTATTGCTCGTCACCGGCGGCCAGCTCGATCGTGCCAGCGTCGAGCAGGTTCGCGCGATCATCCTCGATGAGGTCAACGTCCGTGACATCGAGTACGTCGATGATTCCAGCGGCGTGGTGCGGCGCTCGGCCAAGGCGGACTTCAAGAAACTCGGCCCCCGCCTGGGCAAGCAGATGAAAGCGGTCGCAGCCGCGATCGCGGCCTTCACCGACGCCGATATCCGGACGCTGCTGGACACCGGAAGCGTATCCATCGAGAGCGCGGCGGGCGCGGTCGAGGTCGCCGCCGACGAAGTCGAGATCCTGAGTGAGGAAATCGGTGACTGGAGCGTCGCCCACGAAGGCGGGATCACGGTGGCGCTCGATACGCATGTCGACGACGATCTGCGCGCCCAGGGCTACGCCCGCGAAGCCGTCAATCGCATTCAATCGCTGCGCAAGACACTCGATTTGGACCTTACCGATCGTATCCGGGTCGAATATCGCGCGTCACAGGCACTGGCTGCGGCGGTGGCTGCCCATGTAGAGTTCATCCGCAGCGAGACCCTGGCCGTGGCAATCAGCGCGACGGAAGCGCCGACCGGTGCTTTGGTCGAGACGTTCCCCATCGGGGAGGAACGGCTCGAAATTGGCATCGTCCGCGATAATCTGGTCGCACAGACTTGAACAGGAGCGTAATCATGCAAGGATCCGTCTCGCGGCACTGCCCGCAAACCAGTCATCCGCGGTGGTCCATCTGCAGCGCTATCGTCGCCCTCGTGTTGGCGTTGACGGTGACGCCGGTGATGGCCGCCTCGCCGACGGCGACCGTCGAGGAAGCGATCGGCCAGGTGCTGAAGATCCTCAAAAACGAAAGCTTCGATCGCGAACAGCGCTGGCAGGAAATCGGGCGGATCATCGATGCCCGCTTCGATTTCCGCAGCATGTCGCAGAGCGTGCTGGCGACGAGCTGGCGTACCGCCACGACCGAGGAGAAGCGCCAGTTCGTCGACTTCTTCTCACAATACCTGGAAGATACTTACCGCACGAAAATCGAGTCCTATTCCGGTCAGTCCATCGAGTACGTCGGCGAGCAGATCCGCAACGATCGCGCAATCGTCGACACCGTCATCGTGACCGATACCACGCGAATTCCCGTGACTTACCGTTTGAAGGACAACGACGGCGAGTGGTTCGCCTACGACGTCATCATCGAAGGTGTGAGCCTGGTCAACAATTATCGCAACACCTTCAACGCCATCATCAGCGCGGAGGGCATGGACGGTCTGCTGATGGACCTCGAGGGCCGCATCGCCAACTACAAGGCCAAGCATGGCGGCCTGCCGCCGGAGTAAGGGCCCGCCGCAAAATAACTGGGCGATTTTGGGACGTTGAGGCGCCCGGCTGGCAAGGCGCGAGGAGGGCGAATAGTGGTTCTATTCAACTGACGAGCAACGCTGCCAGACGGGATGGATCGGCGTTCCAAATCGTTCGGTTATCTTGCGGCGGGCCC
>JBBDTC010000167.1:0-5607 GCA_040904625.1 Gammaproteobacteria bacterium
GACGGGATGGATCGGCGTTCCAGATCGTTCAGTTATTTTGCGGCGGGCCCTTAGTCCGTGGCACCGCGAGAGCGAAGTGCGCGCCGCGCGCGCGGCCGGCAAGTCGACGGCGTATTGCTGCTGGACAAGCCGGTCGGTGTCAGCTCAAACCAGGCCTTGCAGCGCGTCAAGCGACTTTTCCAGGCCCGCAAGGCGGGACACACTGGTAACCTCGATGTGCTGGCCAGCGGCCTGCTGCCGATCTGTTTCGGCGAGGCGACGAAGGTCTGTCAGTTCCTGCTCGAAGCGGACAAACACTACATTTCCGCGTTCACCTTCGGTCGGCGCACATCGACCGGTGACGCCGAGGGCGAGGTTCTGAGCGAGGCCTCTACCGACGCCCTCGATGCTGCGGCGGTCAGCGACGCCATGCGTCGCTTCGACGGCTGGATCGAGCAGTTGCCGCCGATGCACTCCGCGCTCAAACGCAACGGACAACCGCTCTACAAGCTCGCCCGTCAGGGACTCGAGGTCGAGCGCGCCACGCGTCGGGTCCGTATCGACCACTTCGAACTCGAGGAGTTCGAAGTGCCGACGGCCGTGGTCGATATTCGGTGCTCCAAAGGTACCTACGTGCGCACACTGGCGGAGGATCTGGGTGCGGTGCTTGGTTGCGGTGCCTACGTATCTGCGCTGCGGCGCGCCGGTGCCGGACCTTTCCACCTCGACCAAGCCCATACCGTGGAGGAGCTCGAAGCCCTCGCCGCCACCGGCATGGATGCACTCGATGCGGTGCTGCTGCGCGCGGATCGGGCGCTCGAACATCTGCCGCGGGCGACTATCGATGCCGCCGCCGTATCCAACTTCGAACGTGGCCAGGCGATTCGGCTGGAGCACGCCGCGGTGCCCGGGGCCATCCGTCTGTATGACGGTGCCAGGCGATTTCTCGGCGTGGGCGAGGTGCTCGACGATGGGCGGGTTGTGCCGCGGCGCCTGTTTCATTCCCAGGCGTCTGAATCGCAAAGGGAATCATTGCCCGCCGGCACATAAATGCCTTGTCGGCGAAGGGGGGCGCGGGTAGAATGCGCCGCGCCAGCAAGGTGCAGTAATTATAGAGAGTGGTTGAGGAAATCAAGTCAATGGCTTTATCCAGCGAACAGAAAGGTGCCATCATCACCGAATACCAGTTGAAGGGCAGCGACACCGGGTCGCCCGAGGTCCAGGTGGCGCTTCTGTCGGCCCGCATCGGTGACCTGTCCGGTCACTTCAAGACCCACATCCAGGACAACCATTCTCGGCAGGGATTGCTGCGCATGGTCAACCGGCGCCGCAAGTTGCTCGATTATCTGAAAAAGCACAACGTCGAACGCTACCGCGAGCTCATCTCCAGGCTCGGTTTGAGAAAGTAATCCTGAGCACCCCGCTCGACCAACTCGATTTCCCTTCCCCTCGCGAGTCGCTGGCACAACAGCGGCTGTTCGATAATTCATGCAGGTAAAGATTCATGGCGGCAGCATCGATTTCATTTCAATACGGTAACAGCAGCGTCACGCTGGAAACCGGCAAGATCGCCCGGCAGGCATCCGGCGCGGTGCTGGTGACCATGGCCGACACGGTCGTTCTGGTCACGGTGGTCGGCAGCAAGGCTGCTGATTCCGGGCGAGACTTCTTTCCGTTGACGGTCGACTACCAGGAACGAACCTACGCAGCCGGTAAGATCCCGGGCGGATTCTTCAAACGTGAAGGCCGTCCGACCGAAAAAGAAACGCTGACCTGCCGTCTGATCGATCGCCCCATACGCCCCCTGTTCCCCAAAGGTTTCAACAGTGAAGTCCAGATAATCTGCACCGTGATGTCGCTCGATCCGGCGGTCGATCCGGACATCCCTGCGATGCTTGGCGCATCGGCGGCCCTGGCCGTCTCCGGCCTGCCTTTCATGGGGCCGATCGCAGCCGCCCGGGTCGGTTATCGGGACGGCCAATATCTGTTGAACCCGAGCTTCGGCGCCCTCAAGGACAGCCTGCTCGATCTCGTCGTTGCCGGCACCGCAAGTTCCGTGCTGATGGTCGAATCGGAGGCCAAGGGCCTGTCCGAAGAGGTCATGCTCGGCGCTGTCATGTTCGGCCATGAGCAGATGCAGGTGGCCATCAAGGCCATCCAGGACCTGGCCGCCGAGGTTGCTCCCGAGCCGCGCGCATGGCAGCCGCCGGAGCCGAAGACGGCCCTGCTCGATGCGATCCGGTCAAAGCACGGCGACGCCATCGGTGCGGCTTACGCCATCACCGACAAACTGGCTCGGCGCGATCAACTTTCCACGCTGCGCGCAGAAATCGTCGCCGAATTGAGCGCAGGCGAAGATCCCCAGTGGACTGCCGGCGATGTGGCCGATGTATTCGGCCAGCTCGAACACGACATCGTGCGCAACGCCGTACTCGACGGCAAGCCGCGTATCGATGGCCGCAGTCGCGAGGACGTTCGTCCGATCACCATCGAGGTCGGTGTGTTGCCGCGGACCCATGGCTCGGCCTTGTTCACGCGCGGTGAGACCCAGGCCATCGTCGTGACAGCCCTGGGCACCGAGCGGGACTCCCAGATCGTCGATGCCATCGAGGGCGAGCGCCGCGAACCGTTCATGCTGCATTACAACTTCCCGCCGTACTGTGTCGGAGAGACCGGGCGCGTCGGTACGCCGAAACGGCGCGAAATCGGTCACGGCCGTCTGGCCAAGCGGGCCATTCAGGGTGTGATGCCGGACATGAGCAAATTTCCCTACGTGATCCGTGTGGTGTCGGAGGTTACCGAGTCCAACGGATCGAGTTCCATGGCGTCGGTTTGCGGCACGAGCCTCGCCCTCATGCATGCCGGTGTGCCGATTACTGCGCCGGTCGCCGGGATTGCGATGGGCCTGATCAAGGAAGGCGACCGTTTCGTGGTCTTGTCGGACATCCTCGGTGACGAGGACCATCTGGGCGATATGGATTTCAAGGTGGCCGGTACGGCCGAAGCCATTACTGCCCTGCAGATGGACATCAAGATCGATGGCATCACCAGCGAAATCATGGAGGCCGCACTGGCTCAGGCCAAGGGTGGACGTCTGCATATCCTGGGCGAGATGAACAAAGTCATCGACCAGCCACGCGAAGAGATGTCGGAGCATGCGCCGCGCATTCTCACGTTCAAGATCCCGGTCGACAAAATTCGTGACGTCATTGGCAAGGGCGGCTCGACCATCCGCCAGATCACGGAAGAAACCGGTGCGACGATCGATATCGCCGACGACGGTACGATCAAGATCGCCTCGGTCGACAACGCTGCCGGGCAAGCGGCCAAGGCCCGCGTCGAAGCAATCACGGCCGATGTCGAAGTGGGTGAGATCTACGAAGGTCGCGTGCAGAAATTGATGGATTTCGGCGCCTTCGTAAATATATTGCCGGGCAAGGACGGCCTGGTGCACATTTCACAAATCTCCCATGAGCGGGTGGAGAACGTGACGGACAAGCTGAGCGAAGGCGATATCGTCAAGGTCCGGGTACTCGAGGTCGACAAGCAGGGCCGCATTCGCCTGAGCATGAAGGCCGTTTCCTGAATCACGCTCCTGACGGTAGCCCCGCTGCGGGCACCCGCGTCGCGGGGCTCGTCGAGCGGTTCCGTATGGCGTGGGCCCTGCGCTCGTTACGATGTGCTCCCCCGCGCCTGGCCGGTCCCCGTTGCGAAACGCCTCGCACTGGCGATCGTCTGGTAAATACCCTCTTATCCGGGCGGAGATTTTCCCGTAGAATGCGCGCCCGGCCAGACGTAGTCTGGCCGGGCCACATCTGAGTCAATTCACAATGCAGTGCCGGCCAGCTGCCAAGCGCCGGTGTCGAGGACATCTTGTATGGTTACCATTCGATTGTCGCGTGGCGGCGCCAAGAAGCGGCCCTTCTATCATATTGTCGTCGCCGACCGCCGTTGCAAACGTGACGGGCGTCATCTCGAGCGCGTGGGATTCTTCAATCCCCTGGCGACCGGACAGGAAGAGCCCTTTCGGGTCAATCAGGAACGCTACGATTACTGGCTGTCGGTAGGGGCGCAACCGTCCGACCGTGTGGCGCGGCTGCTGAAAATGCACGCTGCCGCCTGACAATCATCGCAAACGCGGCACGGCAGCCGTGCAATTTCCTGCCATCGGCTGCCGGTACGCCCCCTTGACGCGTCCGTATGCGGACGTCGAAGCGACATCCGCGTGATGGCCGAGGGGTGCGAGCGGCAGACCGAGCCCGTCGTCGTTGGCCGTGTCAGCGGCGTCTTCGGTACGCGGGGCTGGCTGCGGATAGAGTCGTATACACGGCCCTATGACAATCTCGCGAACTACCAACCGTGGTTATTGCGTCTCGATTCCGGCTGGACGCCCCACCGTCTGCTCGAAGCGCGTCGCCACCACGGTGGGCTGATCGCGGTAATCGAAGGGGTGACGGAACGCGACGGCGCCGGCGCGCTGATGCGATGTGACATCGGTGTATCGCGTGCACTGTTCGCAGTGCCTGAACCGGACGAATTCTACTGGGCCGATCTGCTGGGCCTGACCGTGCGCAACCGCGACGGAATCGATCTGGGCCGCGTTCGCGGCATGCTCGAGACCGCGGCTCACGATGTCGTCCGCGTCCAGAGGGACGATGGTGGAGAGCGCCTGATTCCCTTCGTCCGCGATGTCTACGTCCTCGAGGTCGATCTCGAGGGCGGCGTGCTGCTGGTCGACTGGCACCCGGACGATTGATTGCCGCGCAGCTTTCGCCGACCACATGAAGCACTTCACCGTCATCACCCTGTTTCCCGAATTCGTCGACGCATTCCGGCGCACGGGCATCGTCGGGCGCTGTCGTGATCGGGGACTGGTCGACATAGAGACCGTCAATCCGCGCGATTTTGCTGCCGATCGGCGCGGTACCGTCGACGATGCTCCCTATGGAGGCGGTCCCGGCATGGTCATGATGGCCGCACCCTTGCAGGCGGCAATAGACGCGGCCCGGCGCCGTGTCCCATCAATTGCCCAGGTGGTGTATCTCTCGCCGCAGGGTGAACGTTTCGAGCAGGACGGAATTCCGGCTCTGCTCGAATTCGATCATCTGATTCTGCTCGCTGGTCGCTACGAGGGAATCGATGAACGTGTCATCGAGCGCGCGGTAGACAGGGAATTGTCGGTAGGTGATTTCGTCGTAAGCGGCGGCGAATTGCCGGCGATGTCGGTCATCGATGCCTTGACTCGTACCCTGCCCGGAGCGCTCGGCGACCCCTTGTCGGCGGTCCAAGACTCCTTTGTCGACGGATTGCTCGATTGCCCACATTACACGCGCCCGGAAATCGTCGACGGTGCGGCCGTTCCGGCCGTTCTGCTGAGCGGCGATCATGGCGCGATAGCCCGGTGGCGCCGGCGACAGCGACTCTGGCGCACGCGGGCACGCCGTCCCGACTTGCTGGGACGGCTCGATTTGAGCGCGGAGGACCGCCGTCTGCTCGCGACCGAGGATGACGCGGGCAGCGGCACCGAGGAAGAGGTATGACGCCAATGGCACTTACTTAAGTGCGGATAGGCCTCTCCTGCGGGAGGGCCTGTGGCGGAATGGCTCCCTTCGGTCCGCTTTATTTCCG
>JBBDTC010000168.1:0-5601 GCA_040904625.1 Gammaproteobacteria bacterium
GCACCGCGCGGATCGTCGCGCGCCACGCGCTGCCATTGCCGGCCGACTGCGTGCACTGGCTGGGCGCACTGGCGCGCAGTGCACAGATTGCCGGCGGCGGTGCGGCCTGCCTGGAGTTGGCCGTGCAATACGCCGGCGAGCGCTCGCAGTTCGGCCGCCCGCTGGCGGCGTTCCAGGCCATCCAACACTATCTCGCCGACCTCGCCGGGGTGGTCGCGTCGGTCGACGCCATTGCCATGGCGGCAGCCGGCGCGCTCGATGCGCGTGGTTTGAGCGCGCCGGGGCGCAACGCGCGCTTCGAGATCGCCGCCGCCAAGTGCCGCGCCAGCGAAGGCGTGGAAAAACTGACCCGGCTCTCGCATCAGGTGCACGGCGCGATCGGCTTCACCTACGAGTACGGACTGCATTTCGTCACGCGCCGGCTGTGGGCCTGGCGGGCCGAGTTCGGCGGCGCCGGTGAATGGGGCGAGTACCTCGGCGGGGTGGCCTGCGAGGCCGGCGGCGACGGCATCTGGCCCATCATCACTGCCTGACCAAATAAGGACCCTGGCCAAAATCATCTGTACATTCGGCTGCCCCTGAGCGGCCGCTGCGGCGTTGCGTTTTTTGGCAATAGTCCCGCTATTACCTGCAAAACGCGCCTTGCAGCACCCGCTCGGGAACACCCTCGGTGTTGACCAGATAATCTTGGCCAGGGCCCTAATGGCCCGTAGCGAGAGAGCGAAAATGGACGACCAATTGTTACTCGATATCGATGGCGACATCGCACGCCTGACCATCAACCGCCCGGCGACGCGTAATCCGCTCGGCCAGGGGGGCGACGGCGAGCGCTTCGGCGCCGCCGCGGCGGCCATCAATGCCGACAAGAATCTGCGCTGCGTCATCATGACCGGTGCCGGCAAGGCGTTCTCGGCCGGCGGCGATCTGAAGGCCATGCGCGACAAGACCGGCGATTTCGGCGGCACCCCGCTGCAACTGCGCGATCATTATCGCGACCATATCCACGGCATCATCCGTGCGCTGTGGAATATCGAGGTGCCCATCGTCGGCGCCATCAACGGTCCCGCCATCGGGCTCGGCAACGATGTCGCCTCGCTCGCCGACATCCGCATCGCCGGGCAGTCGGCGAAATTCGGCGCGACCTTCCTCAAGATGGGCCTGTTGCCGGGCGACGGCGGCGCGTGGCTGCTGCCGCGCCATATCGGCTGGTCGCGTGCGGCGGAACTGTTCTTCACCGGCGACGTCATCGACGCCGATACCGCCTGCGCCTGGGGCCTGGTGAGCCGGGTGGTGCCGGACGAAGAATTGCTGCCCGCGGCCGAAGCGCTGGCCCGGAAGATCTGTCAGCAGCCGCCGCAGGCGCTGCGCATGACCAAGAAACTGATGCGCGACGGCGCCATGGCGAGCTTCGAAGCGGTGATGGAGATGTCCGCCGCGCTGCAGGTCACCCTGCAGCACACCGAGGATCACATGGAAGCGGTCAACGCCTTTTTCGAGAAGCGCCAGCCACAGTTCAAGGGACGCTGATCGTACCGCTTTTGGCGTAGCTGGCCGCGAGTTCGTCGACGATGATCGCCGACGGAGACGCGTCGTCTTCGGGCAAAGTCCGCGGCGGCGACGCCGCGCCCGACAGGGCGCGATCGACGAAGCTGTCGATGGTGGCGCGATCGTAACGGCTCAACACCGCAGTCGCACCCAGCCCTTCCTGCCGCTCCGTGGCGCCGCGCATGATCAGCGTCGGGATCCCCAGATAGGAGAGTTCTTCCTGGTTGCTGCCGCCATCGGTGATGACGAAGCGGCTGGCGGCGATAATCTGCATGAAGGGCACATAGGTCATGCGCGGATAGATGCATATCGCCGGGTGGGATTCCAGGCGCTCGAGCAAGGCGAACCTCTCGGCCTGTTTGCGCGTCGCCGGATGCAGCACGAATACGATGGCGATACGCTCACCGATCGCTTCGAGGCACTCGACGATGAATTCGAAACGCTCGCGCTTGAAGATGTTCTCGAAGCGATGAATGGAAACGACGGCGTAGCTCGGCCCTGCCGGTGGCGATACTCCGGTCCGCGGGCGGGCCAGGGCCACGCGTACGGCATCTCTCAGGGTATTCGAACCGGTGTCGACGATACGCAGGCGCCGGCCGGCCAGGTTCGATGCCGCCCAGGTCCCCGGACAGAAGGCGACATCGGCCAGGCGGAACACCATGCGCCGCGTGATTTCCTCCGGAAACGGTTCGCGCAGCGTGCCTGATGTCAGGCCTGATTCCACGTGCAGGACGTCATAGGCACGCAGCTTGCCGATCAGCGCCCCGAGTAATGTCGACAAGGTGTCTCCGTGTACGAGCATCGCTGCACGTTCTCCGCGGCGGGCGGCCGGAAAGATCGCGCGGCGACTGACCAGGGCGCGCCAAAGGACTTTCAATGACCACAAGCCCATCTGTGTGATGCCCGTGATCTCCGCGCCTTCGTGCAAGGTGATCGGTACGGTGGCTATGCCAAATTCGGCTAACAGCTCGAACATGGTTGCTCGATGCTGGCCGGTCAGGATCAGGGTATAGCCGAGGCCGGCCCGTTCCAGCGCCACCAGGACGGGCGCCATCTTGATCAATTGGGCGCGAGTCCCGATCACGCAGACGATCATGCCCAGGTTCCGTGGCGCCGTCGGATCAAACGTATCCCGCACCGGGGATGACGCAGAACGGGTCGATGAGGGTCGGGTCGAACGCGATGCCGAGGCCGGGGCCATCCGGCGCCTGGTAATTGCCGGGTTGCGCGCTGGCGATGATGCCGGCGCCAAAGGCATCGCGCAGGGGATTCCAGGCACTCAGATCCGCTTCGAAATAGCCGCCGTTCGGAATGGCGGCGAGAAAATGCAGAGAAGCCGCCATGTTGAGCGCCGTCAAGGACGTATGCGGGTGGATGCGAATACCGTGCTCTGCGGCCAGCGCGGCGATGCGCAGCGCTTCGGTCAGGCCACCGGTCTTGGACAGGTCGGGTTGCCACACGGTGACGACACCGTCCGCGGCGAGGCGCTCGAAGTCGAAGCGTGTGTAGTGGTTCTCGCCGGCGGCGAGGACGAGGTCGTCACGCTGGGCTGCGCGATAGTCGCGCCAGGCAGGGGCCGGGAACGGCTCTTCCAGCCAACCGACACCGTTTTCGACCAGGCCGTCGGCGACGGCGTGATAGTCCGCGAGCGTGTAGGCGGTATTGGCGTCGGTGAGTATGACGATGTCATCGCCGACCGCGGCGCGCACGGCCGCCACCCGGGCGAGGTCGTTCGCGGGGGTGTCGCCGAGGCGCAGCTTGAGGGCGCGGAAGCCCTGCGCGACATAGCCCAGCGCTTCGCTGGCGAGCGTCGCCGGAGGCTGGAAACCCAGCGTGATACCCCCGGCATAGGCGGCGATGGGGCGCGGCGTCGCGCCGAGCAGCTCACAGACGGGACATTCGGCCAGTTTGCCCTTGATATCCCACAGGGCGAGATCGATGCCGGACAAGCCGATCGCCGCCGCCGCGCCGGCACCGTGGCTGGCGAGCTGCATGCGGTAGACACGCTCCCACACGGCTTCGGTGTCGTTCGCCTCGAGACCGGTGACGAGGCCGGCGAGCGTGGTGTTGACGAGTTCCGCGATGGCTGTTGGTGCACGGGCGGCATGGGCTTCGCCCCAGCCGGTGACGCCGGCGCTGGTATCGACTCGAACCAGCACGGCATCACGTTTTACCGTGCGGCCGATGCCGAGGCTGACCTGGTATTCGGGCGGCACGGCGAAGGAAATCGCGCGAGCGCTTACGCTGGTGATGGTCGGATTCATCGTCGGCCAAAATTAACATAGCGGCAGTCGATGATGTTGCCGGTTATTCTTGTCGATACCTGCTCGTCGATCGGGCGGAGGCGGATCGCAGGCGGCACATTCGCCATACACAGGAGCACTTTTCATGAGCCATGAAATCATCGGCGGCCGTTTCACCCTGGCCGACGGCACCCCCCTACCCTTGTCCAAGGCCGTGCGCGCCGGCGACTTCGTCTTTCTGTCCGGCCAGCTCGGCCTCGACGAGCAGGGCCGCCTCGCCGAGGGCATCGCGGCGCAGACCGAGCACTGTTTGCGCAACATTCGGGTGCTGCTCGAAGCTGCCGGGCTCGGCCTCGCGAATGTCGTCAAGGCGACGGTCTGGCTGACCGACGTCGCCGACTTTGCCGCCTTCAACAAGGTCTACGGCAGCGCTTTCGGTGACACCCCACCGACGCGCTCGACGGTGGTCTCCGGACTCGTGCTGGCCGGCGCCAGGGTCGAGATCGAGGTGGTCGCGTATAGCGGTTGAATCGCGGACTCAGGCGGGGTGGCGTTTGACCAGCTGGCGCGCGATGAGAATGCGCTGGATTTCGTTGGTGCCCTCGCCGATACACATCAGCGGCGCGTCGCGGTAATAACGTTCGACATCGAACTCTTCGGAATAGCCGTAGCCGCCGTGCACGCGCATCGCTTCGGTCGCGTTCTCCAGGGCGGCTTCGGACGCGAAGAGCTTGGCCATGCCGGCCTCCATATCACAGCGCTCGCCGCGATCGTATTTGCCGGCCGCCTGTTCGACCAGCAGGCGCGCGGCCTCGACCCGGGTCGCCATGTCGGCGAGCTTGATCTGTATCGACTGGTGTTCGCAGATGGGTTTGCCGAAGGTCTTACGTTCCTGGGCGTAACGCAGGGCGTCGCGCAGCGCAGCGCGCGCCACGCCGACCGCGCGTGCGGCGACATTGATACGGCCGAGCTCGAGCCCGCCGACGGCATGCTGAAAACCATGGCCCTCGGCGCCGCCGAGTATGCGCTCGGCCGGGATGCGGAAATCATCGAAACTGAGCGCGACGCTCTCGATCGCTCGGTAACCGAGCTTCTTCAGCTTGCCGTCGATGTTGAAACCTGGCCCGCGCTCGGCGAGGAACAGCGTCATGCCCTTGTGGGCAGGCTGCGCGTGCGGGTCGGTCTTGGTCAACACGGCATAGAGCGAGCCGTACATGCCGTTGGTGATCCACATTTTCGAGCCGTTCAGGACATAGTCGTCGCCATCGCGGCGGGCCTGCGTCTTGATGCCCTGTAGATCGGTACCGGCATCGGGTTCGGTCAGGCACAGCACGCCGTGCAATTCAGCGCTGGCGAGCCTGGGCAGGAAATGTTCGCGCTGGGCCGCGGTGCCGAAGCGCAGAATCAATTGACCCAGCATCATGTGGGTGTTGATGACCCCGGCCAGGCTCATCCAGGTCTCGCACAAACGCGTGATGACCTTGGCGTAGGCCGATGCGGTCATACCGAGCCCGCCATACTCGACCGGATACATGAGGCCGAACAGGCCGAGATCCTTCATCTGCTGCACGATGGCGGCGGGATATTCGTCGGCATGATCGAAATGTTTGACCTGCTGGCGGACCTCGCCTTCGAGCCAGGCGTCGATGGCGTCGAGGACCTGGGTCTCATCGTCGCTGCTGAAGGTTTCGGCTGGTGTGCTCATGGTGTTTCCTCGTTAAGGGCTCTTAGGGCCAATGGCACCTACTTTAGGCGAGAATCATACGTTGGACTTTAAGCCGGGACGCCGACATGGACGAGGCCGAGTTTACCG
>JBBDTC010000169.1:0-5580 GCA_040904625.1 Gammaproteobacteria bacterium
ACGACGTTGGCGCCGAGTTCGCGCGCCCTGGCATAGTAGCCGAGGACCTTGTCGCGCTGCTGGCCCGAGATCATCGGGCCGAGGCCGGTTGCCGGATCGGCCGGCAGACCAATCTCGAGTGCGCGGGCGCGGACTGCCAGGCTGTCGACGAATCGATCGAAGATCGGCCGCTCGACATAGACTCGCTCGGTGCCGAGGCAGACCTGGCCACAATTGGCGAAAGCGGCGCGCGCAATGCCGTCGACCGCGGCATCGAAATCCGCATCGGCGAAGACGATACCGGCATTCTTGCCGCCGAGTTCGAACGAGACGTCGCGCACCCCAACCGCGGCGCTCTGCATGATGGCCGTGCCGGTGACGGTCTCGCCCGTGAAGGTGATGGCATCGACACCCGGGTGGCGGGTCAGATGCTCGCCGGTCGAGCCGCCGCCGAAGCCGTTGATGACATTGTAGACGCCGGGCGGCACCCCGGCCTCGTTCATCACCTCGCCGAGCAGTGTTGCGGTTGCGGGCGTCTCTTCCGAAGGCTTGACCACCACCGTATTGCCGCAGGCCAGGGCCGGCGCGACCTTCCAGGTCATCAACAGCAGCGGCAGGTTCCACGGACAGATCACCCCGATCACGCCTTTCGGCAGGCGCACACCGTAGTTCAGCGCACCGGCGCCGTCCGGGGTGTCCATGCGGAAGCACTCGGTCGGCACGTTGCGCACGAGATCGGCAAAGATCTCGAAGTTCGCCGCTCCGCGCGGAATATCGATGTGGCGCGCCAGGCTGTAGGGCTTGCCGGTATCGCGGCACTCGGCGGCGAGGAATTCGTCGAAGCGCGCGGTAATGCCGGCTGCAACCCGTGCCAGCAGGGCGCTGCGCTCGGCGACACTCAGCCGCCCCCAGGGGCCGTGCAAGGCGGCTCGCGCGGCGCCGACGGCGCGGTCGACATCGTCTGCGCCGGCTTCGTGCACTGTCGCGTAGGCCTTGCCGGTGGTCGGATCGACCGTCTCGAAGCGCCCGCCGGCCCGCGCGGGGACGAAAGCACCGTCGATGAAGTGCATGAACTCGGATGCATCAATGGCCATGCTCATGTCCTCGGCGCGGCCGCCGCACGGCCGCTCTGATCGTCTCCAGGTGTCGGTCGAGGCAGCGCAGCGGCACCCGCTGGCCGCCTGCTGCGGTACTGCAATCAAGTCACGACGTTCAAGAAATTCTCGTTCAACTTGCGGTCGTGATAGAAGATCGCCCGGCCCAGCTCGCCGGCCTCCCAGGTGATCGGCTCGCGATCCGGATACCAGGTGTAATCGCCGCAGAACACCTCGTTGCGGTTGCCGGACGGATCGAAGAAATAGACCGTGCGTCCGCGTGTGATGCCGTGGCGGGTCGGCCCGATGTCGATCGAAATCTCATGCATACTCATCAGATCCGCGGCGCGCAGCACCTCCTCCCAGGTGTGCAGCAGGAACGAGACGTGGTGCAGCTTGTTCGGCTCGGGATGTTCGATGAAGGCGATGTCGTGAGCCTTGTTCGAGCAGGTCAGAAAGGCCGCGATCAAATTTTCATCCGGCGTGATGACACGCTCACTCAGGCTGAATCCGAGCACGTCGACGAACAAGGCCGCGGTATCGGCCACGCGCGGCCCGTACAGCAGGCAATGATCATAGCGATAGACCTGCATGCCCTTGAGACCCTCGGGCCAGGGGTGCGGATTACGATAACCGAGGCCGTTGCCGACGCAGCGTTTCTCAGCGTAGAGCTCGAGCAGGTGGCCGGTAGGAAGAGCGAAGCGAATCCGCCGTCCACAACCCTCGAGCTCCTCGGCGGGGATGCGTTCGACATCGATGCCGGCAGCACGCAAATCGGCCTCGAAACGATCGAGATCGGCTGCGCTGTGCACCTTGAAGCCGAGATAGTCCATACCCGGCGCATCGGCTTCGCGCAATACGATAGAGAAACAATCGTGCTCATCCCAGCCTTTGAGGTACACCCGCCCCTGGTTGTCGCGATGGGTCTCGATAAGGCCGAGGCGCTCGACGTAGTGGGTGAGCGCCGGGCCCATTTCCATGACCCGGATCACCGCGTGACCGGGGCGCATGACGCCAGTAAAAGACATTGCCTGTTTCTCCCCTAGGTTGAACGTCGCGGGCGCGTCAGGCGCGCCAGGCATCGTGGCTCTGCCGATGCTGCATCACGCCCAGCATCTTCAGCGTGAGATCCTGTTCCGGAATCAGCTTGCAGGCGAGGCAAATCCCCTGCGCCGCGTCGGCCGCGGGAACCTGGGCGCGGCTCATCTTGAGTGTACGGTAGCGCGGCCGGCCGATGATTTGCACCCGGCATACACCGCAGCCGCCGCCGCGGCAGCCGACCGGGATGTCCCTGCGGCCGAGGCGTTCCATCGCCGCCAGCACATTCTGGCCGGCGCTGCACGGGAAGCATTCTCCCGTATCACTGATTGTGATCGCATAGTGCATCAGAATTTCTTGAACAAGGCGCTGCGCCGCGGCGGTGTGGCGGCATCGGCACCGGTGTAGAAGTTCTCCATGAAAATATGCTCTTCGAACAGGCGTCCCCGCATGAGGCTCGTGAGGCAGGCATCGATCATCGCAGGCGGGCCGCATAGATACGCCTTGTGACCGGCGAAATGGCCGCCGAAATGCTGTTCGGCCGCGTCGTGCACGAAGCCGCGCGGCCCATCCCAGGGTGTGTCGTCTTGCGCCTCTGACACGACGGCCAGGTAATGGAAATTGCGGTGTTCCTGCTCGAGCCGGCGGAACAGCGCCGCGTAATAGAGTTCATCCGGCGTACGCGCACCATGGATCAGCGTGATCTCGCGGGCATCGCCCTCCTCCAGCAGATCCACGATCATCGATTTCGGACTGGACAGACCCGAACCGCCGGCGAGGAAGATGACCGGCTCGGGCGCCGACTTGCGCACGAAGAAACGGCCGAGCGGTGCGGTGAAATGCAGTGCATCGCCGACGCCGAGGTTGTCATGCAGCCAGGTCGTGCCCGCACCACCGTCCACGAGGCGCACGTTGAGTTCTATCTCATGACGTGCGGACGGCGCGCTCGCGATCGAAAATGCGCGCGGCTGCGCGAGCCCCGGAATGGCCACATTGACGTACTGCCCGGCCTGGAACTCCACCCCCTCTCCCTCGAGCGCCAGCCAGATGCCGCGAATGGTCGGCGTCAGGGTTTCGATGCGCGTAACCGTCGCGTGATAATCGGCAATTGGCAGTGCGCGCGCATCGGGTTCCAGCTCGACATCGGCCTCGATGACGGCATCGGAAGCGAGCGTGGCACAGCAGGCCAGGCACTTGCCCTCCTCGCGTTCGATATCCATCAGCGCGAACGACGATGCGTGGTTGTGCTCGACCAGGCCGTTGACGACATCGACCTTGCACGTCCCGCACAGCCCATGGTTGCAGGCATAGGGCAGCCAGACCCCGGCGCGCAGCGCCGCGTCGAGCAGCGACTGGCCGTCCTCGACCATGAGCGTTTCGCCGAGCGGTTCGATGGTGAGCTGATAGCTCATCGGCCTGATTCCTATCTCACACGCGCCGCCATCAGTTGCCGACGCCGTGCATGCCGTCAAGGTCGGGCGAGCGGAACTCGACATAGCTCATGTGGCCGATACCATTCTCGGCCAGGCTGCGCTCGAGATCGGGCTGCCAGGGCTGCTGATCGAGCCGCCAGGTGCAGCGGTCGAAATCGAGCTGCCCGGTGTCCGGATGGGCATGGTAATCGGGGCGCAGCAGGTTCTCGAGGAAATCCCGGAATTTCATGTCCAGCGGTGCGCGATAAGCGAGCGGGCAAGCATAGAGCAGGTGCTGATCCCACTGGATGTAAAAATTGATATCGCCGCCATAGCCCTCGATGCGGTTGGCCGACGGGAAATCGTAGCTCGAGCCGAGATGGGCAACCGTCATTGCCGTGCCCTCCTCAAGCTGCTGCGTCCGGGGAGGCCGCGCGGTGCTGGCGCTGCCAGGTTTCCCAGTGCTCGTGATCGGGCGAACCGCGGTATTCGCCGGTGTCGACGTTCTGCTCCAGGTGCAGCCACGCGGCGTATTGATAGATGTCGGTCGCGCCGCCGGCTTCGCCGCGATAGACCTGCTGCGGCGGGATCAGCGCCTGGACGTATTTCTCGGGCTCGCGATTGAAGATGTCGCGGCAACCGTCCGAGCAGCAATGGTGCTTGGTCCCGCCGTGTTCGACGATGCGCACCGATCGGGTTTGCGGGTCGTCAGGCTCGGTATAGAAGACCGGGATCTGGCACACTTGGCAGACCATCGGCAGGCGGTTGTTGAAATAGCGTTCGCCCTTTTCCTCGAGCTCGCGCAGATACAACAGCCGTGGCTTGTACATGGTGTCGAACAACACGCCGTATTTGGCGCTGAACCAGTCGAGCTCCTCGTCGTTCGGGATCCAGGTGTGCAATCCCAATGCGTTGCCGTACTGGTAGAGCGTGGTCCACATCTCGTGGGTCAGGCGATGTTTCTCTTTACCCGCGACTTCGTGGTATTTCGGCAGGCGGATGCCGTAGCGGCCGAGATCATGGAACAGCGCGACGCCGTTCTCTTCCCAGTAGATTTCCCAGGCTTCTTTCCACGACATCACTTTCTTCGGCAGCATGTAGTCCATCATCGTACCGACCAGCCCGAGCAGGCGGTAGCCGCGCCAGAACCATTTGTCGAGCCAGACCTGCACGATGGGCACGTTGTCCTCGTGCTGCTCGAGCATGAATTTGACCACTTCCAGACCGAGCGTCATGTGGCGTGATTCATCGGACTGCGCGGAGAAGCCAAAAGTCGTCGTCGCCATATCGCCGTTGTAGGCCGCGCCCGAGACGAAGGGCATGAACAGCAGATTGGTCAATACGTACTCGAACGCGAACGAGATCGAGGTCACGAATTCGAATGGTCCGGCCGTCATCGCGTCTTCAAAGAAACTCTTCGGGATCGAGAGATACCACGCGCGATCGCGCATGTGCGCGAAATTGTGCATGCCGGAGAAATACTTGTTGTAGTGGCTGAAGGCATGCAGCTGGGTCTGCGCATGGCGCAGTTCGTCGATGGACTGCATCTGGCAGGCGACCCGCGCGCCTGCGCCGCGAAACGCCCGGCCGGCGTGGGCGAAGCCGCGATGCGCGGCGTACTCGAGCGGCGTGATGCCCTGCAGCCAGATCTTGACCGCACTCATGTAGCGCGCATCGGAGATATTGAGCTGGCCGTTGTTCTGCTGGAAGGCATCGAGGATGGCATAGAGCTTGCGCTCCTTCTCGGCCTGGTACTTCCAGTAGCTGTCCATGGTCAGGCGGAAGGGGTCTTCCCACTTGTCCCAGTCGAGGATCTTGATGCCTTCGTAGCTATCGTACGGAAACACCTCGTCTATCGGCTGGTAGCTCGTCTCCCAGTCGAGGCCGCGGGTCAGCGCCGCATAGCGTTCCTTCAATCCCAGTCGCTTGGCCTTGGTCATGGCTCTACCTCGTTACTAAGGGCCCGTCGCAAAATAACTGAACTATCTGGAACGCCGATCCTTCCCGTCTGGCAGCGTTGCTCGTCCGTTGAATAGAACCACTATTCGCCCTCCTCG
>JBBDTC010000170.1:0-5560 GCA_040904625.1 Gammaproteobacteria bacterium
CAGCCGGGCGCCTCAACGTCCCAAAATCGCCCAGTTATTTTGCGGCGGGCCCTTAGGGCACGCTCGCTCACCATTGCAGAGCTTCCAGAACTTGGCTGCATGGGGCGTCGAGGCGCCCCCTATAACCGGGCCGTTCCGGCGTGGACCTCGAGCGCGTTTTACCGCGCCCCCAATCCGGTCACTTCGATGACCCGCGAGACGACCCGCTGGAAACCGATTTTTTCCTGTTCCAGACGGAGACGCTCACGGATACGGTTTTCACGGAGATCGTCGAACAATGCGCGCTCGAGCGCAGTCAGGCGCGGCAAGTCATGCTTGATCGGAGCCGATTCTTCGCCCCAGTGGTCCTCGTGCGCGAGCAGCGTGTCACGGTCCATCAGAAACGAGAATACATGGGGGAAATGCGCGCGCAGGCCATCGAGGATGGCGAAACCGTGGGTGTCGATGTCGCCCCAGTAGTGGGTCGGGCAGCGCATGAGCCAGGCAGCGCGGCCGAGTGCGCTCCAGCCGTAGCCGGCCCCGAATATGACGATGGCTGCAGGCGCCGCGGGAAAGGCCAGGAAGTTGGTCTCGTTTTCTGTGATGAATACGTGCCGCAGCGGTAATTCGAGACGCGCGAAGCTGACCGCGTCGAGCGTGACATCGGGTGACGATGCCCCCGGCATGAGACACAGACGCTCGTCGAGCACGCGAAAGCGAACGCCTGTCGGCTTGTCGCGAAAACCGTAGCGTGCGGCAAAGCGCGTTGCGCCGGTCTCAGCAGTCGCGATGGCATCCACCGGCAGCGTGAGATCGAGCAATTCCGCCAATACCGGTCGATGGGCCTCGATGAATTTGCTGTGAACGCCGGGCACGTCGACCTGCCTCAGATAGAGGCCCGGGCGCGGATGTTCGACCATCCAGCGCACCACGGCGAGCAGGCGTGGCCAATCATCGGCGAGTTCGAGTGCGCGCAACGGCCGCCGTGCCAACCAGGTTTCGAGCGCAGGACAGGCTGCGCGCGTGAGTGCGATTACCTCGCCGAAGCGCGCCGCTTCGCGGCGCTTGCCGAGCCAATCCAGCGCGTCGTCGAGAGTGTCTACCCAGGCCTGGCGCGGAAGACGCTGCAGGCCCTGGACCCGATGCCGCACGTCGTGCCATTCGATACGCAGCTGGGGTACGGTCATGAGCGCGGCAACCCAGCGCCGCACCGCCTCGAAGCGGGTTGTGAGGTCAGCCGATGCCGGCGTCTTCAAGCTCAGGCGCAGCGGAAAGGTCGTATCGTCACCAAGGAGCGGACGCAACAGATCGCCGCGCTGCCACAAGCGCGCCAGTAGCGCCCGCAAATCCTCGGGGCTCGTCCACCCACCGCCCACACGCCGCGGGGCAGCAGTCCGCTCGGTCGTCAGACCGCGTGCGGACTTCATCCGACGGCGCTCGTCGCCGCGGCCAGCTTCTGTGCCCGATACTCCTCGATCGACAGGTTGCGCAGCTTCGAATTCCGCCCCGCTTCGATATGGACGAAGCCGACACTCGCCACGAACGGTTCGATGATGTGGATCTTCTGCAGCGGGGTGACGATCAGCAGCTGCAGGTTCAATTGCTCGAAGAGCTCGAGTCCGTACTGCGCGGAGTCGTCCGAACCGCGTCCGAAAGCCTCGTCTATGACGACGAAGCGGAATGAGCGGGAGCGCTCCGCGCCCCACTCGAGGCCAAACTGATAGGCCAGGCTCGCGGCAAGGATGGTATAGGCCAGTTTCTCCTTCTGGCCGCCGGATTTGCCGCCGGAATCGGAGTAATGCTCGAACTCGCTGCCATCCGCTCGCCAGCGTTCGCTGGCGGCAAACAGGAACCAGTTGCGTACATCCGTCACTTTGGTTGTCCAGCGACGGTCCTGCTCGGTCAGCCCGTCGCGGCCGCGAAAGCGATCGATGATGGCCTTCACCTGCAGGAATTTCGCTTCGGAATACTGGGCGTCTTCGGAGCCCGTCACGGCACCTTCGGTACAGGTACGGAGATCGACCTGGAAATCGCGGATCTCTGCATCCGGGCTGGTCTGCGACTCGAGCACGATATAGCGGCCATCGCTGTAGTCGATCTGGGTCAGCGATTCGTTGATACGGGATATGCGCTCCCGGATGGTTTCGCGTTCACGGGCGAGCTGCGCATTGAAATTGGCGATTTCGTTGATGGTGTTGACGTTCAGGAGTTCCTTGAAGCGCGCTTCGAAGCGCGGCAGATCGTCGCGACGGAGTTGCTCGAGTAGCTTCTCGTACTCGAACGCAGCCTCCAGACTCGCGTCGAACTCGGCAGTCTCGAGTTTGTAGGCCTCGTTGAATGCGGCCATGGCTTTGATGATTTTCTCGGCCAGGCGTTCGAGCCTTTTCTGCTCGGCATCCATCCGTGCCTGCAGCGTACTGCGCACGTCCTGCTCGCGGTTGTCGCAGGATTCGACCGTCAGCTGCGGCTCGCCCAACACCTCTTTGCGCAGCGTCGTGAGGCGTTTGCTCACGGTCGCATCGGTAGGCGTCTCGGGCAACAGGGATTGGGTTTGCTGGCGCAATGCTTCGGCGTCGCTGCGCCGCTGCTCGACCCGCGCCCGCTTCTCGCGGACACTGTCGAGCGCCTGCTCGGTGGCGCCGAGCGCGGCGGTGGTTTGGGCCAAGCTGACGCTCAACTCTTTGAGCACGTCCGAGGCCGCCTGCAAGGCCGCGTACTCATCCTCGAGGCTCGCGATCTCGCGTGCCACGCGCGGCCAATCGATCTCCTCGAAATCGGCGAATTCCTCGAGCCTGGCCAGCGCATCGCGACGATCTTTCAGGCCCTCGCGAGCACCTTGCACATCGCTGATCAGAGCAGCCACTTCGCCCATCCGCCCTTCCAGCCCGTCGCGCTTGCTCTCGAGGGCCGCGAGCTTGGCCGCATTGCTCCAACCCAGGACATAGCGGGAGCGGTCGGCGATCGCGTGGCGATCGTCCTTTTCGTGGCGCCCACTCGGATCCTTGATCTGGCCGCTGCGGGTGATGGCGCGCGGCGCGCGGCGAAACTGTTCCTGGGTGTCGCAGCAGGCGACATCGAAGCGCTGTGCGAGCTCGCGCTCCAGCCAGTCGTAGAATGGTGAATCGGGTCTCACAGCCAGCTTACGCACCAACGATTCACGATGCAAAGCGCGCGCGGCAGCAGCGCGCCGCGCGCGCACATGGAAATAGACCAACCGTCCCCGCAACTGATTGTGATCGACCCAATCGGCGACCGCAGCATAGTCATCGTCGGGCACCAGCAGGGCGAGAGCGAAACTGTGCAGCAGGCGTTCGGCAGCACCTTCCCAGGCACGCTCATCCTCACGAACCTGGATCAGCTCGCCGGCGAAGGGCATGGCTTCCTCGTCTATCCTGAGCGCCGCACACAGATTTGCACGGATCTGAATCTGACGGTCGTCGATGTTGCTGCGCCGGCGTTTGAGGCTGTCGATCTCGACGCTGAGCCTCGCATGCTCTTCTTTGCCCTGATGCAGGGTGACGCTGTGTTCGGTCAGCGCGTTCTGGAGATCGGCATCCTGAGCGTCCAAGCGGTGACGCAGCTTCTTGAACGCCACAGCTTGCGTGAGAAAGTCCTCGGCAGTCGCAGCCGCCGGTTCATCGAGTACCGCGGTCAACTCGGCGTAGCGGCGGGCCTTGCTCTGGCGCGCCGCGCACAGTGCTTCCTGGCGGCGGATATCGACAGCCAGGCGCTCCAGGCGATCACCGCCGTTGTCGCGGATAGCGCGTTCGAGATCCGCCACCTGGGCACGCTGCGCGTCACGCTCGGTCTGCAAGCGCCGCAGCTGCGCGTCGAGGCGTGTCCTGTCGTCTTGCAGTGCTGCCAGACGTTTACCGAGCAGGACCAGCTTTAGTGCCGCGAAGTGACCACGCAGCGCGTCGCGGCACTGACGCAGAACCTGCATCTCGACCTGCAAATCACCATGCGCAGCGCAATCGGCGACCAGGGGCGTGAGCATTTCGAGCTGGCGCTGCGCCTTCAGTACGGCTTGGTGGGCGCGGTTGAGATCATCGAAATGGGCGATCAAGGCCTGCAGGCGGGGCGCCACCTCGAATGGTTCGAGCATGTGCCCTCGCACGAAATCGGTCAGGTTACCGACCGACTTCATCGACACCGTCTGCAGGAACAGATCGAGCGCCTGATCGTTGTCGATACCGAAACGGCGGCGAAACCAGGCCGCGTAAGGTGGGAAGCTGTCGTTGACCTGCACCCGCGCCGCGCGCAGCCGCTTGCGCAGCTGGTTGATGTCGGTGCCGAACTGAGTGAAATCCGCGGCAATGGAAAGGTCACGCTCCGCGCTGACGAAAAAGCGCGCCGGCTGGCCCTGCGACTCTTTCATCCAGAACACCTGCGCCAGGGTGACGGTCTGCTCGTATGCCCGATTGCAGAACACGCCAAGGATGACGGTATAGCAATTGTGATCGCGCAGCCCGACCGGCCGCGCCGCACCGGTCACCTCGTTGCGTTCCGACTTGTAATGACCGAGCACGTAGGATCGCAGCGTGCGTTCGCGGCTGTCGGCACCCGCTGCCTTGTTGTAGCCAATGCGCTGAGCCGGTACCAGGAGCGTCGTAATCGCATCGACCAGGGTGGACTTGCCGGATCCGATATCGCCGGTGAGCAGCGCATTGCGGCCATCCGGCGTGAGCGTCCAGACACGGCCATCGAAGGTACCCCAGTTATAGACTTCGAGACGCTGCAGGCGGAATCCGGCAAGCTGTTGCCCAGCCGCAGGTTCCAATTCGGATGCTGTTGACTCAATCATCGCAGCGACCGCAGCGACCGCAGCGACCGCAGCGGCGCAGGCGGCTGCCGTGACGGCTAGACATCATCGCGCCCGTCCTCCTCGGCGTTATCGCTGAGATGAGCGCGATAGGCCGCCAGACGCTCGTCGAACTCGGCCAGCCACTGCGCATCGACATAGGCCTTGAGGATCCGCCGCACTTCGAAACTGGGCGGCCCGCTGCTTGTTTTCAGCCGCCGCAGGAAGCCGAGGTCGATGGCCTTGTTGATGTGCGTTTCAATCTGATCGATGAGCCTGGCTTCATTGGAACTGTCCGGCAGGAACACACGCAGCAGTTCGACGATGTCGTCGCGGGTCAGGATCAGGCGCGAGCCGCCGACGTCATGGCCGCCGCCGGCGTCGAACTCGGCGAGCTTCTTGCGCAACAGCGCCACCAGCAGGCTGACCGGGAACGACAACGGGCGCCGAGCGATGAGGCGTGGCAGGCGCGGCGCCAATTCGTCGGCGGCCGGCTCCGGACGGCTCTGCAGGAAGGCGTAGCCTTCGGCCTCGTCCACCACCAACTCGAGTGCCAGTACCGCCATGTAATCGCGCAGCTGGGATTGCAAACCCAGCAAATCCCCCCATAGGCGTTCGTCGCTCTCACGGTAGATGACGCCCTTCAGCAAGGTGATCGCGACGACCGACAGATTGGCTGCAGGCGTTGCAGCTGGGATCGCATCGAGTTGTGTCGCATTCGCGTCCATTAGGGCCTGTTGATCTTTCATTGTTCGGTGCTGTTGCCCCTGTAAGGAGGCC
>JBBDTC010000171.1:0-5495 GCA_040904625.1 Gammaproteobacteria bacterium
GAGGAGCTGCGGGCGCGTCACCAGCGCCCGGCCGATGGCGAGCTGCTGCTGCTGGCCGCCCGACAGATCGCCGCCGCGCCGCTTCAGCATGTCCCGGAGGACGGGAAAGAGCGTGAACACCTCGTCGGGGATGCGCGCCTCGCGCCGCGGCAGGCTCGCGCCGGCTCAGGCCGCGTCGGCCCGTGCGGTGCCGAACGTGAACCCGTTCGTGGCGGCATCGACAGCGATGATGTCGCCGCGGTGGTAGCGGCCGCCGAGCAGCGCCTCGGCCAATGGCGTCTCGAGCAGATTCTGGATCGCCCGTTTCAGTGGCCGCGCCCCGTAGACCGGGTCGAAGCCGGCTTCACCCAGCCGGTCGAGCGCGGCAGCGGTCATCGTGAGGCCGATATCCTGTTCGGCCAGGCGTGCCCGCAGGCGTTCGATCTGCACTTCGGCGATGGCCCGGATCTGTTCGCGGCGCAGGCCATGAAAGACCACCACTTCGTCGATACGATTGATGAACTCGGGGCGGAAATGACTGGCGACCACGCTCATCACGGACTGCTTCATGGCATCGTAGTGCTCGTCGTCGCTCATGTTCTGGATGGTGTCCGAGCCGAGATTCGAGGTCATGACGATGACCGTGTTGCGAAAATCCACGGTACGGCCGTGGCCATCGGTCAAGCGGCCGTCATCGAGCACCTGGAGGAGGATGTTGAAGACATCCGGGTGGGCCTTCTCGACTTCGTCGAGCAGCAGCACCGAGTAGGGCTTGCGGCGGACCGTTTCCGTCAGGTATCCACCTTCCTCGTAACCCACATAGCCGGGCGGTGCACCGATCAGCCGGGCCACGGCGTGCTTCTCCATATACTCGGACATATCGATACGAACCAGCGCTTCCTCGGTGTCGAAGAGGAATTCGGCGAGCGCCTTGCACAGCTCCGTCTTGCCTACCCCGGTGGGGCCGAGGAACAGGAACGAACCGTTGGGGCGGTTGGGATCGGACAGGCCGGCACGCGAGCGGCGGATGGCATTGGCGACGGCCGCGAGGGCTTCCTCCTGGCCGATGACCCGGTGATGCAGGGCTTCTTCCATGCGCAGCAGTTTGTCGCGTTCGCCTTCGAGCATCTTCGACACCGGGATGCCCGTCCATTTCGAGACGACCTCGGCAACTTCTTCTTCGGTGACGCGATTGCGCAGCAGCTGTTGCGGCGCATCCTCGCGCTGCGAAGCCGCGGCGAGCTGCTTCTCGAGTTCGGGGATGACGCCGTACTGCAGCTCCGACATGCGATTGAGGTCGCCGGCGCGGCGCGCGTTCTCGAATTCGAGGCGGGCGCGCTCGAGCTCGGCCTGAACCTGGTGGGTGCCGGCCAGCGCGGCTTTCTCCGCTTTCCAGATCTCGTCGAGATCGGCGTACTCCTTTTCGACCTCGGCGATGAGCTTCTCGAGGTCCTCGAGGCGGCGCTTGGACGCTTCGTCCTTCTCCTTGCGCAGGGCCTCGCGCTCGATCTTGAGCTGGATGGCACGGCGTTCGAGGCGGTCCATGGCTTCGGGCTTGGAGTCGATCTCGATGCTGATGCGGCTGGCCGCTTCGTCGATCAAATCGATGGCTTTATCCGGCAGCTGGCGATCGGTGATGTAGCGGTGCGAGAGATTGGCCGCGGCGATGATGGCCGGATCGGTGATCTCGACGCCGTGATGGACGGCGTAGCGCTCCTTCAGACCGCGCAGGATGGCAATGCTGTCCTCGATCGAGGGTTCGTCGACCAGTACCTTCTGGAAGCGTCGCTCCAGCGCTGCGTCCTTCTCGATGTGCTGGCGGTATTCGTCGAGCGTCGTGGCGCCGATGCAGTGCAGCTCGCCGCGGGCCAACGCCGGTTTCAGCATGTTGCCCGCATCCATGGCGCCTTCGGCCTTGCCGGCGCCGACCATGGTGTGGAGTTCGTCGATGAACAGGATCACCTCGCCGCCCTGTTTGGAGAGATCGCTCAGCACCGCCTTGAGGCGTTCCTCGAACTCGCCGCGGAATTTGGCGCCGGCGATCAGCCCGCCCATGTCGAGCGACAGGACGCGGCGGTTCTTGAGGCCTTCGGGAACTTCGCGGTTGACGATGCGCTGGGCGAGGCCTTCGACGATCGCCGTCTTACCGACGCCGGGTTCGCCGATCAGCACCGGGTTGTTCTTGGTGCGACGCTGCAGAACCTGGATGGTGCGCCGGATCTCCTCGTCGCGGCCGATGACCGGATCGAGCTTGCCCTGCTCTGCGCGCTCGGTCAGATCGATGGTGTACTTCTCGAGCGCCTGGCGATTCTCTTCCGCATTGGGGTCACCGACATTCTCGCCGCCGCGCAATTCATCGATGGCTTCGCGCACGCGCTTCTCGTCGGCCCCCTGTTCACGCAGCAGTTTGGACAGCTCGCCCTGGTCCTGGAACGCTGCGATCACGAACAGCTCGCTCGCGATATAGGCATCCTGGCGTTCCTGGGCGAGCTTGTCGGTGAGGTTGAGGAGCTTGATCAGGGCATTGGACGGATGGACGTCGCCGGCGTTGCCGGAGACCTTGGGCAGGCGTTCCAGGGCGCGTCCGAGCTGCGAGCGCAGGCGGGCGACATTCACGCCGGTGTTCTGCAGGACCTGACGTACTGTACTGCCTTCCTGATCGAGCAGTGCACTCATCAGGTGCAAGGGTTCGATGAATTGATGATCGAGTCCGAGCGCGAGGCTCTGCGCCTCGGCCAGAGCCTGTTGGAATTTATGGGTCATTTTGTCTGCGCGCATGCGGCAACACCTCTATGGCGTGATGAATCGGCGATGACTGCGAGATGGGGCCGCCGAGCCGGCAAATCAAGGTTTCGTGATATCCCGCCCCGTTTCGCCCGCCGCGCGGTTGACCCAGATCATGGCCGCCATGCGTCCAGTCGTGCGGTCGCGGCGGAACGAGAAGAAATCGTCAGCGTCGTCGAACACGCAGCGTGACAAGGCCGCTATCGCGCCGACGCCGGCAGCGGCCAGCTGCTGTCGGGCGAGGGCCTGGAGATCCAGATGCCAATGCGCTTCGATGCGATGGAAACAGGCTGCAGCCGCCGCGTCACGGGACGTGAAGCGGGTGACGAGTTCACTGCCCACGCGGTAGGCGGCGGTGCCGATACAGGGGCCGATCCAGGCGTGCAGGGCCGCCGCCGGGAGGTGAAAAGATGCCACCGCGCGCGCCACGATGCCGGCGTCGAGACCACGCCAGCCGGCATGGACTGCAGCGACTTCGCTGCCGTCGCGGGCACACAACAGGACGGGCACACAATCGGCAACCAGCACTGCGCAGGCCAGATTCGGTTGCCGGGTGATGGCGGCATCAGCCACCGGTGCCGCGGCCGGCGGTGCGTCGAAGCGGGCGACGGTCGCGCCGTGTTGCTGCGCGAGCCAGCACGGCGGCCTGGTCAGGCCGAGCGTCGATTGCAGCAAGGCCCGATTGCCGGCCACCGCGCGCGGGTCGTCGTCGACATGAGCGGCGAGGTTGAAGCTGCGCCACGGCCCGCGGCTGAGACCGCCGTGGCGAGTGGTGAAAGCCGCGCGGACCGTCGCCGGCGCCGGCCATTCGGGGGTGATGATGCGCAGCCCGACCGACGCCTCGGGACGCTTCACGCCGCGGACTCGGCGTCGGCTGTGAGCGCTGCCATGAGCGCATCGAGATCCGCCGGCCGCGGCGCTTCGACCGCGATGGGTTCGCCGCTGACGGGATGCGTGAAGCCCAATGCCGCCGCATGCAATGCCTGGCGGGAGAAACCCGTCAGCGCCGTCTGCAGTGCGTGGCTTGCGCCGCGTGGCGGCCGCGGGCGGCCGGCGTAGCGCGGGTCGCCGACCAGCGCATGGCCCTGCCAGGCCATGTGGACCCGGATCTGGTGGGTGCGGCCGGTTTCCAGCCGCACTTCGATGTGGGTGTGGGCGCGATAGCGCTGCAGGACGCGATAATGCGTCACGGCCGTGCGGCCGTTGGGCGTCACCCGCATGCGCGTGCGCTGCTGGGGATCGCGGCCGATCGGCGCATCGATGGTGCCGCCGGCAACCAGCACACCAGTCACGATCGCCTCGTAAACCCGCGTGATGCGGCGTGCGGCCATGGCGCGGATCAGCGCCTGGAAGCTGGTCGGGCGGCGGGCGACGAGGAGCAGGCCCGAGGTGTCCTTGTCGATGCGATGAATGAGGCCTGCTCGCGGCAGTTGGGCGAGTTCGGGAAAGCGCGCGAGCAGCCCGTTGATCAGGGTCGCATCGCGGTTGCCGGCACCGGGATGGACGACGACGCCGGCTGGCTTGTCGATGACCAGTACGTCCTCGTCAGCGTAGCGGAGCGTGAACGGTACCGGCTGCGCCTGCAGGGCTTCAGCGGCCGGCCAGTGGGCCTCGACCTGCACCCGATCGCCGGCCTGAACCGGCGCCCGCGGCCGCGCAGGCCTGCCATTGAGCACGGCCTGGCCGTCCTCGATCCAGGTCTTGATCCGGCTCCGCGAATGCTGCGACAGGAGTCGGGCCAGGGCTTGATCGAATCTCAGGCCCTCGAGTTCGGCCGGGACGGTCAGATCATGGCGTTCGGAATGTGCGTCGGTCATCGGCTGTGGCGGGCTCCGGCGGGGCATCGTGATTGTCGCACTTCCGGCGCGTGCGCTAAGATGCGAGTTGCCCACGACCATCCGGCCCGTGCGGGAGACCCAACGTTACATGAAGTCAGTCCTCGAACGTATGCTGTTGCGCGTCGCGTGTCTCGCCCTGGTCGCGAGCATGGCCGGCTGCGGCTATTTCCAGAGCCAGTCCGACCGCGACAAGGAAGCGTCGAAATGGCCTGAAGAGCGTCTCTACCAGGCAGCCAAGGATCGTCTCGATTCCGGTTCCTGTACCGGTGCCATCGACTACTACGAAAAACTCCAGGCGCGCTATCCCTTCGGCGTCTACACCCAGCAGTCACAGCTCGAACTGGCGTATTGCTATTACCGCACCGACGATCCGGCGCAGGCCATCGCGACTCTCGATCGCTTCATCAAACTCTATCCTTCGCACCCGCACATGGCTTACGCCTACTACCTGCGCGGGCTGGTCAATTTCGGCCGCGGCTATGGCCTGACCGAGCGCTACCTGCCCAAGGATCCCTCGCAGCGCGATCCCGGGGTGTCGCTGGAATCGTTCAACGACTTCAGCGAGCTCATCAAGCGTTTCCCGCAGAGTGTCTACGTCGAGGACGCGCAGCAGCGCATGCGCCACCTGCGCAACATCCTCGCCCAGCATGAAGTCAACGTCGCCAATTACTACATGCGCCGGGGCGCGTTCGTCGCGGCCGCCAACCGGGCGCGCTATGTCGTCGAGAATTACCAGCAGACGCCGGCGATGCCGGAGGCCTTGATGCTGTTGGCCAAATCCTACAAGGTGCTCGAACTCGACGAGCTGGCCGCCGACGCCACCCGGGTGCTGGAACTCAATTTCCCCAACTACCCCGGCACCGAGGAAGTCAAGCAGACCGTCGTGCGCTGAGG
>JBBDTC010000172.1:0-24841 GCA_040904625.1 Gammaproteobacteria bacterium
TGGTGGCTATGGGTGGACTTGAACCACCGACCTCAGCATTATGAGTGCCGCGCTCTAACCAACTGAGCTACATAGCCTGAGACGAAAGGCGCACGGGGGTGCCGGGGATACCGTGCGGCACCGCCCCCTGGGCGCGAAGACGCGCGATCATGGTGGCCGGGGGCGGCAGTGTCAAGGTCAGCAGGCCGCGCCGAGTCTTCTACAATGGCTGTTTTCCTTCCGGATTCCTTCGTAAACATGAGCGCAGCTGCACCTCCGCCGAACGGCATCGTGACCAGTGAAGTCACGGTGTTACCCGACTGGCTTGACTACAACGGGCACATGAACGTGGCCTACTATCTGGTCGCCTTCGAGACTGGCATCGACGCCTACAAGGCGCGGGTCGGCATGGATCTCGCCTACATCGAGCGCGAGGGCCATTCGACGGTCGCGCTCGAGGCGCACATCACCTATCAGCGCGAGGCGATGCTGGACGATGTGTTGCGGGTGGAGACGCGCATCGTCGACTGCGATGCGAAGCGTGCGCACATCTACCAGGAACTCTATCGGGAGCAGGATTTGCTGGCGACGCAGGAGACGATGGCCATCAGTTTCGATACGGCGGCGCGGCGCAGCTGTCCGTTTCCGGAAGCCATTGCGGCCAATTACCGGGCGCTGATGGAAGCGCAGGCCGTGCTGCCGCGGCCGGCCTGGCTGGGCCGTTCGATCGGCATCGGCAAGGGGCGCCCAGGTAATTGAGTGGCGGCCGAGGGGGCTAGCGTACGCCGAAGACGACGATGGTCTTGCCGCTGACACTGATGAGGTGCTGCTCCTCGAGGCTCTTCAGGACGCGCCCGACCATCTCGCGCGAGCAGCCGACGATGCGGCCGAGTTCCTGGCGGGTGACACGGATCTGCATGCCGTCCGGATGGGTCATGGCATCCGGCTCCTTGCACAGGTCGAGCAGGGCGCGGGCGACGCGTCCGGAGACGTCCATGAAGGCCAGATCGCCAATCTTACGGTTCATCTTGCGCAACCGGTTGGCGAGCTGTGACGAGATCGCGAACAGCAGATCGGGAAAGATGCTCGACATGCTTTTCAAGCGTTCGTAGCTGATCGTGGCGACATCGCAGGTGGTTTTCGCGCGCACCAGGGCGCTGCGATTGACGTGTTCGTTGAACAAGCCGATTTCGCCGAAGAAATCGCCGGGGTTCAGATAAGCCAGCACGAGTTCGCGGCCTTCGTCGTCTTCGAGCAGGACGGTCACCGAACCCTTGACGATGTAGAACAGGTCGTGGGATGGATCGCCCTGGCGGATGATCGTGCTCTTGGCCGTGAATTGGCGACGATGGCAATGCTCCAGGAATTTCTGGATCGCCTCGTCATGGTGAATCTGGACGGGCCGTACGACGCTCATGGTGATTCCCTCTCTGCCGTAAACGGCCGACGAGGTCCTGTCGTGCAGGGTCTGCGGTTTCTCGCCGGTGCGCGGAAATACTAAAGACATTTCTAATAAGATACTAATAGATTGCGGGAATGAAACCAGATTATTCCGCACTTCATGCGCTGAACGTGGCTTGAGCCAAGGCAGAGAGAGCATCATGAATGCAACGATACGCTGGGTCGACGGAGCGATGTTCGTCGGCGAGACAGGCAGCGGCCATGCGCTGGTCATCGACGGGCCGCCGGAGGCAGGCGGGCGCAACATGGGGCCGCGGCCGATGGAACTGCTGCTCACCGGGCTCGGCGCCTGCACCGCGTTCGACGTGGTCTCGATGCTGCGGAAATCCCGTCAGGCGGTAGTGGACTGCCGGGTCGAACTGAATGCAGAACGCGCGCCGGAGCCGCCGAAAGTTTTCACGCGCATCCATATCCATTTCGTGGTCGAAGGTACGGCGCTCAAACCGGCCGCGGTGGAGCGCGCGATTGCCCTGTCGGCGGAGAAATACTGCTCGGCGACAATCATGCTGCGTGACACGGTCGCCATTACCCACGATTTCGAGATAATCGAACATTCAGTCGCGCCGGCCTGAGCGCCGGGCCGGGCCAATCGACGCCCGCCCACTGGCCAGTGCCCGGCGCACCATGCGCTCGGCGTTGTCGCCGCGTCGCCAGGCGGTATGCCCGATCTCGAGCGATGCGGTGGCAGCCCCAGTCGCCGCGACGTCGCGGAGCTTGTCGGTCAGGCTTGCAGCCGCCTGTTCGGCCGTCTCCGGCAGAATCACGAGCAGGATGTCTTCCGCCCAGCAGCCGAGCAAATCGACCCAGCGCAGCTGCTCTTTCAATGCATGAGCAAGCGCGCCCGGGTCGCACGTCGTGGCGCCGGCTGGCAGCCACACCGTGAGGCAGGACAGCGGATTGGCATAGCGCCGACTGCGCGACACTTCGCCTTCGAGCCGCGCCTTGATGGCCGCGGCATTGAGGATACCGCTCGTGGCAGCACCCGAGACCAGCGCCGCGAGATGGCTGGCGAATGCATGGTCGCGCTCGTAGAACGTGACGACAGTGCCGCTGCCATTGGCATGGCTGTAGTACTGCGTCGTGCCGACCAGGGCGCCGCGCACATTGATCCGCTGCGGCTCACCGGGCGGGGCGGGAACTGCATAGGGAATGGGCAGGCTTTCGACCTTGCGGCCCATGATATCCTCGAGCGCGACCTCGAGCAGGCGAGTGGCATGCGCGTTGAGCCACACCACGCGATCGCGCCGATCGAGCATGACCACACCGACCAGCAGTTCCGCGAGCACCGCGCGCGCATGTTCAGGGTGAAGCTCGATCATGGATTGTACTCTGCTGTGGGTGTCGTCGACGCCAAAAAGCGTGCAGATAGCGTTCGAGGCGGCCGCGGCATGGGCGGCACTGGAACTAGCGGCGTGGAGAGCGTGATCTTTATGCAGCGCCGTCGATGGCGGCGAAAAACGCCGTTTCCAGATCGGCGGCGGCAAAATCGGTGGTCAAAGCCGCGGGCGTACCCTGCCAGACGATGCGCCCGGCATGGAGGATGGCAACGCGGTCGCACAGCGTCTCGACGTCGGCCAGCAGGTGGGTACTGAAGAAGAGAGTGATACCGGCAGCGCGCAGCGCCAGCAGGCGTTGCTTGACCAACGCGCGCGCCTTGGGATCGAGGCCACTCATGGGCTCGTCGAGGATCAGCAGCGGGCAGCCCGGCAGGATGGCCGCGATCAGCCCGAGCTTCTGCGCCATGCCCTTGGAATACTCGCGCGCCGGGCGCGCCAGCGTCTCATCGTCCAGATCGAGGGCGGCGGCTTCGGCCACAGCCGCCGCGGCATCGAAACGGCCGCCATGCAAGGCCGTCAGGTGGCGCAGCAGCTCGAGACCGGTGGCGAACCAGGGCGGATTGAAGCGCTCGGGCAGATAGGCCAGTTGAGCGCGTGCGGCCGGCGCGGTATGCGCGCGGCCGGCGATGTTGATATGGCCGCTGTCGATGCGGCCGAGATCGAGCAGGCCGCGGATCAACGTGGTCTTGCCGGCGCCGTTGAGACCGATCAGGCCGAGCGCCTCGCCGCGCGCCACCTCCAGGCTCACCTCATCAAGCACGTTACGGGCGCCGAAGCGCTTGCTGACAGCGGTGAACTCGAGCAGTGCTCCGGTCATCGCGACTACCGCCGTGCGCGCAAATCGACCGCGTGCCGCGTGTGCTTCAGTAGATATAGACCGCGTTGCAGAGTTGCTGATTGGTGGCGATATCCCATATCGGCGGCGATGTGGTTTCGTTGACGCAATCCGCACTCGAATGCGAAATTTCCTCGAAGGTGCCGCCGATTGTCAGTGCATGCCGCAGTACGCCGGAGCCCGGCAGGCCGTCGTCGATCTTGCGATCGAGTTCGGCGAGGACGTTGACCGGAATGCCGGCGCCGAGCACGAGATTGAGCTGTTGGGTCGGCGTGCCGCCGCTCTGATCGTAGTAGTCGGAACTCTGGTAGAGCATGAGGAAGCCGTTGAAGGCATTGCGCGGGGCCAAGTTGACATCATCCTGGCTGGGTTTCCTGTCCTCGCCGCTGTAATTGCCCTGGATGAAGCGTGCCTTGGACAGGTGCTCCCACAAGGCCAGCGGCTCGGTCCAGACGGTGTTGAACTCGTCGAGCCGCCCGTTGGCGTTACCGCCGGTCGTAACGCCCGGGATGGCATTGACGGCGTTGGCCTGGCTCCAGTCGCCAGGCACCTGACGGTAGCGATCGATGAAGCCGTAGTAGGCCGCCTGCACACCGCTGTTCTGATCGGCGATGTTGCGCACACGCGCGCTGGTGATGAGTTCCTGGCCTTTCAGGATGCCACCGAGCAACAGCCCGATGATGACGAGTACGATGGCCATCTCGACCAGGGTGAAACCGCTTTGGCGGCGTAGATTGGGCATGGTCCGATCCTCTTGGGGACGACGGTTTTGTGGGTGCTTCCTTGCATTCTCCGTGCCATTTCGGCAAGTGTCTGATTTTATGATTCTTAGACCCGAAGCCAGTCGTTGCAGGCCTGGCGAACCGAATCGACCTGTCGAGTTCTCGACGGGCAGTGTCGGGATCTCATCGCCAACGATACCCGCAGCCGGGAACCTCGACGGCTTTTACGGAACACCCTGCTGGGATAGATTCGTGGCTGCATTCACTGTCTGACCGGCGGCCCTAGAACTGATGCGATTCTCTTTGCCGACCGGTACCGACTGGATGCAATCCCTGCTCATCTTGACGGTGTTCGTCCTGTTCGCAGGTCATGCCCTGGGCATGGTCGATTTCACCACCCTGAGCGACGGCGGCCCGCCGATGCTGAACCTGCAGATGCTGCGGGCCTTGCTCGATGGTCGGCTGCCGGCGGCGTTCACCCATGCTGACGTGCTGACCTTTCTCGGGCTCGGTCTCATTCTCGCTCTGGTGCTGCCGGCCTTGCCGCCGGTGGGCGCCTCTCTGGTGACGCTGCTGGCGATGGCGCCGCCGTTCTACATCGCCTGGGCTTTCCCCGTGCCGCCGTCCCTGGTGCCGCTCGAGTACAGCTTGCTGACGATACTGGTGTTGTTCTCGGTAAACGTCCTGTCGTCGTACTTCGTCGAGACCCACGAGCGCCAGAAGCTCATGGCTGCCTTCGGCCAGTACGTGCCGCCAGCGGTGGTGCGGAAAATCAGCCGCCGCCCGGAAGCGTTCTCGATGGCCGGCGAAGCGCGCGAACTGACCGTGCTGTTCTGCGACATCAAGCGCTTTACGAGCATCGCCGAAAAACTCGAAGCACGCGAACTCGCGCTGTTGCTGAACCACTACCTTACCGCCATGACCGACGTCCTGCACGAACACGGCGCGACCATCGACAAGTATATCGGCGATGCCATCATGGCCTTTTGGGGCGCCCCGATGCCCCAGGACGACCATGCCGCACGCGCGATCGATGCGGCCTTGGCCATGCAGCGGCGCATGATCAGTGTGCGGTCGGCATTCATTGCGCGCGGCTGGCCGTCGATCGATGCCGGTATCGGCATCGCCAGCGGGACGATGAATGTCGGCAACATGGGCTCGCGTTACCGTATCGCCTATACCGTGATCGGCGATGCGGTGAACCTCGCCGCACGGCTCGAAGCGCTGACCCGCTTTTACGCCGTCGACATCCTCGTCAGCGCAGCGACCCGGGCTGCCTGCCCGGCGCAGTCCTACCGTGAAATCGACTACGTTCGGGTCAAGGGTAAAGCGGCGCCGCAGCGGATCTATCAACCACTCGCCGACGGCCGCGGCGAACACGCCATGCTGCGAACACATGCCGCCGGGCTCGCGGCCTACTATGCCGGCGACTGGGACGCTGCCCGGCAGTGTTTCGATGCGCTGCGCTCCGATCAAGCGAGCGGGCGCTACTACGATGTCATGCTCGAGCGCATGGCACATCACGAGGTCCCGCCCGATTGGGACGGCATCGTCAGCTTCGGCGGCGCCTCGAGTTATTCGATGTCCGCTGACGCGGCACGGGATGACGGCTTGCCCTGAGTGCCGGCGTCATCACTGCGCGCCTCGAGTTCATGCAGACGCTGGGACAGGAACCAGCGTTCGTGCGGATCGGTGATCTCGCCGCTCTCCAGCAGGCCACCGAGCAGGACCTTGGCGCTTTCTATCTCGCCCATGTCTTCGCGGACGAATATGTGCATCTGCCGCGCCCAGGACGGGATCGCCGGGTCGGGCGGAGCCGCGGCGAGTTCTTCGGCCAGGGCCAGGGCGAGTTCCAGATCGCCCAGGCGATGCTTGGCCAGGTAGACGGCGTGCGCCATCCACTGCCAGCGCTGCTGCGGATCGGCCACGAAATGCCGCCGCACGAAGGCAATCATGCGGCGCTGCCTGTCGGCATCGGCCACGTCGCCGTACAAGCGTACGGCGGCCAGCAGCGGGTATTGAAAGCCCGGATCGAGCGTGAGCGCGCGCTCGAGCCAGGCTTCGAGCCGCCCATAGTCGAGGGCGTGGAAGGGGATACTGACGCCCGGCTGGTAATCGAAGGCCTGCAGCCAGAGCATGATCAGCCGCGCCAACACCGCTTCCTCACCGAGCGCGACGACGCGCAGCGTCGGCACCGACGGTGGCCATGGCAGCGTACTGACTGCCGTGGCCGGCCCTTCACGTACACTGCCGATAGTGATCTGCGCCGCCAGGGCCAACGCCAACAGCACCATCACCGCACGCGGTACTGCCGTCACCGGGCGTTCGGCGGCACCCATTCAGTCGTCGACCCGGTAGAGATCGAACAAACCGACCGCGACCACCAGGACGCTGAAGATCAGCACTTCGGCTGCAAGCGCTCCGGCTGGAGGAAGCGCCGAGGAGCCGAGCAGCCAGCTCGTCGCGGCGATCCGATCGAGCGGCGGCATGAGCAGTGCAATCAAGGCGAGCAACTCGCTGATGACCTGCGTCGACCAGGCATCCGGAACGACGGTCGGGCCTTGGCTCATGAGTACGATGGCGTCGATGGCGCGAGCGAGTACATAGAAAGCCCCGCTCACCAACACCGCCGGCACGACCTGGCGGAGCGTGACCGTCGCGGTCAGACACACCGCGCCGAGCAAAGCCAACTCGGCAGCGAGCGCCACCGCCCAGGCGAGCACCCGGGCGTACTCGACCATCGCCAGCAGCGGCACTGCCGCGAACAGAGCGAGCACCAGCGCGATCGCGCAGAATCCGCTCAGGCGCCCCAGGTACCAGCTCGCTCGCGGCACCGGCCGGGCCAGGGTGAGATCGAGCATGCGATCGCTCAGCTCACGCACCACGCAGGTCGCCACGAACAGCACCAGCAGCACCACCAGGCCTGTACGCACGAGCGCCGCGTACACCCCGATGCGGAACGAGCTGCTGTCGGTGATGGCCAAGGCGGCACTGAATTCGGCGGCGACGAAGGCGCATCCGATGAGGCCGAGGGCGATCCACGGCAGGCGCGAACGCCGGCCCTCGAGCAGGGTGAAACGCGCAATACTGAGCAAAGCCCTGGACATGGCTGGAGTTACCCGCAGCACCTGTTTCGATTCAGCGGCTACTATAACGGCAGGCGACGCGCGCGCCCGCACCGACACTGGCCTATCCCGAGCCGGGAACCGCCCAGGAACCCTCTGCCGCACCATGATCGAACCCGTAGCACCCTCCCAGGATTCGCCGTCAACCGCTCCCGGCATGCAGCTGCTGACCGACCGGCGGCGCGAACACTGGCTGCTCGCGTCGATGCTGCTGGTGCTGCATGCGGCGATCGATGCGGGCCTCACCGATGGCTTGTCGCGAGCCCTGCTGACCACCCACCTCGGGCTGTTCTTCCTGTGGCAACCGATCTGGCAGAAGGACCAGCGGCTGCGCCCGCGCGCCGTGGTTCTGATCGTGCTGCTGGTGGTGGTGGCCTTGGTGACGCTCGGCTGGTGGACACTCTTTGCCTGGCTGGTGATCCTCATCGGCCTGGTCGCGGGGCGCTCGTTCAGTACCCGTCAGGAGCGCTATGTCTATCTGCTGTCGCTCGCCTTCCTCGTCGCCGAATTGCTGATCTCGTGCACAGCCGAACTGTTCCTCGGCGGCGCGCTCGCGCCGGCCATCGCGCGACCGTTCCAGATCGGCCTCTATCTGTTGCCGTTCGTACTCTACGCAATCCCGCCCATCACCGTGCCCCCGCGCGAACCATTCCCGGTCGACTTCTTTCGCGGCATCACCTTCGCTCTGCTGACCGCACTGCTCGCGGTGCTGAGTGTGCTGATCAGCGTACGAACCGGCATCGATTATCCGATTGCTCTGGTCGGCACGCTCATGGTGCTCGGCGCGCTGCTGTTGTTGCTGAGTTGGCTGACGGCTCCCGGCAGCGGCGGCGTCGGCCTGGTGGCGATGTGGGAGAAGTCGGTGCTGAACATCGGCACGCCGTTCGAAGCATGGCTGGGTAACATCGCCAACCTGGCCGCACAGCGCGACGACGCGCAGGATTTTCTCGAAGCCGCCATCGATCTGTTGAACGAGATCCCCTGGATTGCCGGCGTCGAATGGCGCACCTCACACGCCACCGGCATGGTCGGCACGCGATCGCGCCACCACCTCGGTGTGGCCGGTGACGCTATCACGGTAACGCTTTTTGCCGAGCGCGGCTTCAGCGCAGCACTGCTCGCCCACTGCCATCTGCTGATCCAGGTCCTCGGTCATTTCTATGTCGCCAAGCTGCGCGAGAACAAGGAAGCGGACGAAGCCCATCTGCGCGCAATCTATGCAACAGGCGCCCGGCTCACCCATGACATCAAGAATCTCCTGCAGTCTCTCGACACCCTGGCCGGCGCGCTCGGGACGGCGGCGACACCGGCGCAGGAACAGCGCGGCTTCAGTCTGCTCAAGCGCCGCCTGCCCGATATTGCGCGCCGGCTGCACCGGGCGCTGGACAAACTCGAACGCCCGACGCTGCCACAAACCGAATACATCACGGCCGCGGCATGGTGGCAGACGCTGCACGAGCACGTCGGTGACAAGACCATCGCGCTCGAAGCGCGGCTCGACCAGCCCGAGCGTCTGCTGCCGCGCGATTGCTTCGACAGCATCGTCGACAACTTTCTGGACAATGCCCGACACAAGGTCGCGGCGGCCCAGGCGCAGGCGATCCATGTCGGTTTGACGGCCGACCACAGCGGGGTGGTGTGTACCGTCAGTGACGACGGCCAGGCCATTCCGGCCGACGTCGTGCGCCGTTTGTTCCATGCCCCCGTTGATTCCCTGAGCGGCCACGGCATAGGCCTGTTTCAGGCTGCGCGTCAAGCCGAGCTCGCCGGATGCAGCGTTCGTCTGGCCGAGAATCGCGACGGGGCGGTGCGTTTCTCCGTGCACTACAGCGGCGACGGGCCCGGCGCAGCGGCCGTTGGGCGCGGGAACTGATGGGCTGCTGCGAACGCCGCGCATTTCGCCCAGGCACCGCAGGCGTTCAGGGCAAGCGACCGCCGCGAACCAGGCGGCTGGCCAGGACCGTGGGCGAGACCCAGCGCAGCAGGTCGTCGAAAGGGCATAGCGGCACAGCGTCGCCGTCATCATCGCTGCAGGCGCGATCACCCGCGCTGTAATCGCGGGCCACGAAGCGGTGATCGCCATCGGCATTTTCGGCCTCGTCGTACGACGCTGCCAGCGCCGCCTGCGCACCGTTAGCGCCGTGCGAGAGGACCACGGCGGGCACACTGTTGGCAAGGACGAACAGCGCCTTGTTCTCGATGGCGCTGGAGCGCGGGTCGTCGCCGCGCGTAACGATTACGATGACGCCGCGTTCGCACAGATCCAAATCGCCATCATTGGCGCGGCATACGCCGTCATCGGCTGCAGCGAAATTGGGTCCGGGAGCTTCCGCCTCCAGCGCTGCGGTGACGTGGTAACGCAGCGGCCGGCGCCAGGCGTCGCGCGCATCGATGCCGAGGTCGGCGCCGGGCAGCAAGCCGTCGTCGACCATGCAGGCGCGCTCGCCGCGACGGTCTTCGTGCCCATCGGCATCGCTCGACAGGTCGGGACAGGGCAGACGACCGTGCATCAGAGCGAAGCCGTACAGCGCCTCGATGGCGGCATCGAGCGTCTCGCTGGTGCTGCGCCGGGCGCGCATCTCGATATGCGCGCCGAGCGGGCCCAGTGCGGCAAGCGTTATGCTGCCCAGAATGGCCAGTACCAGCGCGAGTTCGATCAGCGTGAAGCCGCCCGGATGCTGAACGATCCTCGTCATGGCGCCGACTCGACCAGGACGATGCGATCGCCAGACCCGGCGTTGCCGTTCCTGCCGACGAACCCTCGCTCCGGCCGCGTCAGGGCCGCGCGGTTGTCCGGCGTGAAACGCAGCAAGCCATGCGGTTCGGGCGTGGGCGCGGCGGACTGCGCAGCCGGCGCGACGAGCACCGCGCGAGCCGTGTGGGTGGCCGGCGGTGCGTCGAATTGCGCGCTCAGACAGGGCTGCGCCGAAGTGCATGCCGCGTGCGCTACGGCGATAGTACGGTGCCAGCCGTTGCGCACCAGCCAGGATGGCAGTTCCTGCGCGTCGGCATCCATCGCGTAAGGCAAATCCGGCAGACGGAAATGGCCGGTCGTCGCCGGCGTCAGACCCAGCTGGACGCGCGTGCGCCGGCCGCTCGCCGCACTGACCTCCAGCGTGATGGCGAGATCGAGTTCGGGATCCTCGGCGTGCCCGCCGAGACGGGTCACGAGCAGCTGCCGGGTACGCCGCCGCTGCGCGGATGGCCCATCGATTTCGACGTCACCGTCATCATCGACCACCGCGAAATGCATCCGATAGTCGAAGCGCCGCCCCTCCACCTCCGCCTGCGCCGAGACTTCACAGCGGGCGTAATCGCGCGGCGGGCGTGTGGCGTTCGCGGCAGCCCACCACAGGCACCGCGCCTGCCCACTGATCGCGACGATCGCGCCGGAGGCCGTCCGGCAGGGCATCTGCTGCAGACAATCCGGCGGCACCAGATCGAGGTTCGAATCGCCATCCACGTCCAGTCCAGTCAGTGCCCACTCCGGCGCCAGTGCAAATGCGTAAGGCGCATCGGCGCCGAGGGCCGTGGCATGCACGGGCAGCCATCCGGCCCGTACGCCGGTCACGCCGGGTGCCGCGAGCACCTCGTCGGACGGCGGCACCAACCACGGATAGTGTCCGCCGTGGGCAGCGGCGTAAGCGCGCAGATACGCGGCCAGATCGGCCATCACCCGCGCGGTCAGGATCTCCTCGTGTGCAGCCGCATCGATCACCGCCAGGCGGTCATTGCCGACGGCCGAATGACCGAAGCGCGCGGCGTCGGCGTCGGCATTCGCCCCTTCCAGGAACTGCCCGGGCGCGTCCGGCAGCTGCCAGCGATGGCGTTGATGTGGCAGGGCCTCACCCGGCGCGATGATCACGGCGACGGCCGCTCGTCCGTCGACGAACAGTGTCGGACTGGTCGCGCCGTTCAGCGGTTCGCGCTTGGGATTGTTGCGGTGGCTGGCAGAGATGGCATACCACAGGCCCTCGCCGGCGCCGTCCCGCAAATCGTTGGTGCGCAGCGTGTGCCAGGGCAGGCGGCCGAACGTCGTGCCACTGGCCAGCGCGCAGGCCGGCCCGGCGATGCCACGGAGATCAGTGGCCGGACAGGGCAGGTAACCGGGGCCGAAATCCGCATTGACACGATCGGGATAGGCTGCGGCATAGCCAAGCAAAGCTTCGCGGGCTTCGGCCAGTACCTGCCGTGTCGTCGCATCCGCTGCGCTGCGCGGGGCTGGCGCGTGGCGCGAAACGACAATCAAAGCAGCGGCGGTCGCAATGGCCAGTAAACAGGCGATCGCGGCGATGCCGCGCACCGCGGCGGGCGACGGAACGGTTGTGGTAGACATGGGCGTATCCTCCCTGGAGTGCCCGGGTTCGCGTCCTGCGAACCCCAAGAACAATCAATCCGGCACGCGATCCTCCGCGCGACGTTCGTAAGCATCGGTGATGCGTGTGGTCTGCGGGTCGTAGGACTGCCCGGGCTTGAGCAGCAGCGGTGGCGCATCCCCCGGCCGCGGCAAGTGTACCCGCGAGTGTTCGAGGCGCAGACCGCGGACGTCGACACCTTGCTCGGCCAGATTGCCCTGATACGAATCCGTACCGTTGATCCATACTGTCGCCGGGCCGTCCGAGCGCTCCACATAACCGTCGACGGTCACTATGGTTTCATCCAGCTCGACTGTGCTCGAGTCCGATTCGAAGTCTTCCAGGCGATTGTCCGCAGTCGCGCCGGCAGCGCCTTCATCTTCCGCCGCGACGGCCGTATAGCGCGCCCGATCGAGGGCGTCGCGCTCGGCCGGCGAGAGGAACAGACGGCCGAGCTCCACTGCCGGCGTGCTCGCGGCATGGCAGGCGGCAATGAATACGGCTGCCGCGAGCACGCGCTTCATAGCGTGAGCTCCCGGTCATCGCGCAGCCCCAAGGTCAACCATTCCAGCGCACAGTTCGCGTGGATATTGACCGCCTGCGGATCGAGTGTGAGCGCGCCGTCCTGGGCACGGATTTCACAGCTGCGCACGGTGAACTGGCCCTGCGCATCGCGCTCGAGACGCTCCAACAAGGCGAGCAGGTCGCCTTCGTGGAGCAGCCCCAGGGTCAGATGCATCGTACTCGACTTGAGCTCGTAGCTGCCCAGTGCGAGATCGAGATCCGGCCGCCAGTCTCTCTGGGGCTCCAGTTTGTAGCCGAGGTCGGGGATGCGAATCGCCGCCCCGGCATTGCGCAGGGCCTCGATCCAGCTGAGGCGTCGCTCGCGGCCGATCAAGCCACTGCGATAGAGCCGCACGAAATCCGGATAGGACTCATCGATGATGCGCTCTTCCTCGTCGACGGCCAGATACTGCTGGCTGGCGTCACGAAAGCGGCTGTGATGGCCGCGATACTCGAGCTCCATGCGCTGCTTGAAATACAGGCTCGACGCCAGCATCGCGCCGGCAGTAACCACGCACAGCGCGAAACCGACCAGGGTTCCACGCAGAATCGACCAATCAGCCTTCCTGCGAGCCATCTCTTACTCCCACCGTGAGTTTCAGCTTGAACGTGGCGTTCAAGCGGTCACGTAGCTCGCTCGTCGAACCGCTGACACTGGCACTGGAGCGTACATCGAGCGGATATTGCAGTACCTCGACCGCAGTGACGCCGGGCCGCGCGACCAAAGCCGCGGTGAAATCATCGATGGCCTCGATCGCCCGGCGATAATCGCCGTCGAACGGCGTCAAACGCGCGTCGAGTTCGGCAATCTGATAATGCAACGGTGCTGCGGCCCTCTCGCCTTGCGGCGCCAGACCGCTGCCCGGTGGCTGCTGTCCGCTAACAGCCTCTGGCGGCGACATGCTGCTGCGCCAACTGATCTGCTGCAGCCGGATCGCCGGCCGTGCGTCGAGCACCTGGCTCAGCAGCGCCAGCAGCGGTGCCGGCGTACTGCGGTGGCGATGCAGGGTCTCGATGATGTCGACGGCGCTCTCGATCGCGCGCGGCTCGACCGGGGTTGCCGGTAACTTGCTTCGCGCCATCTCGAAGCGTTCGCGATAGAACGCCGCCTTTTGCTCGGCATCGAGCGCCTGCTCCTTGAATATCACGCCCTCGATAAAATTGAACCCGCTCCAGCCGGCGCTGGCGAGCAGGAGCACGAGTCCGGCGATGGACAAACCAATGCGCATTCGATGCAGAGCATAGAACTGTGTCTCTTCCGCCTGGGCGTAGGATTGCGGCGGCGGCCCGTCGAGCAGCAGCCGGGTGAAAATGACATCCGCGTAATGCGAATCGCCGGCACTTTTCAAACCCAGTGAACGCGCGGCATCGTCGACGTCGACGAGGAAGAACTTCTCGTCGTCGCTGTCCTGGCAGTGCTGTTCGAGTTCACCGAGCAGCTCGCCATGACTCAGGATGTAGATGTTCAAGGGACTGTCCTGAGCGACGAACGCCAGGCTGTTCAGATAGCGGCGCAGCTTTTCCAGTTCACCCATCAGGTGGGCTGCGAACGGCACGGAGCCCAGCCGCGGCATGTGCGCCAGGCGGCTGATCTTGATATGGCCATCGCGGAAGAAAGTCTGCCTGAGGCCGCTGGCCTTGTGCAGGCTGATGAGCAGAACGTTGGGCGCGGTTGCACCAATCCGTTTGAGCAAACGCTGGCTCAGGATGGGCAGCGAATATATGCCGACGACGGGCACTTTGTGCTCGATCAGCGCTTCGAGCCAGGGTGTCAGCAATTCGGGCCGGGTAATCGCCGTCAACAGCAGCCGGTCATCGCGGCGTTCATCGGTTTCCCGGCCCTGGAACAGCGCTGTACGGTAAGGCGTGCCGCGGAACAGGCGCGCGTATTTGCGCTCGATCACGGCGCGGCGATCCGCACCACCGACATGCGGAATGGTTTCCTGACGGTACTCTTCCTCGACCACATCGACGAGCACGCACAGCGGCGCCGGCGCCAGGTCACCCAGAGCGCGGCGGAAGGCGGCGAAGCCGATTTCATCGGCCGTGAAGATATAGGCCTGTGCGAGCTGCCCCTCCTCGAACAGATAGAGGATCGCACGCTCGCCACCGACCAGCAGCACGCGCATCGCGGCTTCGCTAAAAGTCGATTTGAGTAAAGAGATCATAAATGGGTCCCAGTACCGAGGCCATGATCCAGAACAACACTGCGCCCAGCACGACCGTCAGTGCGGGCATGATCATTTCCTGCAGACGTGCGACAGACTCCGCGACGTCGCGTGCATAAAAGTAACTCACGTTGTCCAGCGCCTCTTCGAGCGCACCGGTATTTTCGCCCACCCGGAGCATCCGAATGACCAGCGGCGGGAACAGTTTGGTTGAAGCGAAACTCTTGCTGATCCCGCCGCCATCAGCGATTTGACGGCCGGCTTCCCGTATCGCACGCGCCACTGCACGGTTGCCGGCGACATTCTCGGCATTACGCACGCATTCGAGCACCGTGATGCCGGAGGAATACATGATCGAAAACACCGTACAGACGCGCGTGACGATGACCTTTTTTATTACCGGCCCGATCAACGGCAGGTTCAGTATCCAGCGATCGATGCGCTCCGCGAAGCGTGGGTTGGTTCTGTATGCCATCACGCCGGCAATGACGCTGAGCAGCGGCACGAACAGCACCACGTACCAGAACTCGACCATGAAGTCGGAGGTCGCGATCAGTATTCTGGTCTGGACGGGCAGGGTCTGTCCCATGGTCGTGAGGAATGAAATCAACTGCGGTACGACATAGATCATGAGGAAGAAAAGCACAGCCGTGACCACGACTGTGACGATGATCGGATAGAGTAGGAGTTTCTTCGTATAGGACGCCTGTTCGTCCTGCCATTTGAGATTCTCGATCAGCCGGGTCAGGATAAGGTTGAGTTGGCCGCTCTCCTCGCCGGCGCGCACGAGACTGACGAAAACGGGCGGGAACACGGCCGGGAAATCGGCCATCGCCTGCGACAGATTCTTACCACCTTCGATCGACTCGATCATCGCCGCGGTGATCTCGCGCAGGCGTTTGTTGTCGATGGTGTCACGCAAGTCCGCGAGTCCTTCCAGGATGGGGACACCGGCACGAATGAGTTGCTCGAGATGGAAACAGAAGGTAATCAGGTCGAGGCGCTGGATGCCGCGGCCAGTGACGTTCTTGTGCCGTCGGAGTTCGCTGAAATTGATCAGATCGAGACCCATGCGGCTCAGACGCACTTCGAGATCGGCCGGGTTGACGGCGTCGATGCGGCCTTGCAGCATTCTTCCTTTGGCATTGACCGCCTTGTAGCGATAGGCTTCCATCAGCGAATACGCGCCGTGAGATCGACCACTCGTGTCACCTCGTCCAGCGAAGTCACACCGGCCATGACCATTTTGATCGCGACCTCGGCCAGCGTCTGAAATCCTTTCTTGCCGGCGGCATTATTGAGTTCGTTCAAGGTAGCGCCACGGGCGATCAGCTCATCGAGCTCACGATCGAAGCGCAACACTTCGAGCAGCGCGGTGCGGCCTTCGTAACCCTGGTGGACGGCGTGACGAAATTCCGCGGCGACACGATAGATGGTTTGTTCGTCGATATCGTCGGCGAGGCCGAGGATGCGGCGTTCGATGGCGCTCGGCGCATAGTTTTCGCGGCAATCCGGGCGCAGTTTGCGGACCAGGCGCTGGGCGAGGATGCCGATGATGTTGCCGGCCATGATCTCGCTCTTGATACCCATGTCGGACAGGCGCGGGATCGCGCCCAGCGAGGAATTGGTGTGCAGGGTGGAGAATACCTGGTGGCCGGTCATGGCGGCGCGAAAAGCCATCGAGGCGGTGTCTTCGTCACGGATCTCGCCGACCAGAATGATGTCCGGGTCCTGGCGCAGCAGCGAGCGCACGCCGCTGGCGAAATCGAGGCGTACGGCTTCGTTGACCGAAGTCTGGCGAATCATGCCCATCGGATACTCGACCGGATCCTCCAGGGTCATGATGTTGACGGCTTCGGTATTGAGGTGATTGAGCAGGCTGTAGAGCGTGGTGGTCTTGCCGCTGCCGGTCGGCCCGGTTACCAGCAGCAGACCCTCCGGGCGGGCGACCATGAGCTTGAGCGTCATGAGCACCTCGTCTTCCAGCCCAAGCGCGTCGATGGGCACAATGCCCTTCTGGCGGTCGAGGACACGCAGCACGATGTTCTCGCCATGCACGGTTGGAATGGTCGACACGCGGAAGTCGATCTGGCGGCCTGACAAGGTCAGCGTGATGCGGCCGTCCTGCGCCGCGCGCGTCTCGGCGATGTCCATGCCCGACATCACTTTCACCCGGACCGCGATGGCCGACCAGTAATTCTTGTGCAGGCTGCGGATCTGGCGGAGCACGCCATCGATACGATAGCGGAAGCGCAGAAAGCCTTCCTCCGGCTCGAAATGAATATCCGAGGCATTGCGTTTGACCGCATCGGCAAGCAGGGCATTGACCAGCCGGACCACGGGCTGACTGTACTCGGCGTTGTCGACATCGAGGCTTTCGTAGTCGATCTCGCCGGTCTCGATCTCGCGCAGGATACCGTCGACGGAAAGTTCGAAACCATAGAATTGATCGATGGCTTTCTCGATCTCCGCCTCACCGGCCATCAATGTTTCGATCTCGACATCGCCACCGAGCAAGGCGGCGATCTGGTCGAGTGCGACGACGTTGAAGGTATCGGCCATCGCCAGCGTCAGGCGATTGCTGTTGGCGTCGTAGGTCAGCGGCAGAATGCGAAAGCGCCGCGCCATGTCCTTCGGGATCATGCGGATGGCTTCGGAATCGACCACCACTCGGGAGAGTTGCGCTTTCTGCTGGCCGAGTGCACCGCCGAGGACGTCGAGGATGATGGCCTCGGTGGCGAACCCCAGGCGGACCAGGATCTTGCCGAGATGGTCGCGGTTCTTGCGCTGCTCGGTCAGCGCGATACGGATCTGATCGGAGCTGACCACACCTTTCTGAACCAGCAGTTCGCCAATGCGCAGCGAGCGTTTCGGAGCATTCATGCAGCCCAGCCCTTCTGTTTACCGGGCCGTCGTCGCGCTGAGCTCACCGATACGCTCGAGCAGCGGCGTGGGGTTGAAGCCGACGGCGCCGGCGTCGGCGAGTGCGAGCGCCTTCTGATAATACTCGAGGGCCGCTTTGCCCTGGCCCATGCGATCGAGGCTGATGGCCAGGTTGTGCACATAATCGGGATTGTCGGCATCGCGGGCGTGGGCTTCGAAGTAGGCTTGCTGCGCATCGGCCCAGCGGCCCTGCCCGGCGTACCAGTTGCCCAGGGCGAAACTCAGATAGGCGGCCTCCGGGTGAGTGTCACGCAGCAGGCGCAGCTGCGCGGCGCCTGCTTCACCCTCGGCACCGGTCAGATTGAACAACGCAGCGTGCGCGACGGCGTCGTCGGGGTGTCTCGCGAGCACCTTGGCATAGTGCGCATAGGCCTGCGCCAGATCGCCGCGGACAATAGCGATCGCGGCGAGCCCGAGCAGGGCGTCACGGTGCTCGGGACGGTCGGCCAGGAAGGCCCGATAACGCGCTTCCGCGGCGCCCAGATCGCCTGCCCGATAGGCGTCGTAGGCCGTCATCAAGTTCGCGCCGGTCGCCGCGTGCTGCGCGCGGGCGATACGGACTTCGCCGACGCCGACATCGGCGATCGCCTCGTCCGGGTCGACAGCGGGCGTCGCCGGTGGCATCGGCAATGCTGTGCGGGGCGGCACGGGTTTGCCGTCGACGGCGCCCGGCGCCGTGTCACGCGACGATGCCGCGGGCGTTGCCGCCGCAGCGGGAGCGGACGCCTCCGGTGCTGCCGCTGCGGCTACGCGCGCACTGGCCGCCGATGCGGGGGCAGAGGCTTCAGCGGCCGCCGCGGTTTCGCGCGCCGCTGCGGCCATGGCCGCGGGCGCGGCGGCCGGCTCCGCCGCCGTATCGATGCGCGGGATGGGTTCAACCGCCAGCGGGGCCGGCGGATCCTGCGGCACCACCGGCAACTCACGCGGCGGCTGGCGCTCGACGCCGTCGGCCACGGTCGGCGGAGGAATGAAACGCTGGGGGGGGCTGTGTCGGGCGTAGAAGATTGCGACCACACCGATGCCGATCACCACGGCTACGGCGAGTACGGCGACGGCCAGGAACAGCCGATTCGCGCGCGGCCGGCGGCCGGCGGCGAACACCGTCTGGGCATCGACGACGGTATGCCTGGCGACATCCTCCAGGGTCTGGTCCGGCTGGCCCGCCGGGCGCGGGATCTCCATCGACCGAGACGGGTCGAAGTAGGCGTTGAGATCCGACTGGAGAGCACGCGATGAGGGCATGGTGGCGGTTTCGTCGGGCCGAAAGCCGGCACCGCGGGTGGTACCGCCGAGGGTCGCCGACTGCGACGCCTGGTCGGCGGATTCGCTGTCGTCACGCGGGCCCTCCTCGCCTGAACGCGCTCCGGCGGAGTCAGGGGAGAGAGGTTCGAGAGACAGTTCTCCGGCCGCCGGCGATGCGCCTGGCGCTGCCGCCGCAAGATCGAACGCGCCGCTGTCGTGTTCGGACACCGCCTCGGCATCGGCCAGGGAGAAATCCAGGTCGTCGGCCTCGGGGGCGTCCGGCTGCTCGCGTGCAGCCCGTGCCGTCGCCGCGGCGACGGCCTGCGGATCGATCTGCTGGGTGACATCCTCCGAGCCGATCTGCGCTGCCTCGACGGTCAAGGCATCACGGTCGATCTCCTCGCCATGAACAGGCTCTTGGGACGATGCGCGTCCGCGCGCCGCCTTGACCCGCTTATCCTTTTCCGCCCGCCGCAGGGCGTCCATCAAGAGGCTCATCGCCTGCTACCTCGTGGGCATGGTCACGGCGTCTGGGCGCCGGACTGCGCGCCCAGGCGCTGCGGACGCGGATTGCCTTCGAGAAAACGACGATACCGTTCGAGATCCGTATCGATACTGGGGTCGCCGATGACGACGGGGCGCAGGAAGATGACGAGTTCGGTCTTGTTACTCGTCACTTCTTCGGTATTGAAGAACATATCGCCCAGCAAAGGCAGGCGGGACAAACCTGGGATTTGCCGGTTGCCGGTGCGAGTGTCGTCCTGCATCAAACCACCGAGCACACCTATCTGGCCATCGGTCAGTTTGAGGACCGATTCCATTTCCCGCACGCGGATGATCGGCACGGCATTGGTGATGTCCTCGTTGGTGGTTTCCCGCAGCGAGGCGAGAAGCAGGCGCGGACCGGGATCGATGGCGTCACCAATCTTCTGCGAGATGCTCGGGCGGACGGTCAGCGTGACTTCGTCATTGGGCGAAACCTGCGGAGTCACCGCCATGACCAGGCCGACGGGCACGGAGTGGATCTCGGTTTGCACGCCGAGACTGCCCTGCTGCGTCGGTGTCGCGTCGCGGCTGGTCACATCGAGCGTGAAATAAACCAGTTCCTCCACCACTTTGAGGATAGCGGTTTGATTGTTCAAGACCATCAGGCGCGGGCTCGACAGAACCTGCGCGTCGCCGAACTCACGCAGCAGCCGCACGCTGGCGGAAATGGCATTGTTGCCCAGCGACGGATCGGCGTAGCCAAGGGTAAAGGCGGAAATACTGCTGTCTATGATGCCTTCACTGACGCCGCCGAGCAGATTCTGGTCGACGGTGAAACCACTGCTGCCACTGTCCAGAAACAGGTTCCAGTCCACTCCGGCCTGGTACCTGTCATTGAGCGAGACCTCGACAATGGTGGCCTCGATCAGGACCTGTCGGCGTGCATTGAGCAGCACCTTGTCGATGAACTGTTCGAGCATTTCATGTTCCCGTGCGCTGGCCTTGATCGAGAGCATGCCGGCCTCGGCGTTGAGGATGACGCGATCGGAAACGCTACCGCCACGATTGTCGGTTTCTCCGAGCAGAGCGAGAATATTGGCGTTGAGCGTTTCCCAGAAGCGGTTGTAGGAGTGCGAGGTCAGCCGGGTCGATGAGGAATTATTACCGCCGCCACCCGCGCCACCACCACCGTCGATACCACCGCCACCGCTGCCGGCGCTGGCCGCGCCGCCCTCACCCGTGGTCGCGACCCGGGTCGCGACATTGACCGTGGTATCGGCGTCGCGCGAGAGATTCACATAGCCTACCTCGTAGGTGCGGAAGTAGGGCGCATCGGGCTCGATGACGACAGTATCATCGGTCATCGAATAGCGCACATCGACCTGGCGGGAGATCCGCTCGAGGATCTGGGGCAGGGTCTGATCGATGGCATTGAGCGTCACGCGTCCCTCGACCGCGCTGCCGATATCGATATTGAGCTCGGCGTCACGCGCCAAGGCGAACAGGAGCTCGCGCACCGGTACATCGTTGACCACCACCGTATAGCGTTCACTCACCGCGTCAGCTTCCGGGGGCGGCACGAAAGGTGCCTGCTGGACGATGGCGGGAATACTCGATGAGGAAGTCGCCGGGGCGTCGGCCTCGAGGTGGCCCTGGTGCGGCGGCAATGGCGGCGGGCGCATTTGGCCGCAGCTGGTCGCGAGGGCCAGCAAGAGGCTTGCGAACAAGGCTCGTGGGGTCATGGGTGCAACCTGCAGCAGCGGCGCGAAGAATCGCCTTGAATAATCAAGATAACAGATAAGAAACATATTACAACTAATTAATCTAAAAGCATTTCTCTATGTTCAATCAGTCTCGATAGGCAGTCCCGGCAGGTCTGATCCAAAGCGCCTTCCCAGCGCTTTCGGAACGGCCAGCCGCGGCGCGAGATGATCATCGCCGACGAGGCCATCGACGGCCGACACTCGCGGTACGGGGTGCGGCGGGCGCGGCGCGTCCGCGTCACCTGCGTCGGGCCGGGCTGGCAGCGTCTCCTTCAGCATAGTCGTTGCATCGGACGCTGCTGCCGGCGGGGCATCCCCACCAGGGGCGCGCAGGACATTCTCCCGCCCGCCGCTCAGCACGGCGCCCAGGGCGACCAGGGCACCGATCAGTGCCGCGCCCAGGCTCCATACCAGCCAGGTCCGCGGGCGCGGCCCGGGACGATCAAATCCGCTGTCTTGCGCTGCCCGCTTGACGTGGGTGGCTTCGACGCGGGACGCGTTGTCGGCGAAGGCCGCCAGCAGAGCCTTGTCGGCGAGCACGTTGATGCGCCGCAGCAGGCCGCGTGAACGATGTTCGATGGCGCGCACCGCCGGCGCACTGAACAAGGCATTGCCGCGATGACCGCTGGCGCGGACCCGCGTCTGCAGATAATCGCGGACGTCACTGTGGTCGAACGGTGCGAGGGTGAAACTGTGAGTGATACGTTCGCGCAGTTGGCGGATCTCGTGCCGTGCGAGCGTCAGGTCGAGTTCAGGCTGGCCAAACAGGACTATCTGGAGCAATTTCTCCTGCGTGGTCTCGAGATTACTGAGCATGCGGATTTCCTCGAGCGACTCGAGCGGCATGGCCTGTGCCTCCTCGACGAACATCACCACCCGGCGGTTCTCTGCATGGCGTGCCAAAAGGAAATCCTGCAGGGCGTGCATGACCTCCAGCCGGGAATGGTCGGGTCCCAGGCCGAGCTTCAACTCGAAGGCGATGGCATGCAGGATCTCCGCCGCCGACAGGCGCGGATTGGCGAGGTAGATGATGATGACGCTGTCAGGCAGCTCGCGTTCGAGCATGCGGCAGAGCATGGTTTTGCCGCTGCCGACCTCGCCGACCACCTTGACCATGCCCTCGCCGCGGGAAATGGCGTAGACCAGGGCTTCGAGGACTGCGCCCCGGTTGCCACCGGGAAAGAAGAATTCGGGATCCGGCGTGATCCGGAACGGCGGCTTGGTAAGTCCGAAATGGCGCTCGTACATGGCGGCTCCTTCAGCGCGCCCGCGGCGCGACGGGCGCCATGACCGAGTGGCGCGATGAGGCCGTCATGCGGTCCCCGGCGAACCCAGGCCGAGACGCGCCAGGCGGCTGTAGAGCGTGGTGCGATTGACACCGAGCAGGCGCGCGGCCTTGCTGAGATTGCCCTCACCGAGCCGCAGAGCCGTTTCTATATAGGCGCGCTCGAGGCCTTCGAGCTCCTGGTCGAGGCTGAACCCGGCGGCGAGAATGCGCCCGGCGAGGTCACGTTCGTCGGCCGCCGACGCTGACGCCGGGGCGGCGTAATCGAGTTCGAGTTCGCCTTCGACCTGGCGCGCGTCGATGCGCCCGCCGGGATACTTGGCACCCAGGCGGATGACGATGTTGCGCAGCTCGCGCACGTTGCCCGGAAACGGGTAGGCGGCGAGCAGCTCGCAGGCGGCGGGGGTGAGTTCGAAAGGTCGGATACTGTCGGCGTATTGCTGCTGGAAATGCTCGAGCAGAACGCGCCAGTCGTCGCCGCGGCTGCGCAGCGGCGGGACGTTCAAGGTCAGCACGGTGAGGCGATGGAACAGGTCGGCGCGAAACGCTCCCGCGCGGACGCGCTCGCGCAGATCGCGGTTGGTGGCCGCCACGATGCGCGCGCCGGTCCGGCGGGCGGCAGTCTCACCGAGGCGGTAGTATTCGCCGTTTCCGAGCACGCGCAGAAACTTGGCCTGCAGGTCGAGCGGCATCTCGCCGACTTCGTCGAGAAACAGTGTGCCCTTGTCCGCCTCCTCGAAAAACCCCGCGCGCGCCTTGTCGGCGCCGGTATAAGCGCCCCGTGCATGCCCGAACAGCTGCGCTTCGAGCAATTCCGGCCTGAACGCGGCGCAATTGAGGGTGAGCATGGCCTGGTCGCGGCGGACGCTGGCCTGATGCAGGGACTGGGCGACGAGTTCCTTGCCGCTGCCCGACTCACCTTCGACGAGCACCGGGAACGGTGTATCGGCGAACTGTTCGATGAGCGCCCGCAGGGTGGCCATGGCACTGCTGGTGCCGCCGAGCAGGTCGAGCGGGCCGTGTGCCGCGGCAATCGGTGCTTCGGCCTCGAGCAGCATCAACTGGTGGCGCAGCCGGCTCTTGAGCAGGGCTGCATCACACGGCTTGGCGACGAAATCCACCGCGCCCAGGGTCAGCGCATGCTGAATGTTGCCGCGCTCGCTCTGCCCCGAAAGGACCAGGACTTTCATCTGTGGATTGAACGCGAACAGCTCGCCGATCAGGGCGAAACCCTGGTCCGGGCGATGGGGATGCGGCGGCAGTCCGAGATCGATCAGCGCCAGCGCCGGTACGTCCGTCGCCTCACGCAATATCGTCAGCGCTTCATTGCGGCTGGCTGCGGTCAGCACCTCGAACTCACCATCGAGCGCATAGACCAGCGCATCGACGATGAGCTCGTCGTCATCGACCAACAGGAGCAGGGGTCGAGCGCCGTGCTCACTCAAGCCGCTGGCCTCACGTTGCGGTTCCGAGGCCGATATTGGCACAGATGGCTGCGGTCGCTTCGTGTTGATTCATCGTGTAGAAGTGCAATCCTGGGGCTCCGTCTGCTAGTAAGCGCTCACATAACCTGGTCGTGACGTCGATGCCGAAGGCCTGTATGGCGGCCCGATCGTCGCCAAAATCCTGCAGGCGTTTGTACATCCAGCGCGGGATCTCGGCGCCGCACATCTCCGAAAAGCGCCGCAGGTTGGAGAAATTCGTCACCGGCATGATGCCCGGAATGATGTCGATATCGATACCCAGTCTCCGGCAGGCCTCGAGAAAGCGATAGTAGGCATCTGCATTGTAGAAGTACTGCGTGATCGCGGTGTCCGCCCCGGCCTCGACCTTACGCCGAAAATGCTCGAGATCGGCGCGCGCACTCGGCGCCTGCGGGTGAACTTCCGGATAGGCGGCCACCGCGATGTGGAAATGGTCGCCGTGTTCGCGGCGGATCAGTTCGACGAGTTCGTTGGCGTGGCGCAGCTCGCCGAAACCCGTCATCCCCGAGGGCATGTCACCGCGCAGCACCACCAGGCGGGTGATCCCCGTTTCCCGATAGCGCGTGAGCACGGCACGGATGTCGGCCAGCGAAAAGCCGATGCACGACAGGTGGGGGGCGCTGTCGATGCCGGTGTCCTCACGTACCGCGAGGGCGGTTTCGAGGGTGAGTTCGCGGGTGCTCCCGCCGGCGCCGAAAGTCACCGAGAAGTATTCGGGTGTGAGGGCGGCCAGATAGCGCCTGGTGGTCGCCAGGCGCTGCGCGGCTTCGGGCGAGCGCGGCGGGAAAAACTCGAAGCTCAAAGGGGCCGAGGTCGGTCGGGATTGCTGCATGCGGTTTGTTTCACGTTTCCTGGATCAGGGTCGGGCGACCAACCTGCTGCGCACACCTGCCGCCGCAGTCGGTCGCTGATTATCACCGAGGGCGCGGCCTGAGCCCAAGCACTGCGACCACACCTCCTCGGCAGGCACATTTTGTCGTCCGCTCGATCCGGGTAGAATGCACCGTCCTTCCGGGCCTTGAAGATCGCGCACGCAGGAGCGCATTGCACGACGGCACCCATCGCGCAGCCCCGGGCGCCCTGACCCCGATC
>JBBDTC010000172.1:24941-31380 GCA_040904625.1 Gammaproteobacteria bacterium
GCCCTGACCCCGATCCGGGCCCTGATGCCGGCCGGGACTCGAGCCGGAGGCCGCGCGCGGACGGACTCCCGCAAACACCGCAGGCCATGCGCCGATCTGAAGGCCGTGGCAGGTGCTGGACAACCGACATCACCCGTCGAGGTAGTGAAGCATGAGCGAAGCACACACGCTGCGGCCTGATTCCGAGACCCCATCGAACCGGCGCACATTGGCCAATGCCATTCGTGCACTGGCCATGGACGCCGTACAGGCTGCCAATTCCGGCCATCCGGGGGCGCCCATGGGCATGGCCGATATCGCCGAGGTGCTGTGGCGTGAGGTCTTGAGCCACAATCCCGCCAACCCGACCTGGTTCAATCGCGATCGCTTCGTGCTCTCCAATGGCCACGGCTCGATGCTGCTCTATGCGCTGCTGCATCTGACCGGCTATGACTTGCCGCTGGACGAAATCAAACGCTTCCGCCAGCTCGATTCGAGGACACCCGGACACCCCGAACATCATGAAACGCCGGGCGTCGAGACCACCACCGGCCCACTTGGCCAGGGCCTGGCAAACGCGGTCGGCATGGCTTTGACCGAAGCGCATCTGGCGGCGCGCTTCAACCGCCCGGATTTCGCCATCGTCGATCATTACACCTACGTCTTCGTGGGTGACGGTTGTCTGATGGAGGGCATTTCCCACGAGGCCTGCTCGCTGGCCGGCACGCTGGGCCTGGGCAAACTCATCGTCCTGTATGACGACAACGGCATCTCCATCGACGGCGAAGTCGAGGGCTGGTTCACCGATGACACCGCTGCGCGCTTCGAGGCCTACGGCTGGCAGGTGATCCCGGCTGTCGATGGACATGACGCGGAGGCGGTACGTCAGGCCTTGGACACCGCGCGCGCCAACACCACACAGCCGACCCTGATCTGCTGCGAAACCGTCATCGGCTACGGCGCACCGAACAAAGCCGGTAGCGAGTCCTGCCATGGCGCCCCACTCGGCGCCGAGGAGGTCGCCGCCGCCCGCCAGCAGCTCGACTGGCCGCATGCACCGTTCGAGATCCCACCAGAAATCCATGCCGAATGGGACGCCCGCGAGCGGGGCGCGCGCAGCGAAGCGGCCTGGCGCGAGCGGGTCGCGGCCTATCGCGCGCGCTATCCCGCTGAAGGCGCCGAATTCGAGCGCCAGTCCGCCGGCACCCTGCCGGCCGACTGGAGCGACACCGCGCAATCCTGTATCACGGCAATCGCGGCGGCCGGCGGCAAGGACGCGACGCGAAAATCCTCCGAACGCATCCTCGACCGACTGGCGCCGGCGCTGCCGGAACTGATCGGCGGCTCGGCCGACTTGAGCGGCTCGAACAATACCTGGCATGCCGGCAGCCGCGGCATGACGCGGGGGGACAAATCCGGCAATTACGTCTGGTACGGGGTACGCGAGTTCGCCATGAGCGCGATGATGAACGGCATGTGTCTGCATGGCGGCGTGATCCCCTACGGTGGCACCTTCCTCGTTTTTTCCGACTATGCACGCAACGCCGTGCGCATGGCTGCGCTGATGGGGCTCGGCACCATCTTCGTCTATACCCATGACTCGATCGGGCTCGGTGAAGACGGGCCCACCCACCAACCGGTCGAGCATGCCAGCACGCTCAGGCTCATTCCCAACCTCGATGTCTGGCGTCCCGCCGACGGCGTCGAGACCGCCGTCGCCTGGACGGCGGCAATCGCCCGTCGCGACGGCCCCAGCTGTCTGCTGTTGACGCGCCAGGGCCTGCCCGCGCAGAACAGAGATGATGTCCAGCAAAACGCCATAGCCCGCGGCGGCTATGTCCTGCTCGAACCCTCGCGAACACCGGAAGCGGTGATCATCGCCACTGGGTCCGAGGCCGACACCGCACGCGCCGCCGCCGCGCTACTGAATGAAGAAGGGCGCGCCATCCGCGTCGTCTCGATGCCGTCGACGGAAGTTTTTGCGCGCCAGGACGCGGCCTGGCGAGATGCCGTGCTGCCGCCACAGCTGACGCGGCGCATCGCCGTCGAAGCCGGCTGCACCGCCGGGTGGTATCGCTACGTCGGTCTCGAAGGCCTCGTCATTGGGCTCGATCGATTCGGCGCCTCGGCCCCAGCCGGTGAGCTTTTTGCGCGCTTCGGCCTCGACATTCCCGGCGTTACCGCACAAGTCCGTGCTTACCTCGACTGAGGCGCATACCCCAACCCCGACCTGAGGAGAACGACCCATGACCATCCGGATTGGCATCAACGGCTACGGCCGCATCGGCCGCAACGTACTGCGCGCATTGTTCGAGTCCGGCCGCGAGAACGAGATCGAAATCGTCGCAGTCAACGACCTGGGCGATGCCAAGACCAACGCCCACCTGACCCGCTATGACAGCGCCCACGGGCGCTTTCCGGGCACGGTCGAAGTCGCCGACGGCGGCATAATCGTCAACGGCCGCTCGATCAAAGTGTTCAGTGAACGCGATCCGGCCAAACTGCCCTGGGGCGAACTCGGCGTCGACGTCGTGCACGAGTGCACCGGGCTGTTCGCCAACAAGACCAAGGCGTCGGCGCACCTCAAAGGCGGTGCGAAGAAAGTGCTCATCTCCGCGCCGGCCGGCACGGACATCGATGCGACCGTCGTCTACGGGGTCAATCACAGTGTCCTGAAGGCCAGCGACACGGTCGTCTCCAACGCTTCGTGCACGACCAACTGCCTGGCCCCGCTGGTCAAGCCGCTGCACGACAAGATCGGGCTCGTCAACGGCATCATGACGACCATCCACTCCTACACCAACGACCAAGTGCTGACCGACGTCTACCACAGCGATCTGCGTCGCGCGCGCTCGGCGACCCAGTCGATGATCCCGACCAAGACCGGTGCTGCGGCCGCGGTCGGCCTGGTCATGCCGGAACTCAATGGCAAGCTCGACGGCTACGCCGTACGCGTGCCGACCATCAACGTCTCGCTGGTCGATTTGACTTTCAATGCGGCGCGTGCCACGACGATCGAAGAGATTGGCGACATCCTGCGCAGCGCCGCCGCCGCCGGCCCGCTCAAAGGCATACTCGCCTACAACGATGAACCGCTGGTCTCGATCGATTTCAATCACGACCCGCATTCATCGATATTCGAGGCCTCGCAGACCAAGGTCATAGACGGCACCCTGGTCAAGGTGCTGGCCTGGTATGACAACGAATGGGGCTTTTCCAATCGCATGCTCGACACCACGCTGGCGATGATGAAAGCCGGAGCCTGAGCGCATGCTGCGGATGAGTGATCTCGACCTCGCGGGCAAGCGCGTGCTGATTCGCGAGGATTTCAATGTGCCCATGAAGCACGGCCGGATTACCGACGACACCCGCCTGCGCGCCGCCTTGCCGACCCTGCGCGCGGCGCACGGCGCCGGGGCGACGGTGCTGGTGATGTCGCACCTCGGCCGGCCCAAGGAAGGCGAGGTCGATTCCTCGGCTTCGCTCGCCCCGGTGGCAGAGGCGCTCGCCGCACTGCTCGAACTGCCCGTGGCGTTCGCGCGCAACTGGATCGACGGCATCGACGCGCCGGCGGGATCGATCACGCTGCTGGAGAACACGCGCTTCCTGGTCGGCGAGAATGCCGACGACGACGACCTGGCCCGGCGCATGGCTGCGTTGGCGGATATCTTCGTCAACGATGCCTTTGCCACCGCCCACCGCGCCCAGGCTTCGACCCACGGGGTCGCCAGGTTCGCCCCGGTGGCGGTCGCCGGCCCGTTGCTGATCGCCGAAGTGGAGGCCCTGCGTCAGGCCCTCGACCAGCCGGCCCGGCCGCTGGTTGCCATAGTCGGCGGTGCCAAGGTCTCGACCAAACTCGATTTGCTCGAGACGCTGGTGGGCAAAGTCGATCAGCTCGTCGTCGGCGGGGGCATCGCGAACACTTTCCTCAAGGCGGCCGGCTACGAAATCGGCCAGTCGCTGTGCGAGGACGAGATGCTCGACATCGCCAAGCGTCTCATCGACGGCAACGCGGCTATCCCCTTGGCGACCGACGTGGTCTGCGGCAAACGCTTCGACGAAACGGAAGCGGGCACGATCAAGGCCGTCGGTGCGGTCACCGGCGATGATCTCATCATGGACCTCGGTCCCGACTCGGTCGACGTTCTGTGCCGCATCATCGCCGGCGCCGGCACCGTGGTCTGGAACGGACCGCTCGGTGTGTTCGAATTCCCTCACTTCGCCGCGGGCACGGAAAAGCTCGCGCGGGCCATCGCCGCGGCCGATGCGTTCTCCATCGCCGGCGGCGGTGACACCCTCGCCGCGATTGCCAAGTTCGGCGTCGGCCAGGGCATCTCCTACATTTCGACGGCGGGCGGCGCCTTCCTCGAATTCCTCGAAGGCAAGACGCTACCCGCCATCGCCGTGCTCGAAGCGCGCGCGGCCGAGACGTGAGACGGACCAAGATCGTCGCCACCCTGGGTCCGGCAACGGACCGGCCCGGCATGCTCACCCGCCTCGTCGCAGCCGGCCTCGATGCCGCTCGACTCAACTACTCGCACGGCCTGGCAGCCGATCATGCCCGCCGCGCGCAGGCCGTGCGCGAGGCCGCTGCGGCGGCCGGCCATGAGATCGGCCTCATAGCCGATCTGCAGGGCCCCAAGATCCGGCTCGAATGCTTCCGCGACGGTCCGGTCGAACTGGTCGAAGGCAGCCGTTTTCTCATCGATGCCGAATGGCCGGCGGACGCCGGCACCGCCGAGCGCGTCGGCGTCAGCTATACCGCACTGCCGGGCGATGTCCACAGCGGTGACACCCTGTTGGTCGATGATGGACGTATCGTGCTCGGCGTCGAGCGCGTCAGCGGCAAGCTCATCGAGACCACGGTACTGACCGGCGGACCACTGTCCGATCACAAGGGGATCAATCGCCAGGGCGGCGGCCTCTCTGCACCCGCGCTGACGCCCAAAGACCACGATGACCTCGTCCATGCCCTCAACCACGGCGCCGATTACATCGCGGTGTCGTTCCCGCGGACGGCGGCCGATATCGACGCCGCCCGCACGCTGATCCGCGCCGCCGGTGGCGGCGCCGGCATCATCGCCAAGATCGAACGCGCCGAGGCGCTCGATCATGCCGAGGAAATCATCGCCGCCGCCGACTGCATCATGATCGCGCGCGGCGACCTGGGCGTGGAGATCGGTGACGCCCGCCTGCCGCCGGCGCAAAAGCGTCTGGTGCGCCTGGCGCGTGCGCAGCACCGCAGCGTGATCACGGCCACCCAAATGATGGAGTCGATGATCGAGCATCCCCTGCCCACGCGCGCCGAAGTGTTCGACGTCGCCAACGCCGTACTCGACGGCACCGATGCGGTGATGCTCTCGGGCGAGACCAGCATCGGGGCCTATCCGGATCGCGCCGTGTCGGCGATGTCGCGTATCTGCATGGGAGCCGAGCAGGAATGGAGCGACCCGGCATCTTCCACCCTGCCGGACGTGGCCTTCGAGCGGGTCGACGAAGCCATTGCGATGTCGGCCATCCACTGCGGCAACCGCATCGGCGTCAAGGCCATAGCCGCACTCACCGAATCCGGGACGACCACCTTGTGGATGTCGCGCATGAACACGGCCATCCCGATCTTTGCCTTGTCCCGCCACGCCGAGACGCTGCGCAAAGTGACCCTGTTCCGCGATGTCTATCCGGTCCAGTTCGACGTCACCGGGATCCCCTACAGCGAAGTCACCGATGCCGTGTTGTCGCTCCTGAAAGCGCGCGGCGTGGTCAGCGATGGTGACCGGGTAATCATCACCAAAGGGGATTTACACGGCTATTCCGGCGGCACCAACGGCATGAAAATCGTCACCGTCGGGGACTTCGTCGAACACGTCGGCTGATCCGCGGTCCCTGAGCCGCAATCTCAAGCAGTGAGACGGCTGAGCGCCTCACGGTATTTTGCCGCCGTGCGGGAGATGACCTCTGCCGGCAGGCGGGGACCCGGCGCGCGCTTGTCCCACTCCAGTGTATCGAGGTAATCGCGCACGAACTGCTTGTCGAAGCTTGGTGGGCTCGAACCGGGTACATAGGCTTCAGCCGGCCAGAAGCGCGAGGAATCCGGCGTCAGAATCTCGTCGATGAGAACGAGCCGATCATCCGCGTCGAGACCGAACTCGAATTTGGTATCCGCAATGATGATGCCTTTGCCGAGCGCGAAGTCCGCCGCTTCGCGATAGATACGCAAGGTCACCGCACGGACCTCGTCCGCCCGCGCCCGACCAATGAGATTACAGACCTGGTCGAAATCGATGTTCTCGTCATGATCGCCTACGGCCGCTTTGGTGGCGGGCGTGAAAATCGGTTCCGGCAGGCGCGCCGCCTGCTGCAGGCCGCGCGGCAGCGCAATGCCGCAAACCGTGCCGCGCGCCTGATAGTCCTTCCAGCCGGAACCGATCAGATAGCCGCGCGCGACAGCCTCGATCGGCAG
>JBBDTC010000173.1:0-5481 GCA_040904625.1 Gammaproteobacteria bacterium
GCGTATTCTCGTTAAATAGTCCCACTATTCGCCTCGAATACGCGCCAATCTGGCCTCGCTCTCCCCCTCGCCTCGTGACGATGCCCTGAGTCCGACAGGCTGCTAGCAACCGAGCCCGGCATCGCGGGCATCGTGTAGCGCCAGTCTATCCGGAATCCGTGGCCAAGCCGCGTCAAGGCGATGGCGGATGTTCGAATGCGGGCGGCTCGACGTCCCGGCAATGCCGGCTGGCGCTGCGTATTGAAATCCCTGCCCACACCCCTATTATTCTCCGAGGAAACTCGTGGGCGATTCATGGTCTAATCGACCACGCGCAACCCGCATCTGATACCCGGAGGTATTTGCACCATGGCGACAACCCTCAGCAGCACCCGCTCACAAACGGGCGTTCTGGCCACCAACAAACTCATACGCAACACCTATACGCTGCTGTCCATGACGCTGCTGTTCAGCGCTCTGACCGCGACGGTGTCGGTCTTCCTGCGCATGCCCGGCTTCACCTACCTCTTGTCGGTCGGCGGTGCGTTCCTGTTGATATGGCTGGTCCTGCCCAAGACCGCGAATTCGGCCTCGGGCCTCGGCGTGGTTTTCGCCATCACCGGCCTGCTCGGCTTCGGCCTCGGCCCGATCCTCAACATGTACCTGTCACTGCCCAACGGACCGCAGATCATCGCGACCGCACTCGGCGGCACCGGCGTCATCTTCCTCGGCCTGTCCGGCTACGCCCTGACCACGCGCCGCGACTTCAGCTTTCTCGGCGGTTTCCTCTTCGTCGGTCTGCTGGTCGTGTTCGGCGCCGCGCTGCTCAACATCTTTTTCGCCATCCCGGCGATGTCACTGGCCCTGTCCGCGGCCATCGTGATGTTGATGAGTGGATTCATCCTGTTCGACACCAGCCGTATGGTCAATGGCGGTATCGACAACTACCTCATCGCGACGGTGCAACTCTACGTGAACATCTTCAACCTGTTCATAAGCCTGCTGCACCTGCTGGGATTCTCCAGTAACGACTGACGGTCGTCGCGACTGTCTGACCCGCTCGCTACGGCCCCGCAACGCGGGGCCGTAGCCACTCAGGACTCTGCCACCCACGGAGAAGCGCATGGACATGTGGATGAAAATCGGCTCAGCCATCCTGTTGGGCGCGATGATCGTCCTGCTCCTGCCCCGCGCCAAGCAGATGGTCCAGAACAGCCCGGCCGCCGAGTCCGGCGACTGGCGCGCCTTCCTGCTCCCGATCGCCGCCGTGGCAGGCTTCGTCGCCCTGCTCATGTGGCTGGTTTGACACCGCTACGACAAACCGGCTCTTAGCCAGTCGAGGCCGCCCAGGGCGAATAAACCGGCGTTCCGCCAAGCCGCTCGGATTCCTCTCAGGACAAATCCAACAGCGTTACCCCCAAGCCGCTCGAATTCCTCTCGAGACAAATCCACCGGCGTTCCCCCAGGCCGTTCGTCCAGAGCCCGTCGAAGGATGCCCAGCTCCCCGGCTGCGTCCTTTGACAAGTGAGTCCTGCGCCGATCACAGGGTTCGGGAACCCTGGGCACCGCCCACTCAATCCGCAGCCACCAAACGCTCCAGCCCGCCCATGTACGGCCGCAAAATCGCAGGCACCACAACACTGCCATCCGCCTGCTGACCGTTCTCCAGCACGGCAACCAGGGTCCGCCCGACGGCCAGCCCGGAACCGTTCAGGGTATGTAGCAGCTCCGGCTTGCCGGTCTCGGGATTACGCCAGCGTGCCTTGATCCGGCGCGCCTGGAAATCCTCGAAGTTACTGCACGACGAGATCTCCCGATAGCAATCCTGCGCTGGCAGCCAGACTTCGAGATCGTAGGTCCTGGCCGCGGAGAAGCCGAGGTCGGCGGCGCATAGCGCCATCACGCGGTAGGGCAGCTCGAGCTGCTGCAGGATCGCTTCGGCATGCCCGGTCAAGGCCTCCAGGACGGCAGGCGACTCCGCCGGCCGCACCAGCTGCACCAGTTCGACCTTCTCGAACTGGTGCTGACGGATCATGCCGCGGGTATCCTTGCCATAGGAACCCGCTTCACTGCGAAAACACGGGCTGTGGCAGACATAGCGCGCCGGTAGTTCGTCAGCGTCGAGAATGGCATCCTGGGCCAGGTTGGTGACCGGCACCTCGGCCGTCGGGATGAGAAAGAATCCCTGTGCCGGGACCTCGAACAAATCCTCTTTGAACTTGGGCAGCTGACCGGTACCGCGCATGGCCCTTTCGTTGACCAGGAAGGGCACGTAGACCTCACGGTAGCCGTGCGCCATGGTGTGGGTATCGAGCATGAACTGGGTCAGTGCACGCTGCAGCCGCGCAATCTGCCCGGACAGCACGGCAAACCGCGCGGCGGCTATCCTGGTCCCGGCATCGAAATCCATGCCGCCCAGCAATTCGCCCAGCTCGACATGATCACGGACTCGGAAATCGAACTCGCGTGGCCTGCCCCAGCGGCGCAGTTCGACATTGTCTGCTTCCCCCGTGCCATCGGGAACATCTTCCTGCGGTAGATTGGGCAGGCCCAGCGAGAAAACCTCGAGTTCGCCCTGGATAGCTTCGAGCGCATCCTGATTGGCTTTGAGCTTGTCGCCGAGTTCGGCCACCGCGCGGCGCTCGGGCTCGATGTCCTCGCCGCGCTGCTTCGCCGCCCCGATCGCTTTCGAGCGCCGATTGCGCTCCGCCTGCAGGGCTTCGGTCTCGGTCTGCAGTGTCTTGCGCGCCGTTTCGAGACGCGCCAGCGTGGCGACGTCGAGGACGAAACCACGGCGCTCGAGTGCGGCGGCGACGTGCGTGGGGTCGTTACGCAGGCGTTGCGGATCGAGCATGAAAAAAACCTCGGCAAGGGATGAACAGGCAATGCGGGGCGCAGTTTACCGCGTGCCGCCGCAGCCGTCAGAGGGCGGCGTGGCCCCGGCCCATGCCTGTCGCTGGCGGGGTCACAATTGCCGCATCACACTCAAGCCGAGCCAGCAGGCGCCGAGACACAGCCCGACATTGAGCATGACATTCCACAGCGCACGCCCGACGAGGCCGAGTTCGAGCAGATTGAGGGTCTGCAGGGAGAACGTGGAGAACGTGGTGAAAGCGCCGAGCAGGCCGACCACCAGCAAGGCGCGCCATTCCGCGGCGGCGACCACGCGCTCGGACAGGAACACATAGAGCATACCGATGCCGAGCGAGCCGAGAACATTGACCAGCAAGGTGCCATAGGGGAAGTCGCGGCCCAACAGCGTTGCCGCAGCGCTCGAGAGCCAGAAACGCAGCAAGGCACCCAAGGCGCCGCCGACAGCGATCAGGATCACTTCGCGCATCAGGTCGCACCCTCCCCATCGGCGCCGCCGCGCAGTCGCTTGAGTTTCTCGCCGATCTGGATCTCGAGCCCCCGATTGACCGGTTCGTAGTACACCCGTTCGCCGAGCGCGGTGGGGAAATAGGTCTGTCCGGCGGCGAATCCGCCCGCCTCATCGTGATCGTAACGGTAGGCACGTCCGTGACCCTGGGCTTTGGCGAGACTGGTCGGGGCGTTGCGGATATGCGCCGGCACGGCATCCGAGCCCCGCGCACGGACCTCGGCCATGGCCCGATTGAAAGCCTCGTACACGGCATTGCTCTTCGGCGCGCAGGCGCAATAGACCAGCGCCTGGGCCAAGGCCAGTTCGCCTTCGGGCGGGCCCAGGCGACGCCACGCTTCCCACGCATCGATGGCGATACCCAAGGCCCGCGGATCGGCATTGCCGATATCCTCCGAGGCGATGCGGGCGATGCGCCGCGCGATGTAGTTGGGATCGCAGCCGCCGTCGAGCATGCGCGCGAACCAGTACAGCGCGGCATCGGGGTTCGATCCGCGCACGGACTTGTGCAGGGCGGAGATGTGATCGTAGAAGTCGTCCTGGCCCTTGTCGAAGCGCCGTACCGCGCCACCCTCGACTGCACGGCGCATGATCTGCTCGTCGATCACATCGTCGGCGGCGAGACTCGCGGCAAGTTCCAGCAGATTGAGCGCGCGACGCGCATCGCCATCCGCAATCTCGGCCAGACGCTGGCGCAGGGGCGGCGCCATGGCGATGGGGCGCCCACCCGGCAGCGTGGCCAGGGCGCGATCGATGACGGCCACCAGGGCTGCCGTATCGAGCGGCTGCAGCGCGTAGACGCGTACACGCGAAAGCAGCGCGTTGTTGAGTTCGAACGCCGGATTCTCGGTGGTCGCGCCGATGAAGGTGATGGTGCCGTTCTCGATATGCGGCAAAAACGCATCCTGCTGCGCTTTGTTGAAACGATGAACTTCATCGACGAACACCGCCGTGGCGCGCCCACTGTGCTTGTGCCGCTCGGCTTCCTCGACCGCACTGCGAATGTCCTTGACCCCGCTCAGCACGGCGGAAAGCGCGATGAATTCAGCGCCCGCGTTGACCGAGAGCATCCGCGCGAGGGTGGTCTTGCCGGTGCCTGGCGGCCCCCATAACACCATCGAATGGAGCTTTCCGGCCTCCAGCGCGCGGCGCAGCGGCTGCCCGACCCCGAGTAGATGAGCCTGACCGCAAAAATCACTCAGGCTGGCGGGACGTAACTGATCGGCGAGCGGTGACATGGTGGCTGTGAAAGTACCGGAGTGCGGCGCGCTTGGCCATCTGAATACCTGCTCGAATCAGGGCATGGCGCCTTCGATGACGTCCACGCCGGGCGGCGGCGTGAACTCGAACAGAGCATCCTCGACCGGTCCGTTGCGGACGATGCTCGAGAAAGTCAGCACGGTCTCCTGGCCGAGATTGTCGACCAGGCGCATCGCACGAACTTCGCCCTCGGCAAAGGCGAGTTCTATGGCTTCGAAATCGCTCGCCGCTTCGCGCGATTCGAGCCGGAACCAGTCCTGCCCGTCGCGGCTTTCGAGGGCCGTCACCTGGTAGTGCCGGGCGATGTCGGTTTCGCGGCCGAGCAGCGCGGCCGGCGACCCGTGGCCTGCCTCGTCGACCGCCGTGCGGGTGATCTGCTCGAGATCCTGGTCGTAAATCCACAGCGTGTCACCATCGCTGACGATGAGTTGCGGATAGGGCTCACGATAGACCCAGCGGAAGCGGCCGGGACGCTTGATGTGACACCTGCCTTGGGCCGTATCCAGCAGTTCACCGTCCTCATCGAGGCGCGTTTGCGTGAAGTCGGCGACGAAACTGTCGAGACCGTTGAGATACGCGATGATGCCCGCGCTCGAATCGTTGTTGGCACTCGCACCAAAGGCGCAAGAGACCGTGATGGCCAACACCGACCAGGCGCGACGCAGCGGAGCAAATGACATGGGCACGGGTGAACACCTTTTGATTCCGATGGATGGCCGGGTCGCGCAGTTTACACGGCGCGCCGAACCGCGGCGGTATGGCCCGGGGAAGGCATCGGGCTAGCCCGCATTCCTCACACCCGTCCGTCGCGAGGGCGTCGACATGCCGCAAAATCGGGCCGCGCGGAGCCGATGGCGACGAAG
>JBBDTC010000174.1:0-5457 GCA_040904625.1 Gammaproteobacteria bacterium
AGCGCGTCGGCATCATCGGCAGCGGGCCTACCGCCGTCCAGATCATCCAGAGCATCGCGCCCGAGGCCGGGCATCTGACCGTCTTCCAACGCACCGCGAATTGGTGCACACCCTTGCGCAATCGCAAGTTGAGTGCCGCCGAACAGCGTGAACTCGCGGCCCAGGCCGATGACATCGTGGCGCTGTGCAAGCGCACGTTTGCCGGCTTCATCCATGACATGGACTCGCGCGCCAGCACCGACGTGGCATCGAAGGCAGAGCGCCTCGCGAAATACCAGGAGCTCTACGAGCGCGGGGGGTTCGCGCTGTGGTTCGCCAATTACAACGACATGTTCACCAACCGCGAATTCGCAGAAGAAGTCAGCGAGTTCCTGGCCGAGAAAATCCGCGCCCGCGTGCACGACCCGGCCACGGCGGAGAAGCTCATTCCGAAGAACCACCCGTACGGCACCAAACGTCCGCCCGGCGAAACGAACTTCTATGAAGCGTTCAATCGGGACAACGTCGAACTCGTCGATCTGCGGGCGACGCCGGTCACACGGATCACGCGCGATGGCGTCGAAACCAGCGCGCAAGCTTACGAGCTCGACATTCTCATCTACGCTACCGGCTTCCAGAGCTTGACCGGGGCGCTGCTGCGAATGGACGTACGCGGGGAGAACGGCCTGACCCTTCGCGAAAAATGGGCCGACGGCCCGCGTACGAACCTGGGCGTGCAGATCGCGGGCTTCCCCAACCTGTTCGTCACCAGCGGCCCACATCACCCGGCGGTGTTCTGCAACGCGACGCGCTGTGCGGAGACCGCCGTCGACTGGATTGTCGACTGCATCGAATTCCTGCGCTGCGAAGGGCATTGCGCAATCCAGCCGACCCCCGCCGCGGAAGAAGCGTGGACGCAGCACTGCTACGATTCCGTCAAGGGCCTCATCATCGACGATATGCGCGACTCCTGGTTCTTCGGCAACAACAACCCGGAAAACAAGGATGAGAAGCGCTTCCTGCTGTGGGCGGGCAGCGTACCGTCGTTCCACGAGACCTACACCGACATCGCCGCGGACGGCTACCGGGGATTCGAGATCCGCTGAGAACCAGCGGCACTCACCCGCGAATGACACGACCGCGGCTTGGTCGACCAGGCGGCCAGGATCGCTGATTCGTTCGGGCAGACTGTCCTTGTCGCGCCTCATTTAATTCGCCACAAAAGGCGAAATAACATAATTCCTGCTTTTATATCGCAATATTTTACGACATAGAGTCATTTTAGCTTTGGAATATGTCGTCATTAATGACGATATATATAGGATTTCTCATTTTTCTCGTAATATTTGGCGACTATGAAAATATCGCGCCTACTCACGGACGATGCAGTTCTCGCTGAAATCGGCAAACGCATAACCGCCCGCCGGCTCGACCTGCAGTTGACCCAGGCTGCCGTGGCCGAGCAGGCAGGGATCGCCAAACGCACACTCGAACGCATAGAGGCCGGACACTCGTCGCAACTCTCCAGCCTGATTCGCGTGCTGCGGGTGCTGGATGCGTTGCCAGGTCTGGATGCCCTGATTCCCGCAACCGGGCCGAGGCCGATGGACCTCTTGAAACGTCATGGCAAACCACGACAGCGGGCCACCGGCAAACGCGCCCGCCAAGCTTCCATCAAACCCTGGCGATGGGGTGATGACAAGTGACGACCGTTGCCGAAGTCAGGCTCTGGGGAAATACGATTGGCGCGGTCTCCCTGGCGCAAGGAGAGGACGTCGCCGCCTTCGAGTACGACCCGGATTTCATCCACAGCGGAATACAGATCGCTCCGATCATGATGCCGCTCGCGCCACGGGTGTATCGCTTCCCCGAACTGTCTCGCGTGACCTTTCTGGGTTTGCCCGGCCTGCTGGCAGACTCGCTGCCGGACAGATTCGGCAACGCGCTCATCGACTCATGGCTGGCATCGCAGGGCCGTCACTCCGCCTCGTTCAACGCGATCGAAAGACTTTGCTACACCGGTGAACGGGGCATGGGGGCGCTGGAGTTCGCCCCGGCGACTGGCCCGCGGGCCAAGCAGGCATCTCCGATAGAGATCGACAAGCTCGTCGAGCTCGCTTCGCAAGTGCTGACACATCGCGACGACTTGCAGGCATCCTTTGCGGACGAGAAGAGCGACCAGGCACTGACGGGCATTCTGCGCGTGGGCACATCCGCCGGCGGTGCGAGGGCGAAAGCGGTGATTGTCTGGAATCCCGCGACCAACGAAGTGCACTCGGGCCAGGTACGGGCGGGAACGGGCTTCGAATACTGGCTGCTCAAATTCGACGGTGTCAGTGGCAACAAAGACAAGGAGATGGAAGACCCACAGGGTTACGGAGTCATCGAGTATGCCTATTTCCTCATGGCCAGGGATTGTGGCATCGCTATCAGCGACTGCCGGCTGCTTGAAGAGAACGGCCGACGACACTTCATGACACGGCGCTTCGATCGACTGCCAGACGGCGAAAAAACGCATATGCAATCGCTCTGCGGGATGGCGCACTACGACTTCAACCTGGCAGGCGCCTACAGCTACGAGCAGGCCTTGCTGGTCATGCGCCAGCTGGGCCTGCCCATGCAGGCCATCGAAGAACAGTTTCGACGGATGGTGTTCAATATCGTCGCGCGAAACCAGGACGACCATGTGAAGAACATCGCGTTCCTGATGTCCAAGTCCGGGCACTGGTCCCTGTCTCCGGCTTTCGATGTGACCTACAGTTTCAACCCTGCCGGCGCGTGGACGGCAACCCACCAGATGACCATGAATGGCAAGCGCGCCGATTTCGCGCTGGACGATTTCAAGGCCTGCGCGCGATCCGCGTCGATGAAGCGTGGGCGCGCGGAGACGATTATCGCCGAGGTCCAGAGCGTGGTTGCGCAATGGCCATCGTATGCCGAAACAGCTGGTGTGCCCGACGCCGTGCGCGAAAGGATCGAGCAGACACTGCTGTTAAAACCATTCCGGTGAAATCCGGAGAACAAACCGAAGAACAACGGACTGTCCCGCCCCGAGATCACCGAGGGCGAGTGTTAACATCCGCGCAACGAGATCCGGCCCTGACCACGGCACCCGCGTCCAACCCGGAACGATACGACCATGCGCCTGAGCCCTTTCGACGACTATCCCTATCACCAGACACCCACGCCGTTCGCGACGGTGGCTACTACAGATGCTCATTACAACGACGGCTATTTCTGCGCCTTCTATGCCGCCGACTGGTACTTTTTCATCGGCCTGCGCCTGCATCCGAACGTCAACGTGATCGACGCCTGGGCCGGCTTCGCTCACGGCGGGCGCCAGACAGTCGCCCGCGCCTCACGCGCGCTCCATCCACGCTACGAGGATCTCGCCGTCGGCCCGGTGCGCTACGAAATCCTCGAACCGATGCAGCGCGTGCGCCTGGTCGCCGCGGACGAAGTCGGGGATTTCAGCTTCGATATCATCCTCGAAGCGCAGTCGCCGCCATTCGTCGAAGCCCGCTACCAGCATTTCAAATACGGCGCGGTGGTCAACGACCTGATCCGCTACACCCAGATCTGCCGCGCCACGGGCGAGGCACGGATCACTGGCGAGGCGGTGCCCATCCAACGCTGGCATGGGATGCGCGACCACTCCTGGGGTGTGCGCTCGTCGATGGCGATGCCGACCGGGATCCGCGGCGTCGATCGCCGCCCCGAAGAGCGCGATGCACGTGCGCTGCGCTTATGGGTGCCGTTCGAGGTCGAAGATCACTGCGGCTTTCTCAATACCCACGAAGACAGCAATGGCCAAACACTCGATTTCGAGGGACGCCTCGACTATCGCGATGGTCATAGTGTCGCGCTCAAAGCAGTGCGCCATGCACTGTCCTACCTGCCCGGCTCCAAATGGCCGAGCGGCGGCAGCCTCGAGCTCGACGGCGACGACGGTGTGACGCGACACTACGAACTCAAGCTTGCCGGCACTCCGGCCGACGTGCAGAGTGGCGGCTACTATGGCGGCTGGCGCGACGGCCTCGGGCCCGGCATCTATCGCGGTGCCGAAGTGGTCGAACAGGACAGCTACGAACACCTTCCAGGGCCGCCCGCCGGCCCGCCCCACGTGCCGCCTGAACGCCGCCTCGGCCCAACCGAGTTTCCGATGCACATGACCGGCCCGGGCGGCGCCACGGGCATGGCGCATTTCGAACACACTATCTCCAGAGCCTATCCGCGCTACGGTTTCGAGGATTGAGGATAAAGCGCGAAGGTGAGGCTGAACCCATCAACTACGAAGGAGAAACGAATGACCGAAGCAATCCAGGGCAAAGTAGTCGTCATCACCGGTGCGAGCAGTGGGCTCGGTGAAGCAGCGGCGCGACGCCTCGCCGGTGACGGTGCCAGGCTCGTGCTCGGCGCCCGCCGCGTCGATCGTCTGCAAGCTCTGTCGAAGGAGTTGTCGCTCGGCGATAAGGCTTTCCTGCAGACCGACGTCACGCGCTGCGACGAGGTCCGGCGCCTCGTCGACCACGCGGTCGAGGTCTATGGCGGCATCGATGTCATCATCAACAACGCCGGCCTCATGCCGCACTCGCCGCTGGAGCGCGGCAAGGTCGACGACTGGGACCGCATGATCGACGTGAATCTGAAGGGTGTGCTCTATGGCATCGCGGCGGCCCTGCCGCATATGAAGGCACAGAAGCGCGGCCATATCATCAACGTCTCGTCCGTGGCCGGCCACAAAGTACGCCCGGGCAGCGCGGTGTACGCCGCGACCAAGACCGCAGTGCGCGTGATTTCCGAAGGACTGCGCCAGGAGGTCAAGCCCTACAACATCCGCACCACCGTGATTTCACCCGGCGCGGTCGCGAGCGAGCTGCCCGACAGCCTCACCGAACCCGACCTCTCCAAGGCAGTGCACGAGTTCTACGAGAAGTTCGCGATTCCGGCCGAGTCCTTTGCGAGCATGGTGGCCTTCGCGATGAGTCAGCCCGAGGATGTGGACATCAACGAGATCCTGTTCCGGCCGACCAGCCAGGAACTGTGAAGGTGCACCTTAGGGCACCTCGATGGCGCCGGCTATTGGTGGCCACTCGAGGAAGCGCTGCAAAAGTGAGCGAGCGTACCTGGGGGCAAGTCACGCCAGGAGATTCCGGGGGATTCCGGGGGATTCCGGGACACCCACACTTCCGGATAATCGTTAATAGTTATTTTTCCGATACTTATCCCATGTTCCCGCGGAAGTAAGCGCGCCGACTCGCGGTTTGCAATCTACTCTGAGGCCGTAGCTCGAACGCACATTCGATGGATGTCCCGGATTTCTCGCGGATTTCTCGGATTTCTTCCCGCATTTCGCGGATTTCGTTTGATGGGTGTCCTGGGATTTCGCGCTGGGATTTCGTGGGATTTCGACAATTCCTCGTCTAGCAGCCTGTCGGACTTAGGGCATCGTGACGAGGCGGGTGGGAGAGTGAGGTC
>JBBDTC010000175.1:0-5421 GCA_040904625.1 Gammaproteobacteria bacterium
CGTTCCTGAGCGGGTGCTGCAAGGCGAGTTTCGCAGATAATAGCGGGACTATTGCCAAAAAACGCAACGCCGCAGCGGCCGTGGTCCGCACACGCCGGCAGGGCGGCCCGGCAACTTCCTCGGCGTGGCAGCGCGGTCGACTACAATAGGCGCATGCCTGTGACCGCACCCCCCCTGTTCGACTACCGCCAGCACTGGGCAGCCTGCCTCGGGCCGGCGCCCTTTCTGCCCATGTCCCGCGCCGAAATGGATGCGCTGGGCTGGGATGCCTGCGACATCATCCTCATCACCGGCGACGCCTACGTCGATCACCCCAGCTTCGGCATGGCGGTCATGGGGCGCTTCCTCGAGGCGCAGGGCTTTCGGGTCGGCATTATCGCCCAGCCCGACTGGCATTCGACAGCGGCGTTCACGGCGCTCGGCCGTCCGACCCTTTTCTTCGGCATTACCGCCGGCAACATGGATTCCCTGATCAATCGTTATACGGCCGATCGGCGCCTACGCAGCGACGACGCCTACACGCCCGGAGGTGTTGCCGGGAAACGACCGGAGCGCGCGGTCATCGTCTATGCGCAGCGGGCCCGCGAAGCTTATCGCGATGTGCCGCAGGTGATCGGGGGGATCGAGGCCAGCCTGCGCCGCATCGCCCAGTACGATTACTGGAGCGACGAGGTGCGCCGTTCGATACTCGTCGACAGCGCCGCCGACATTCTCCTCTACGGCAATGCCGAACGCGCCGTTGCCGAACTCGCCCATCGCCTCGCGCGCGGCGCCGGTATTGCCAGTCTGACCGATATCCGCGGCACCACGGTGTTGCGCAAGGCGCTGCCGGCAGGCTGGACCGAACTCGACTCGACCCGCATCGACTGGCCCAAGCAGGTCGATGCCCTGCCCAATCCCTATGACTACGCGGCCGGGAGCGACTGCGCCGAAGCGAAAGCGGGCGCGCCGCAGACGGTACGCGTGATCCCCATGCCGCTGCACCGCCAGGCGGCGGCCGATCGCGAACACACCGTCATTCGCCTGCCATCGTACGAGAAGGTCGCCAAGGACGCGGCGCTCTATGCGCATGCATCGCGAGTGCTGCATCAGGAATCGAATCCGCACAACGCGCGGGTCCTGGTACAGCGTCACGGCGCACGTGAAGTGTGGGTCAATCCGCCGCCGATCCCCTTGCGCACCGACGAACTCGACGGCGTCTTCGATCTGCCCTATCAACGGCGGCCGCATCCGTCCTACGGCACGGACAAGATCCCGGCCTACGAGATGATCAAGACCTCGGTGAACATCATGCGCGGCTGTTTCGGCGGCTGCACGTTCTGTTCGATCACCGAACACGAGGGGCGGGTGATCCAGAGCCGCTCGGAAGGGTCGATCCTGCGCGAGATCGAGGATATCCGCGACAAGGTGCCGGGCTTTACCGGGGTCATCTCCGATCTGGGCGGGCCGACGGCGAACATGTATCAGTTGAACTGCAAGGACGACGACATCCAGGCCAGCTGCCGGCGGCTGTCGTGCGTCTATCCGACGGTCTGCTCGAATCTCGAAACCAGCCACGCGCCGACTACGGCGCTGTACCGCAAGGCGCGTGAGCTGCCCGGGGTCAAACGTGTTCTGATCGCTTCCGGCCTGCGCTACGACCTCGCCGTGCTGGACGAGGAATACGTTCGCGAACTCGTCACCCACCATGTCGGCGGCTATCTCAAGATTGCGCCCGAGCACAGCGAAGAAACGACGCTGGCGCACATGATGAAGCCGGGCATGGGCAGCTACCACGCGTTCAAGCGCCTGTTCGAACGCTATTCGCGCGAAGCCGGCAAGAAGCAGTACCTGATCCCCTATTTCATCGCCGCCCATCCGGGATGTACCGACGAAGACATGCTCGAGCTCGCCTGCTGGCTGAAGCGCAATGCGTTCCGGGTCGATCAGGTGCAGACTTTCTACCCGTCACCGATGGCACTGGCGACGGCGATGTACCATGCCGGGCGCAATCCGTTGAAGAAGCTGTCGTACAAGAGCCCGCGCGTGTTCAGTGCCAAGACGCTGCCGCAGCGCCGCCTGCACAAAGCCTTTCTGCGCTATCACGACGAGGCCAATTGGAACACGCTGCGCGCCGCTCTCGTGGCCATGGGCCGCGCCGATCTGATCGGCGACGGTGAGCAGCACCTGGTGCCGGCGGCCGGCAAGGCGCGAGCCAAGACGGCGATTCGCCCGCCCAAGCGCGGCGCGCGGCGGAAACCGCGCGCGCGCCTCAATCCGGCGCGCGGCGGGCAGTGGAGCTGATCTGCCGACTCAGCCCTTCGGCTTGGGCAGCTTCGCCTCTTTTTCTTCCGTCGGCCCGCCCGCTTTGACCCACGCACCGTAGCCCCCGGCCATGTGAGCGACGGGCTCGAGACCCATACGGTGCACGGCCTGCGCCGCGAGCGCAGAGCGCATGCCGCCGGCGCAATAGAAGATGAATTTCTTGCCGGAAGCGAATTCCTCCCGGTGATAGGGGCTGTTGGGGTCGACCCAGAATTCGAGCATGCCGCGCGGTGCGTGTGTCGAGCCCGGTATCGCACCGTCGCGCCACAGTTCGCGAATGTCCCGGATGTCCACCAGCTGGACGTTCGGATCGTCCTTGACTGCCATGACCTGATCGACACTCATGGTCTCGATGTCCTTTTCAGCCTCGGCGCAGAGTTCTTTGATCCCCTTGGTAATCATCGCAACGACCTCGTCTGTTTCATCTGGATGGTGCTGTTTCTGTACGCATGTTATCAGCGCTCGGCACCTGCGCGTGGGCGTGCCGCGACGAGCGTTCAGCCGCCGGGCCCGCCGCCGTTGACATAGATGACCTGACCGGTGAGGTAACTGGCGACGTCGGATACGAGCATCGCCACCACGCGCGCGATCTCGGCCGCTTCGCCGGTGCGCCCCAAGGGCACGGATTGGACGAATGCCGTGGCACGCTCGGGGCCCATCTGTTCGAGCAAGCCGGCGAGCATGTCGGTCATGATCGGTCCAGGCGCGACGGCATTGACGTGGATGCCATGCGGCCCCTCTTCCTTGGCCAGGATGCGGGTCAGGGCTTCGACCGCGGCCTTGGAGATGGTGTAGGGGCCGAAGGTCGCCGGCATGCGCTGGGTGACGTTCGACGACAGGTTGACGATGTGTCCGCTGCCGCGCGCGCGCATGTGCGGGACGACGGCGCGCACGAGGTGGTAGATCCCGTTCAGATTGACGTCGAGCATGTGCCGCCAGGCGTCTTCAGGCGTGTCGGCGATGAGCGTGCTGTTCGAGGACACGCCGGCGTTGTTGACGAGGATGTCGAGCTGCCCGAAGCGTTCGATGACCGTCTGGCACAGCTGCGCCGCGGCCTCGGGCGCGGCTACATCGGCAGCGACGGCGAGGGCCCGGCGCCCGTGGCGCTCGATATCGCTGACAACGGCGGCAGCCGCATCCGGGCGACTGACATAACTGATGGCCACGTCACAGCCCTGGGCCGCAAGCTCGAGTGCGATCGCGCGCCCGATCCCGCGCGAGCCACCGGTGACGACGGCGCTGCGGACTGCGCCGTTCATCGGTGCGGCGTTCGCCGTCCGCGGCCGGGTGACAGGTTCCGCGGCGATACCACCGTCAGCCTTCCTCCGCGATGCGCTGCCGCAGATCCTCGATCAACGCGCGCGGCGACTCCTTGAACAGCACGGGCTGGAACTGTGCGCGGTAGATCAGCACTGCGCTGATACCGCTGACGGCGATATCGAACGCGCGCCAGCGACCCTCGCGATAAACCATGCGGACCTCGAAGGGGATCTCGGTGCCGCGCCATACTACGCTGGCCGAGACGCGTGCCTGAGTATCGGAGCGGAATTCCTGGGAGGCAAATTTGAGCTGCTCGTCGGCGTAATACATCTGCAGCCGCGAGAGATAGTAGCGGCACAGGAAATCGCCGAATACGGTAACGAATTCTTCCTGCTCGGCGCTACTCATCGATTTCCAGCCCGACATCAGGACCAGGCGCGAAAAAGCGTGGACGTCGAACATCTCGTTGGCAATGTCACACAGGCGCTCGCGCTGTTCGGCCTGGCGCGTCGGATCGTCGTAATCCGGATGATCGAGGAGCTCGATGCCGGCAGCGACTTGGGCGCGCAGCACGTCGATCGGCTGGGGTTCCGCGGCGCGGTCCGCCTGTGCAGACAGGCACAGCAGTGCGGCGCAGGCGAACGTTGCGATGTGTCGAGGTCGAACGTGTAGAGTCATGGGGTGGAGGAGAACTCCTGGCCTGCGACTATAGTCTCACGGACCGTCAATCGAACACCGCGAACAATTCCGCGAAAGCCTGCATTTGGCCACCGTGGGCCGAACTCGGCACGAGGATGGGCGTCGTGACCCCGGCGGCATACCATTTCGCGAGCTCTTCGCGTACCCGATCGGGCGGGCCGGCGATGGTCACATCATCGAGCCAACGGTCGGACAGGCACTCACCGATGCGCTCCATATCGCCCGCCGCGATGCAGCGTTCGACGGCGTCCATGTCGTCGGCGTAGCCCGCTGCGCGCCAGTAATTGCGATAGTTGGGCAGCAGCGCATAGGACGACAGCGTTTTCCGGTTGACCGCGCGGGCGGCCTGGAGTTCGTCGTCGACGCAGGTCGGAATCATGTTGCCGATGAAGAAATCGGCTGCCGCACGGCGTGCAGCGGGCAAGGCGGCGAGCGCCTGAGGCAGATGGGAACGCGCTGCATTGGCGAACACCAGGCCATCGCCGATCGCGCCGGCGAGGGCGATCATGCGCGGCCGAAGTGCGGCCAGCACGAGCGGCGGCAGCTCGCCGACGCCCTTGACTGCGCGCAAGCGCTCGACGAATTCGCGCATGTCGTCGAGCGGTCGACCCGCAGTGACGCCGCGGCGGGCCAGCGTCGGTGCATGGGCAACGCCGAGACCGAAGCGGAAGCGGCCGCCGGCGAGCTCGTGGATGAAGCTCGCCGTTTGCGCGTAATCCTCCGCCTGGCGGTAGTAGATGGGCGTGATGCTGGTGCCGAAGGGAATCGTTTCCGTCACCTGCGCCAGCGCCGTGCACAACGCCAGGCTATCGCCGAAGCTCGGGCAATAGATGCCGGCATAGCCGCGCGCTTCGATCTCGCGGGCGAGTTCGAGCGTCCGCTGGCGGCGTCCGGGAACGGCGGCAAGGCTGAGTGCGGGCAGGCGAGTCGACATGAGGCGATCCTTGGGTAGCCGGGGGACATGGCGCCGGCGCACCGGCGGCCAGGTGATGTTAGAACCCGCCCCAGCATAACCCAGCTATCTGGAACGCCGATGCATCCCGGTTGGCTTCGTTGCTCACAAACTGAACGGAACCACTACTTGCCGCCCTCCTAGCGCTCGCCCAGCCGGGCGCCTCGACGCCCCAGATCGCCCAGTTATTTCGCGGCGGACCCTTA
>JBBDTC010000176.1:0-5389 GCA_040904625.1 Gammaproteobacteria bacterium
CTCAGGCCGCATCTACTACGGCGGTGGGATAGCGGTCCATATCGACGCGTCTTCTCGTTAAATAGCCCCACTATTCGCCTCGAATACGCGTCAATCTGTCCGCGCTCTCCCACTCGCCTCGTCACGATGCCCTAAGTCCGACAGGCTGCTCGGCGCAGCCGTGCGCCGTCGCCCGCATCACTGAGCGCATGCCAAGTGTCTCCGCTCAGACAGCCTGCGGGGCGACCAGCCGAAGCTTGGGAAAATAGGTCCTGTAGCGTGTAGCGTCGCGTGTCAGTAGCGCCATGTCGGAAACACTCGCGTGCGCGCCGATGTAGAAATCTGGCAATGGAGCCGTGCGAACCCCACCACGCTTGCGGTATTCGAGGAAACACTTCCCGGCGAGAAAGCTCGCTGCCCAAGGTAGTGCCAAGCGATGAAACGTCGCTGCGTCGAGTGCCGTGTCCAGATCCTCGATGCGGGCAAACCCGACCGAGACTTCTGCATAGATCAGCGGGTTGATTGTCAGCATGTCCAATTCGGCCTGTTCGGCCAGCGTCTGCGCGGACCATGCGAACCACTGCGGATCCTCGGTCATTACATCGAGCAGCACGTTGCTGTCGACCAGGATCGGCATGCGATTTCTACCCGCGCATCAGCGCCATGATCTCGTCCGTGGTCATCGTCGTGCCTGCTTTGCCCTTGAGGCGCTCGACGATACTGCGCCCGCGGCTGCTTGCCGGTCGGCCGTGCGCTTTGCGGATGCGGACGGTATTGCCCTCGACCGCGAACTCCACCTCGCTGTTGGGCAACAGGCCGAGTCGCTCGCGAATCTCGACAGGAATGGTAACTTGGCCCTTCGATGTGATGCGCATCTGGTCGCCTTCCAACGTAATACTTCGTCTAGTCTTATTCTGGCAGGGTGTACGGTCAAGTGCGCTTGTGCATGAGCCGAGTAGCACGGTGGGCGAAGAAAAACGATCGGATGAGTATCCTGCAAGTAGTGGCTTACCGCCGCGCCCGGGGTCTGCCCCCCGATCTCAGGTCGTACGACTTTCGTAGGGAGGGGGTACGGATGGACCATTGCGTGTGGCCGGGAGGCGCCCCTAGACTCGAAATCACCCGCGGAAAAGCCGATGACGCAAGGGTCCGGCCGGGTCCGCGGGACAGGAGTTCGAGCATGTCCCGAGATTTCCCCGCGTCCCGCGCCCCGTTCCCGCGCCATTCGTCACTGCCCGCCATGGATGCCCCCGCCGAGCGAGTCGCGCTGAGCATCGCTGCGGCCGTCATCGCGAGCATCCTCGCCGCGCCCGCCGCGGCCAATACCACCGATTACGTCCTCGGGCCGAGCGGGGGGTTCAACTTCGATTTCCTCGAACCCCAACAGGCCGTGCGCTACGAGTACTCGACCGGGGATGCCCTGATCGCAAACGTCAACGCTGGCGGTTCGGTCGGTGGAATCGTCGGGGGACGCAACGTCACGGTCATACCAGCGGTCAATTTCGGGTTCTTCACCACGCCTGCGGTCACCGCCGACACTCGCTCCGGGCTCAAACTCTCGGCCAATATCGATGCCCATGCGGGCGTGGTGCTGAATGCGGGGCTCGAACTCGGCGGCGGCAATCTGAGCGCCGACTTCGCCATCGGCCCGACGCTGAGCCTGCCCAGCGAAGTGCGCAGCGGGCGTTTCTTCAGCCCTGTCGGGCAGAACCTGGTCAGCGGCGGCAACTTCAACTTCGACCTCGGGCTGCCCTCGCTCGATCTGGGTATGGATGTCGTCATCGGCGGCAGCGCCGGCGGCAAGGTCGAGTACGGCGCCTACCCGCTGCTCGGTTATAACGTCGGCAGTTTCGACTTCAACATGCCGAACATCAATCTGTCGGTATTCAATCTCGATCTCGATTTCAACCTGCCGAGCCTGCCAAATTTCTCTTTCCTCGATATTCCCAACCTCATTCCGCCGAGCGAGCAGGACGATTCGCTGTTCCGCAAGAAACTGCCGGCCATCGATCCTTTCGCGCCAGCCGGGCCGGGACCCCTGCTTTCGGCGGGCGAAGTCGTGTTGGTAAACCCACTGTCGAGCATGAGCACCAGCCAGCGCAGCGACGGCGGCGCACTGGTCTCAACCAGCAAGGGCGACCTCATGCGCCTCGGTCTCGACATTGACGGGCTGATCAGCTTCGCGACCACCGGCGTGTCGTTTACCGGGCTGCAGGTCAATGTCAAACCGGGCACGGTGACCCTGGCGACCGTCGGCTACGATCTCATCGACGTCAAGTACGGCCTCGAGCTCGGTTACGAGTTCGAGAATCGCCTCGATACCTGGCTAGATGCAGATTTCACGTTCGTCGATCCACTGACGGGCGACCCGGTCGACGTGCTGCTCAAGGACGGCGGCGACATTCAGCTCACCTCGAGCTATGCCGGCCGCTTCGACCAGCTGCCCGAGATCGCCTTGCTGAGCGCCGACGACGTGCGCATCGATATCGATTTCACCGCGCTCAAGCGCAGCCTGAATCAGAAAGGCTCGCTGACCCTCGGCGATTACATGGAATTGCAGCTCTTGAGCGCCAAGGCCAGCGCCGCGGGCGGGCTCGCCAGCGTCGAACTCGGGCCGCTCTACTACCAGAAGTTCGAACTTGCGGGCGAATTCGCCGCGCTGGAAGTCTATGACGAGAGCATCCTGCTGTCTGATTTCGGCATCGCCAGCGGGCTGTTCGGTGGCTCGGTGTTGATCGAGGCCGTCCCCACCAACGACGCCTACCTGAGCGGTGGGCGCGGTCGTGGTGGGCCATCGGGAGACCTGTCGCCAGACGAATTCATCCTGCTCGCGACGCACGGCAGCGCGGCCGGTAGTCCGTCGGAGGACGTGTTGATCGCGATCGCGGAGCGTGACAGCGCCATCGTGGTCGAATCGGATACGCGCAGCCGCTCCGATTTGCAGGCCACCACCTACCAGTTCAACGACTCGGCCAGCCATAGCTACGCCGGGCTCTACCTGCCCGAAGGCTCGGTCATAGAGCTCGACGATCGGCGTGACGAGATCGACGTTACGCTCACACTGCCGACCATCGAGAACGACGGACTGATCCGTGGTACGCCGCGGTACGACGAGAACGGCAGAATCCGCTTTTTCAGCCCCGACCCCAATGGTGTGCTGCTGGTGCAGGGCTCGGGCGAGATTCGCATCGGGCGCAGCGGTGGCTTGAGCGCGGGCACGCTGATCAACGCCCGCGGCCACACCATCAGTTTCGATCACAACTCCGCGCCCGATGCGGTTGGGGGCGGACGCATGCTCGCCGCCAGCCAGCGCATCAACAACCAGGGTACCATCCGCGCGCGCTTCGGCGGCGTGCTCACACCGACCACACCCGAGTTCGACAACGAAGCCAGCGGCGTGCTGCGCGCGGAATCCGGCAGCCGCATCAATCTCGCCGGGCGAATCCTGAACCGTGGCTTGATCGAAGCGGCCGACAGCAGTGCGTCGATCGGTCTCACCACGCCTGAGATTTTCGGCAGCGTCGAGGGCCCGGCCGGGCGTTTCGTCGCGCGCGACGGCGGTGCGCTCGAGTTCACCGGTGGGGCCGTTCCCGGCGGGCGGAAGCGGGAGTTCACCTTGCGCCGGGCACTCGATTTCGTCACCAGCGACGGTTCGACCATGACCTTCCACGACCGCATCGATTTGTCGGGCAGCGACGTGCGCTTGATCACGGAAGTCGGCGGTACCCTGGCGCTGAACGGGCTGTTTCGCAATTTCGAGAGCGACAAGATCGAGATCCTGAACGCGGGGACACTCGAAATCCTCTCCGGCACGACCTCCCTGCGCCCGAGTGGCCCGCTGTGCTCGGGCAGCTCCTGCCCGCGGGATCCGCCGGCGCCGAGCATACGTCCGGTCGACCTCGTCAATACCGGCACCGTGCGGGTGCACGGTGGTGCGCTGTTCGCCTTCGACGTCGATATCGTCGACTATACCGGCGGCGGTGCGAGCCTGGCCGGTGGCACCTGGGAACTGATTGGCCAGAGCGGTGCCTATTCCAACCTCACGGCGCCGGTACAGGATTCAAGTACCGCGATCGTCGACGTGCGCGTCAGCGAAGTGTTCGGCAACGCCGATCGCTTCGCCGATCTCGCCTTCGACGAGGAGCTCGACCCGGACACCGGCGAAACCGTCGCGGTGACCTCGGACATTAGCGCGCTCGACACCCGGCTCGTCTACAACGATGCCGATGTGCTGCTGTCCGGGCGGGCCTCGTTCGAGTATTTCAACACTGTCGAGGTCAACCGCGGCCGCCTGCGGCTCGCGCAGGGCCAGTTCTTCGATACCGCCGGCACGTTCGAGAATCGCGGCGGCGAGACCTGGGTCGATACCAATGCCGCACTCAACGTCAACGGTGCGCTGATCGTCAACGGCGGGCTGGTGCGCATCGGCGACGTGTTCGATGTCGATACCACGACCAGCGTGCTGCGCGTGGCGGGCGCAGACGTCACCCAGCCGGACGGCACGCTGGCGCGACGTGACATCGAGGTCAACGGCGGCATCTTGCGCATCGCCGAGCGCGGTCGGCTGCTCGGAATCGGCAGCGCGCTGCTCGGCAAGAGTGCGGACGGCGGCCACGTGCTGAGCCCGGGGCGCTCGTGGATCGTGCGCGACCAGGTGACGAGCAACGACGACGGCAGCGAGAGCGTGGCCCCGGGTCTCATCGATTTCTCCGAATACCGTGCCGGCTTCGGGCCCGATGACGTGGCGGAGGTGCACAGGAACGAAGCCGATGTGCGCATCGAGGGTGTGGAGGCGCGTTTCCTCGGGCTGGAATTCTTGCAGGCCAATGCCGGCACCCTGACCCTGGCAGGTGGCAATGTCTTCACGCTCGCCGGAGCGCAGGTGTTCGAGAATCAGGCCGGCGCGACGTTGGCGCTCGAGAGAGCGCAGTTCATCGGCGACGGGCGCGAACTGGACAACGCCGGTTCGGTGGTGGTCGACAGCGCCAGCTTCCTGCGGCTCGAGACTTACCGCGGGCGTGCCGGACAGGCGAGCCCCAGCCGCCTGGCCCTGCACGGGGTGCTGGTGAGTGACAATGCTGTTGTCGTTGAGGGCAGCGGGGCCGCCGACGACAGCGTGCTGAGTGTCGGCAGCGGCCAGATAGGCGCGCCCGAAATCGCCCTCGGCGGCCTGCTGGAGATCGGTCTGGACGACGCCGACGGCAGCCTCGACGTTGCCGTCAACGGCAACGGCCGGGTGCGCAAGATCGGCAGCGGTTTGTTCCGGCTCGGCGGCAAGAACGGCTACAGCGGCGGCACCGAAATCGCGGGCGGTACGCTCGACGCCGCCAGCGGCGCCGTGCTCGGCGACAACGGCGGCGTGCTGACGTTCAGCGGCGGCGATCTGCGCATCAGCGGCGCGGATGTCGGT
>JBBDTC010000177.1:0-30753 GCA_040904625.1 Gammaproteobacteria bacterium
CCGATCCATCCCGTCTGGCGGTGTTGCTCGTCCGTTGAATAGAACCACTATTCGCCTTCCTCGCGCCTGGCCAGCCGGGCGCCTCGACACCCCAAATCGCCCAGTTATTCTGCGGCGGGCCCTTACCGCGCTTCAACGGCCGTCCAGGCCGAGCGCATCGATGGCCGCCAGAACGGCCGCGTGGTAACCGGGCGCGGCGCAGACCACGCCCCGATTGGCACTCAGCCCGGTGCCGTGGGAGAAATCGAGTGCACGCCCGCGGATGTCGGTAACGAGCGCGCCCGCTTCGGTGGCGACGACGGCGCCGGCGGCGTGGTCCCAGATCTTTTCGACATAACTGCGCTGGGTCGGCAGACGCAGATAGGCATCGGCCTGGCCGCGCGCGACCACGGCGTATTTGCACTGACTGTCGAGACGCGCGGGCGTGCCGCCCGCGCCGAGGTGTTGCACGATGCGCGCCGTGTCATCGAGGCGGGAATGGCCCGCTTCGACCGATTCACATACGCGCAGTTCGGCCAGGTCGCTGGTCTCACTGACGCGGATTCGGGCTGGTTTGGATTGCGGCGCATCGGCCGGCACCATCCAACTGCCGCCGCCACGCTGGGCGAAGAACAGGCAGCCGCGCGGATCAGGGGCGTCGAACGCGCGCGCGAAATCCGCCGACAGATTGGGGCAGCCGAGTACGCCAAAGACGACCTCACCGTTCTCAATCAACGCCAGGGAGACCGCATACTGCCCGCCGCGGAGAAAGCCTTTGGTGCCGTCGATGGGATCCAGCGTCCAGTAGCGCGCCGCGCTGGCGTCGTGGTTGCCACCGTCGATGGCATCGAGCACGGCGTCATTGGTCGCCGTCGGCCATACCGCTCGGGCGGCCGCGGTGACGGCATCGCGCAAGGCCGCGCTGTTCGCTTCGCGCAGCGTGCCGGCATCCTCTTCACCGACCAGATGCAGCGGCGCGTCGAGTTCTGCCAGGCGCGCGGCGACGATGGCCTGCGAGGCATAGTCGGCCACCGTCACGGGGCTGCGATCGTCCTTGGTATGCTGGCGAATGCGGTCGAGTTCGCTCTGCACATGACGGGTCACCCGGCACGCTGCGGCGACTGTATCGAGGATGGCAGGCAGGTGCGTCGCCAGGTCAGTCTTTTTCATCGATCATCGTTCCTTGCAAGGTCGGTAAAGGCCACCCCGGCGCTGCTGGGGCCTGTGCTACACTTCGGCCCTCCACGGGCCGCCCGCTGTTGCCGCACGATCGGGGGCGGGATGGCGCCTGCCAGAGGCTGTTCCGGCCGGCCTGGAACAGCCCGGTTGTGCAACCGTAGCCGCAGAGGAGAGCCGCTTCATGCCCGAGAACACCACCCGTCCCGTGCCGGCCGAGATCGCCGCCAGCGCGCATATCAACGCCGCGCAGTATAACGACATGTACGCGCAATCCTTGCGCGACCCCGACACTTTCTGGGCCGAGCAGGCCAGCACATTCGTAAGCTGGGACGAGCCCTGGCGCGAAGTGTGTGCGTTCGATTTCACCCGCGGCGACATTCGCTGGTTCGACGGTGCGCGGCTGAATGTGAGTTACAACTGCCTCGACCGCCATCTCGACACGCGCGGCGATCAGACCGCCATCATCTGGGAAGGCGACGATCCGTCGCAGGACAAACACATCACCTATCGCGAACTCCACGCGGAGGTCTGTCGCTTTGCCAACATGCTCAAGGCGCGCGGCGTAGGCAAGGGCGATCGCGTCTCGATTTACATGCCGATGATCCCCGAGGCAACCGTCGCCATGCTGGCCTGTGCCCGCATCGGTGCGGTGCATTCGGTCGTTTTCGGGGGATTCTCGCCCGATGCGCTCAAGGATCGAATTCTGGATTCCGAATGTACGGCGCTGATCACGGCCGACGAAGGTTTGCGCGGTGGACGCACCGTTGCGCTCAAGGCCAACGCCGACAAGGCGCTGAGCCATTGCCCGGACGTGAATGTGGTGATCGTGGTCAAGCATACCGGCGCCGAGATCGCCTGGCACGGCGAGCGCGATCATTGGTATCACGAGGGCATCGCTGCGGCAGACGCCGAGTGTCCGCCGGAATCGATGGCGGCAGAGGACCCCTTGTTCATCCTTTATACCTCGGGGTCGACGGGCAAGCCGAAAGGGGTTCTGCACACCTCGGGCGGCTACCTGTTGCACGTCGCCATGACGCACAAGTACGTGTTCGATTACCACGAGGGTGATGTCTACTGGTGCACGGCCGACATCGGCTGGGTGACGGGTCATTCCTACATCGTCTATGGCCCGCTCGCCAACGGCGCGGTGACACTGATGTTCGAGGGTGTACCGACCTATCCCGACGCCAGCCGCATGTGGCAAGTCATCGATAAGCACAAGGTCAACATTTTCTATACCGCGCCTACAGCGATCCGTGCCTTGATGGGCCAGGGAGACGAGTTCGTCACGCGCTGTAATCGCGGCAGCCTGCGCATCCTCGGCAGCGTCGGCGAGCCCATCAACCCGGAGGCCTGGGAGTGGTATTACAAGGTGGTCGGCGACGGGCGCTGTCCGATCGTCGATACCTGGTGGCAAACCGAGACGGGGGGCATCCTCATCACGCCGCTACCCGGCGCACGGGAGTTGAAGCCGGGCTCCGCGACCTTGCCTTTTTTCGGGGTCGAGCCCGCACTGCTCGACGATCAGGGCAAGGAAATCGACGGCGCGGCCTCCGGGGCGCTGGTGATCAAGCGCTCCTGGCCGGGGCAGATGCGTACGGTGTACGGTGACCACCAGCGCTTCATCGACACCTATTTCAGCATGTTCCCGGGCTATTACTTCACCGGCGACGGCGCGCGGCGTGATGAGGACGGTTACTACTGGATTACCGGCCGGGTCGACGACGTCATCAACGTTTCCGGACATCGCATGGGCACGGCCGAGGTCGAAAGCGCGCTGGTCGCGCATGCGTCGGTGTCGGAAGCAGCGGTGGTCGGTTACCCGCATGCGATCAAGGGCCAGGGGATCTACGCCTATGTCACACTGATGAACGGCGTCGAGCCCAGCGAGGCCTTGCGCAAGGAACTGGTGCAGCACGTGCGCGAGGAGATTGGGGCTATCGCCAGCCCGGACGTGATCCAATGGGCGCCGGGCCTGCCCAAGACGCGCTCGGGCAAGATCATGCGGCGTATCCTGCGCAAGGTCGCCGCGAACGAGCTCGACAACCTCGGCGATACCACGACGCTCGCAGACCCGAACGTCGTCGAAGACCTGATCGAGCATCGCGTCAACCAGTGAGTCGGCAGTAGCGCACGATGAGCGACACCGCCGACAATCCGTGGGCGCATCTCTGGCGAGCCTGGATGCCGTTCGACGGGGCCGCCGGCGATACGGCCACCGCGGGTGTCGGTGCGAGTGACACGCTCGGTGCCGCCGTGGATGGCTTTCGCCGATTCGGTGAGGCCGTCAGTGCGGCGCTCACCGGTGTGCCGCCGGCCGGCCAGGCAAACGCCCTGGCGGATTACATCGAGAGTTTGCGCGAAACCGCCGGCGGATCCGTCGACACGGCCTGGTTCGCCGTGCCTTTCCTGTGGTCGGCCGGCATCCTCGAAGGGCCGGTCGGGCGCGGCTGGCAAGGCGCTTTCGACACCGCTTCCGGCTGGGCGCGCGAACTGCTCGATGTGCCGTCGATCGGGCCGCAACGGGAATGGCAGGAGGCGTTCAAGGCGGTAGCGCGAGCCAGTCTCGACGAGCATCGCGCGCGGCAGACACTGCTCTCCCACCAGCAGCGCGTCCAGGTCCTCGCGCTGCAGCGTTTCGCGGCCTATCTGCGCGAGGAGTCCGGCGCGCCGGTGACGAGTCTGCGAGGACTCTATGACGCCTGGATCGCGAACGCCGAGCAGGCCTATAGAGAGGTCGTGATGGAGGCGTCCTACAGTCGTGATTTCGGTGCTTGGGTGAATGCGACGAATGCTGCGCGGCTGGCGCTTGCCGGCCTCGAGGAACGTTTCGGCGCAGCGCTCGATCGACCCCGGCAGAGTACGCTCGATGCCCTGGCCTCGCGCCAGGCGACACTGCAAGCGGAAATCGCCCGTTTGCGTGAAGAACTCACCGCACTGGCGTCGGCCCAGCCGCGCTCTGCTGCAGTGAGCAAGACGACGACCGCGCCGCCGCGACACGCTGCGTCAAGCGCAGCGCAAGCTCGCGCCGAACCGGCAGCGGCGGCAAAGTCCGCCCCCCCAGAGCGAGCGGCCGCAGCCCGCTCGACACGGCGGCAGCCGAAGGCTGGCCGGCGCCCCGCCGCAGGCACGGCCAAGGTAACGCGAGCGCAGTCGAAGAAGGCACGCGGCGCCAAGCCGGGCGCTGCTCGCGAGTTCGACATCGCCCGGATCATAGACGAGGCGGACTGAATGGCTGCCGCGCGCGCCCTATCCGACCCCGGGAATGGGACCTGAAATCGCATGCCACGGCTCGACCTGAATCCTGCGGCGATGGCACGCGAACTGCTGGATTTTGGCCAGCGCGCCGCGGGCGGGGTGCGAACGCTGCGCCAGCTGGGAGCGCTGCGTCCCGGCGTGACGCCGCGTCAAGCGGTATGGCGGCGAGATCAGGTGACGCTCTATCGCTATACCACGGCGCATACGGCGCCCGGACAACCCCTGCTGATCGTCTACGCGCTGGTCAATCGCCCGGATATGGCTGATCTGGAGGATGGCCGCTCCCTGATTCAGGGATTGGTGCAACGCGGCTTCGACGTCTATCTCCTCGATTGGGGCTACCCGGGCCCGCTCGACCGCGAGCTGGGCCTCGACGACTACATCAACGGCTATCTGGACGGTGCTGTCGACCATTTGCGCAGTAGCCTGGCACGCGCGGCATTGCCGCTACTCGGGATCTGCCAGGGAGGCACGTTCAGTCTGTGCTATGCGGCGCTACAGCCGCGCAAGGTCGAAAGTCTGGTGACGACGGTCACGCCGGTCGATTTTCACACCGGGGGCGATACCCTCGCCCATCTCGTGCGACATGTCGACGTCGACGCGCTGATCGCGGGTCGTGCCGTGGTCAGCGGCGATTGCCTCAACGCGCTGTTCCTCTCCCTCAAGCCCTACCAGCTGCTGCAGCAGAAGTACCTGCGCATGCTCGAACACTTCGACGATCCGCGCGCCACCGCGATGTTCCTGCGCATGGAGCAATGGATATTCGACAGTCCGAATTTGACGGCGCGCGCGTGTCGCGAATTTGCCTGCGACCTCTATCAGGCGAATCGGCTGGCGCGAGGCGAACTCGAGATCGGCGGGCAACCGGTACGGCTGGATGCGATTCGGGTACCGGTATTGAACATTTACGCCCGTGCCGACCACCTGGTGCCGCCGGCCTCGTCGCGCGCCTTGCGTGAACTGATCGGCAGCGCGGACTACACCGAGCATGAACTTGCCGGTGGACACATCGGTGTCTACGTGACGGCGGGGGCACCCGTGGCGGCAGTCGTTGCCGAATGGATGCAGACCCGCTCCGCCGGGTGAGCGCAACGCCCCCGGCAGAACGGATCAATCCGGTCGGCCGGGGGTGAAGGGCTCCCGCAGGCGTTACGGCGCGGTGGCTGCCGCGCGCCGGGGCTTCAGGCAGCCTTCTTGGCGGCGGGCTTCTTGGCCGGGGTCAGCGAAGGCATCCCGGGGATGGTGAAATCGGCATTGTCCGACATGAACTTCATGCTCTTTTCCATCCAGGCCTGATAAGCCTCGCGGGATTCGGTCAGGATGTCGGCCGTGCCGCGGGCGGTTTCGATCAGCTTCTCGTTGAACTCGGTGGCCAGTTTGGTCTGCTCGGCGAGCAGGTCCTGATAGCCTTTGATCTCGGTCAGCGAGTTCAGGTACTTCGTACCGGTCTCAAACGCGACATTGGCCAGTTCCATCTGCTTGCCGGTGAGTTTCTCGACGATTTGCGTGTTGAGGACTTCGAGCTCCTTGGCCGAGGCCATGGCGGTCTTGCTGTAGTCCTGCCAGTTTTCCATCAATTTGTTGTCCATGTTGGTCTCCTATACCGGCGCGGAGGCGCGCGGTGTTGATTGGGTCTGTACCTTCATTGCATTGCAGCAATTATTGCAGTGCAGCATAGCCGGCTGTGCGGCCCAAGTCAAGAGATCTTGAGGGCGGTCGATGCGCTGGCCGAAAGTCCGAGTAGGTTGCTGACCGCGAATGCATCGGGCGCGGCGAACCCACGGCTTCGGGCGCAGCCCGATTCAGAATCAAAAGAATGGCAAATACCCGCAATTTTTCGTCAACATCGAGTGCCGGGTTTGGTACCCTTGTCGCCCCTTTGAATTGCGGTGCCGCCACGACGGCGTCGTTCCTATTCATCGCCCTGTGCCGGCATCAACCAGCGGGCCGGAGGGGCTACTCGGAGCTTTTTCAAGAATGACCAAGAACGCCGAACTGGCTGCGTGGGTCGATGCGGTGGCCGCATTGACCAGGCCCGCGAGTATCCACTGGTGCGACGGATCGGAGGACGAGAACGCGAAGCTCGTTGCACTCATGCTCGAGTCCGGCGATCTGATACGGTTGAACGACAAGACGCACCCGAACTGCTATCTGCACCGCTCCGACCCGCGCGACGTCGCACGCGTGGAGCATCTGACCTTCGTCTGCACGCCCGAACAGGAAGACGCCGGACCCAACAACAACTGGATGGCGCCCGGCGCGGCGCACGCCAAAATCGATCCCTTGTTCGAGGGCTGCATGGAGGGCCGTACGCTGTACGTCGTGCCCTACCTGATGGGGCCTTATGGTTCGCCCTACGCGCGTGCCGGAGTCGAGATCACCGACAGCCCGTACGTGGTCCTCAACATGCGCATCATGGCGCGGATCGGCGAGCGGGCGCTGGCCCACATCGAGGCTGGCGGCAGTTTCGTCAAAGGCCTGCATTCCACTGGCGACCTCGATCCCGAGCGCCGCTTCATCATGCATTTCCCGGACGAACTCACGATCAAGAGTTTCGGCTCGGGCTACGGCGGCAATGCGCTACTCGGCAAGAAGTGCCATGCCCTGCGTATCGCCAGCGTACAGGCGCGCCGCGAAGGCTGGCTGGCCGAACACATGCTGATCGTGGGGCTCGAGTCCCCGGCCGGGGAGACGCGCTATGTGGCCGCGGCCTTTCCCTCGGCCTGCGGCAAGACCAACCTCGCCATGCTCGTGCCACCGCCTGAATTCGCGGGCTGGAAGGTGTGGACGGTCGGCGATGACATCGCGTGGATGCACCTAGCCGAAGATGGACAGCTGTGGGCGATCAACCCCGAGGCGGGCTTTTTCGGTGTCGCGCCCGGCACCAGTCTCAAGACCAATCCCAACTGTATGAAGATGCTCGATCGCGACGCCATTTTCACCAATGTCGCGGTGACCGCCGACATGCAGCCATGGTGGGAAGGAATCGATGGAGACAAACCCGAAGGTTTGACGGACTGGCAGGGCCGCGCACACGACGCCAACAGCGGTCCCGCCGCCCACCCCAACTCGCGCTTCACGGTTGCTGCCAGCCAATGCCCGAGTTTTTCACCGCTCGGCGATGCCCCGCAAGGCGTGCCCATCTCGGCCATCATCTTCGGCGGGCGTCGTTCGAGTGTGGCTCCGTTGGTGTTCGAAGCACTGGATTGGACCCATGGCGTCTTCGCCGGTGCTTCGATGGCCTCGGAGACGACCGCCGCCGCGACCGGTAAAGTCGGCCAGGTTCGGCGCGACCCGATGGCGATGAAGCCGTTCTCGGGCTATAACTTCGGTGACTATTGGCGGCACTGGCTCGAGTTCGGCCCCAGGTCCGCCAAGCTGCCGCGCATCTTCCACGTCAACTGGTTTCGCAAGGATGCCGACGGCCGCTTCCTGTGGCCCGGGTTCGGCGACAACATGCGCGTATTGGAGTGGGTGCTGGCACGGTGTAAGGGGGAGGCCCAGGCTGTCAAGACGCCGATTGGCTACGTTCCGGAGCCCACGGCCTTGAACCTGGACGGTCTCGATCTCGAGCGTAAGGTGGTGCAGGACCTGCTCTCCATCGACCCCGAGATCTGGCGCCAGGAGATCGAGGACATCGAAGCCTATTTCGCGACCTATGGCGCGCGTCTCCCGGACGCGCTGCGCGAGCAGGCTGCGCGGATCAAGGCTGCGCTGGAAGATCAGCTCGCCGCCTGAGGGTCCGCCGCGAAATAACTGGGCGATCTGGGGCGTTGAGGCGCCCGGCTGGCAAGGCGCAAGGAGGGCGAATAGTGGTTCTATTCAACGGACGAGCAACGCTGCCAGACGGGATGGATCGGCGTTCCAGATCGTTCAGTTATTTTGCGGCGGGCCCTGAGGGTCCGTCCGGGAATAGCGCGTCTGTTGGGGGCGTCGAGGCGGCTGGCTGGCCAGGCGCGAGGAGGGCGAATAGGGGTTCTATTCAACTGACGAGCAACGCCGCCAGACGGGATGGATCGGCGTTCCAAAGCGTTCGGTTATTTTGCGGCGGGCCCTGAGTTCGACCCGTTGCCGATCCTTGGCAGGGAGGACCTACTTGGACTCGTCGTCCTTGTCGGGCTCATCGCGCCGAGTGGTGTTACTGACGTTCTTGAAGAAGCTCGACTGCATCTGCTTCCACATCTCGAGATTCTGCTTGGTCAGCTCGCTCAATACCGATGACATGGGATTGGCCTGCATGGCTTCGCGCATCTGCGCCTGGAAGCGCTGCTGTTGTTCCTGGAAAAGCTTCAGACTCTGGCCGAGGAAATCCCCGGCTACGCCCTGCACGGAATTGCCGTAAAAACCGATAATCTGTTCGAGGACGTCGGTGGTGAACAACGGCTCACCGACTTCTTCCTGCTCGATGATGATCTGGAGCAGGATGTTGCGGGTGATGTCTTCGCCCGATTTCTTGTCGATCACGCAGAAGCTGACGCCTTCGAGGACCAGCTTGCGGACGTCGTTGAGGGTGACGTACTTGCTCTCGGTGGTGTCGTACAGGCGTCGATTGGGGTATTTCTTTATGACGCGTTTGGTTTGTTCGTTCATGAGGTGGTTTCCCCGGCCGTTTCAGCGTTCGGCAGCCTCCTATCCAGCACGGACTGCCGCGATGCTCGAACCTGTGCGGCCGTCGTGTGCCGGGCGCCGAGCGCTACGGCGTGCCATTGCCACGCGGGAGGGCGAGCCCTACAAGCCTAAGTTGCACTGCACAAATTTGCAAGCGACCGGCCGCCCGCTGGTTGCGGGCCCTAAGCCGTAGCCGATCAGAAATGAATCGTGCGCTGGGCCGTTGCGAGCGCCGCTTCGTGCATCGACTCGGCCAGCGTGGGATGGGCGTGTACGGTGCGCGCGATGTCTTCGGCGCTGGCGCTGAACTCCATGGCGATCACCGCCTCGGCAATCAGTTCGGACGCATTCGGGCCGATGATGTGGACGCCGAGCACGGTGTCAGTCTTCGCGTCGGCGACGATCTTGACGAAGCCGTCGGTATCGCCCATTGCCCTGCCCCGGCCACTCGCCATGAACGGGAACTTGCCACAGCGGATCTCGCGCCCGGCCTCTTGCAGCGCCTGCTCGGTTTGCCCGACCCAGGCGATTTCCGGCCAAGTGTAGATGACCCACGGGATCAGACCGAAATCAACATGGGGCTGCTGCCCGGCGATGCGTTCGGCCACGGCGATGCCTTCTTCGCTGGCCTTGTGGGCGAGCATCGGGCCACGCACACAGTCGCCGATGGCGTAGATATTGCCTACGCCGGTATGGCAATGGTCGTCGACTTCGATGAACCCGCGTTGGTCGATGGCGACGCCAGCCTGCTCGAGGGCAAGCCCTGTCGTGTTCGGCTTACGGCCGACGGCGACTATCAGCTTGTCGAACTCGAGCGATTCTTTCTTGCCATCGAGTTCGAAGCTGACCGTCACGCCCTTCTTGCCTGCCTTGGCCTCGACCACTTTGGCGCCGAGGCGGATGTCGAGGCCCTGCCGCGAAAGAATTTTCCGGGCTTCCTTGGCGACCTCGCCATCGACGGCGGCGAGAAAATCCGGCAAGGCCTCGAGCACCGTGACTTCACTGCCCAGGCGGCGCCACACGCTGCCGAGTTCGAGGCCGATGACCCCTGCTCCGATGACGCCCAGACGGGGCGGGATTGCGTCGAATGCGAGTGCGCCGGTCGAGTCGACGATACGCTCATCGTCGACTCGTGCCGGTGGGATGTCGGCCGGGACCGAGCCGGTTGCGACGATGATGTGTTTGCCCTCGAGTGTAAGGTCATCCTGCCCGTCGGCAGAGACGCGAATCTGCGTGGGGGAGACGAAGCTGCCGCTACCCTGGACCCAGGTCACTTTGTTCTTCTTCAAAAGCCCTGCGATGCCCTGGGTCAGGGTCTGCACGACTTTCGTCTTGCGCGCCTGCATGCGCCCGACATCGATGCTCGCTTCGGCCGTGATGCCATGGTCGGCGGCATGGGTGTTCAGGAACTCGAAATGATGGGAGGAATCGAGCAGCGCCTTCGACGGAATACAGCCGACATTGAGGCAGGTGCCGCCGAGCGCCGGTTTACCGGCCGGGTCCTTCCAGCGTTCGATACAGGCAGCTTTGAGACCGAGCTGTGCGGCGCGGATGGCAGCGACATAGCCGCCTGGTCCGCCGCCAATCACGATGACGTCGTAGTTGTCCATGAGCGAATTCTTATAGTGCGAGAAGCATGCGCGACGGCTCTTCGAGCGTACGCCGGATGGTGTCGAGGAATTGTACGGCCTCGCGGCCATCGATGATGCGATGGTCGTAGGACAGTGCCAGATACATCATCGGTCGGATCACGACCTGACCATCCTCGGCTATCGGCCGCTCCTGGATCTTGTGCATGCCCAGGATTGCGCTCTGCGGTGGATTGATGATCGGTGTCGAGACCAGTGAACCGTAGACCCCGCCATTGCTGATGGTGAATGTACCGCCGACGAGTTCGTCGATGATGAGCTTGCCGTCGCGGGCGCGTTCGCCGAAATCACGAATGCGCCGCTCGACATCGGCGAACGGCAGGCGTTCGACATTGCGCAGGATGGGCACGACCAGGCCGCGCTCCGAGCCGACGGCGACGCCGATGTCGAAATAGCCGTGATAGACGATGTCTTCGCCATCGACCGAGGCGTTGACGACAGGGAACTTTTTCAGTGCTTCGACCGCGGCCTTGACGAAGAAGGACATGAAGCCCAGACGCACGCCGAAACGCTGCTCGAACTCCTGTTTGTAGCGATCACGCAGCGTCATCACCGGCTGCATGTTGACCTCGTTGAATGTCGTCAGCAGCGCGTTTTCGTGCTGGGCGGCGAGCAGCCGCTCGGCAGTCCGGCGCCGCAGACGGGTCATCGGCACCCGTTCCTCGACCCGATCGCCGCCGCTCTCAGGCGAGCGTTGTTGTACGTCGACATGAGGAGGCGCGGCGGGCGCCGGGGATGTCTCCTCGGCGCTGGCCGCAGGCGCGGCGCGTTCGATGTGGGCAAGGACATCGGCCTTGGTCACGCGGCCGCCCTTGCCCGTGCCGCTGATGGCGCTTGCGTCGAGGCCGTGTTCCGTGACCAGCTTGCGTGCGGCAGGTCCGAGCCGGTCCCCGCCGGCGGCGTCGTCATCTTCGGCCGCGGTCGTTGCCGGCGTAGCGGGTTCTGGCGGGCTCGCGGGTTTGCTCGCGGGCGCCGCGTCGGCCGCTGTGCTGGCCTCGCCCTCGGTATCGATGACGGCAAGGATGTCGTCGGTCAGAACGACATCGCCGGTCTGCTTGCGAAGTTCCTTGATGACGCCGGACTCCGGCGCGGTAATCTCCAGCGTCACCTTGTCCGTTTCGAGGTCGATCAGGCTGTCGCCCCGCTCGATTCGCTCGCCCGCCTTCTTGTACCAGTCGAGCAGGGTCGCATCGGGGACTGACTCCGCGAGCACGGGCACTTTGACTTCAATTAGCACGCAATGATTCTCCTTGGCCGTGGCGCCGGCGGTTCAGGCCGACTTCTTCTGTTCGGTCTTGCGCGCCGAGAGCTCCAGCGCTTCGTCGATAATCGCGGCCTGCTGTTCGAGGTGCAGCGAGACATAACCGACAGCGGGGGAGGCCGAATAGGGCCGGGCGATGCAGGTCAATGGCTTGTTCTCGTCGAAGCATCCGCCGAGATAGCGTGTCGACAACAGCATCGACCAGGCGCCCTGGTTGCGCGGCTCCTCCTGCACCCAGATCATCTCCGCGGCATTGGGGTATTGGTCGAGCGTGGCCTTCATCTCGTCTTTGGGGAAGGGATAGAGCTGCTCCAGACGGATGATGGCGCAATCGGAGATGTCATGCTCCCGCCGTGCTTCGAGCAGATCAAAATAAACCTTGCCGCTGCAAACCAGGATACGGCGCACCCGATCCTTGCGCAGCTCGTCGATCTCGTCGATCACCGCTTCGAAGGCTCCCGCGCTGAAGGCCTCGATGGGAGACACCGACAATTTGTGCCGGAGCAGGCTTTTCGGGGTCATCACGATCAGCGGTTTGCGGTAGGGCCGCAGCATCTGCCGGCGCAGCATGTGAAACATCTGCGCGGGCGTCGTCGGGTAGCAGACCTGCATGTTGTCTTCGGCACACAGCTGCAGAAAGCGCTCCAGGCGGGCGGACGAATGCTCGGGCCCCTGTCCGTCGTAGCCGTGCGGCAGCAGCATGACCAGCCCGCAGAAACGGCCCCACTTCTCCTCGCACGAAGCGATGAACTGGTCGATGACGACCTGCGCTCCGTTGGCGAAATCGCCGAACTGGGCTTCCCAGATGACGAGCGAGTTGGGTTCGGCGCTGGCATAGCCGAATTCATAGGCGAGCACCGCTTCCTCCGACAGTGTCGAATTGATGACCAGAAAGATGGCCTGATCGCCGCTAAGATTCTGCAGCGGGAGGTAGGTCTCGCCCGATTTCTGATCGTGGATCACCGCGTGACGATGGAAAAAGGTGCCGCGCCCGCTGTCCTGGCCCGAAATCCGTACCGGGCAGTGTTCGGTCAGCAGCGAGGCATAGGCGAGTGTCTCGGCGTAACCCCAGTCGCAGGGCTTCTCGCCGGCGCCCATGGCCTTGCGATCCGACAACACCCGATTGACCGCGCGATGCAGGGTAAATGCTTCCGGTACGCTGGTGAAGGTCTCGGTCAGCGCAGCAATGCGCCTGGGTTCGAGCGCAGTATCAACCGCAGTACGCCAGGTGCTGTCGCGGAAAGGTTCGAAGTTGATCAGGAAGCGGTTGTCGATGACATTCGCGTGCGGACGCGACACCACAAAGTTGCGCTCCAGGGCATCGACGTACTTGGCGGCGATGGCCTCGGCATCACCCGGCGTTATCACGCCTTCGCTGACCAGTTTCTCGGTATAGATGCGCCGCACGCCCGGATGATTGCGGATGTGCTGGTACATGATCGGTTGCGTTGCTGCCGGCTCGTCGGCTTCGCTGTGACCATGCTTGCGATAACAGATGAGGTCGATGACAACGTCCTTGTTGAACTCCATGCGGAAATCGAGCGCGAGCTGTGCCGCCAGCGCAACCGCTTCTGGATCGTCCCCATTGACGTGAAAAATCGGCGCCTGGACGATTTTCGCCACGTCGGTGCAGTAGAGGGTCGAGCGCGAGTCGAGCGGGTCACTGGTGGTGAAACCAATCTGGTTGTTGATGATGACGTGTACCGTACCGCCGGTCGAATAGCCGCGCGTTTGCGACAGATTGAACGTCTCCATCACCACGCCCTGGCCCGCGAAGGCGGCGTCGCCATGGATCAGCAGCGGCAGCACGGTATTGCGCTCGATATCGTTACGTCGATCCTGGCGTGCGCGCACCGAGCCTTCGACCACCGGATCGATGATCTCGAGATGCGAGGGGTTGAAGGCAAGGGTCAGATGCAGCGGCCCACCAGGGGTTTCGATGTCCGAGGAGAATCCGAGGTGGTACTTGACGTCGCCCGAGCGTACTTCGGTCTGGCTCTTGCCTTCGAATTCCTCGAACAGCTTCGAGGGGTGTTTGCCGATGATGTTGACCAGGACATTGAGGCGTCCACGGTGGGCCATGCCGAGTACGCATTCCTTGATACCGTGGCGTCCGGCGTCCTCGACGAGCTGATCGAGGAGCGCGATGGTGCTTTCGCCGCCTTCGAGCGAAAAGCGCTTCTGCCCGACGTATTTGGTGTGCAGATACTCTTCCAGCGTCCCGGCATCTATGACACATTCGAGCAGCCGCCGGCGTTTTTCAGGTGTGAACGCCGGCTTGCCCCGCGGCAGTTCGAGACGCTGCTGGATCCAGCGTTTCTGGCTGGTCTCGACGATATGCATGTATTCGGCGCCGATGGTGCCGCAGTAGGTGGTGCGAACGATATCGAGGATTTCGCGCAAGGTCGCTTCGTTCGGGCCTTGCAGCGAACCAGTATTGAAGACGCTGTCGAGATCGGCATTGGTGAGGCCGTGGAATTCGGGGTCGAGTTCGGCGACGACCGGACGCTCGTACTGGTTGAGCGGATCGAGATTGGCCTGACGGTGGCCGCGGAAGCGATAGGCGTTGATCAGCTGGAGCACCGCGACCTGCTTCTGGGCATCGGCGCCGCCGCCGCGGACGACGCGAACCGCCGCCGCCGGCGCGGTCGCGATGTCGCGCATACGATCGATGACCTCGGAATGGCGGACGTCGCGGCGTTCCTCGTTCGAACCCTCCGCCAGATCGTCGAAACAAGCGCGCCACTCGTCGCTGACCGACTTCGGATCGGCCAGATAGGCTTCATAGAGCTCCTCGAGGAAGGGGACGTTACCACTGAACAAAAGAGACGGACGCTGCATCGTCACTCACCTGCAAGATGACCAAAACCCGGATTTTCGCTGGGTGCGCATGGGTCGCCTCGCTGGTAGCGGCCACGCGGTTGGGGATCTTTGATCAATCCCCGCCCAAAGTCATTAAACTGACCGTCATTGTTCCGTTTAAATCCGTGACTGGTTGTGTTTGGCGTGAATTTTGGGCGGGCACGCACCGCCGCAGTGCACCTTGCTGTGAAAATCGCCCGGACGGTATCCTTGCGCTCCTAATGCAAGGGGCGGCTGGACGGCCCCGATATCAGCGGCTCGAACCGTGAGCGGATGGGCGTAGCCCGAATTGAAGTTCGTGACGGCGCGTCCCGAGTGTAACGCAGCCCCGTCGACGAGTGCCGCTGTGTTGCCGATTTTTTTGAGACCAATCAGATAAGGACCCGCAAGGTATGAAAGCCCCCGTAAGAGTTACCGTGACCGGTGCCGCCGGTCAGATCTCCTATTCGCTGTTGTTTCGCATCGCAGCCGGCGAGATGCTCGGCCGCGATCAGCCGGTCATCCTGCAACTGCTCGAGATAGCCCCGGCCATGAAAGCCCTGCAAGGCGTGGCGATGGAACTCGACGATTGCGCGTTTCCGTTGCTGGCCGGCATCGAACTCACCGACGACGCCAATGTTGCGTTCAAGGATGCCCAATACGGCCTGTTGGTCGGCGCCCGACCGCGTGGCCCGGGCATGGAGCGCAGCGACTTGCTCGAAGCGAACGGCGGAATTTTCACCGTGCAGGGCAAGGCGATCAATGAGCACGCCAGCCGCGACATCAAGATCATCGTGGTCGGCAACCCAGCCAACACCAATGCCTGGACCTGCATGAAGAGCGCGCCAGATATCGATCCGGCGCAGTTCACGGCCATGACGCGCCTGGACCACAATCGCGCGATCGCCCAACTCGCGGCGAAGACCGGTGTGGCGGTTTCGGCTATCTGCAAGATGACCATCTGGGGCAATCATTCGACCACACAATACCCGGATATCAGTCAGGCGACGGTAGATGGCAAACCGGCCCAGGGCCTGGTCGATGCGAGTTGGTATGAGAACGACTACATTCCGCGGGTAGCCAAGCGCGGTGCCGAGATCATCGAAGCGCGCGGGGCGTCGAGCGCGGCTTCGGCGGCGAATGCCGCTCTCGAACACATGCGCGACTGGGCGCTCGGTACGCCGGACGGCGATTGGGTCAGCATGGGCATCCCCAGCGACGGCAGCTACGGGATCGAGGAGGGCTTGATGTATTCGTTCCCCGTGACCTGCAAGAACGGCTCATACAGCATCGTCCGGGATCTCCCGGTGAGCGAATTCAGCCGCGCCCGCATGGACGCGACGGCCGCCGAGCTGCGCGACGAACGCGCCGCGGTGATGAAATTGTTCGACTAGCTTAGGGCGCCGCTGCAGGGTGCGGCCGCCTGCGCGTGCCGCGCCCGGTAGTTGAACTGACCGGTTCCACTTGGGAGAATCCAGTGCTGAAACGCCGTCGGTAGCGGACGTGACGCAGCACCCGACATGATCGACAGACATGGCTTTCGCGCCAATGTGGGCATCATCCTGCTGAACGGATGCGGGCAGGTATTTTGCGCGCGGCGCGCGGGAATGGCCGCCTGGCAATTCCCCCAGGGCGGTATCAAGCACGACGAGACGCCCGAAGTGGCGATGTTCCGCGAACTCAAGGAGGAAATCGGCCTCGATCAGGCGGACGTCGAAGTGCTGGGTGCGACCAAAGGCTGGTTGCGTTACCGTCTGCCCAAGCGCTACATCCGCTACCACCAACAACCCCTGTGTATTGGCCAGAAGCAAATCTGGTTCCTGCTACGCCTGCTCGCGGCCGAAAGCAACGTCCGCCTCGACCTCGCCGACGAACAGGAATTCGACGATTGGCGCTGGGTCGATTACTGGGAGCCGCTGGGCTTCGTAGTGTCGTTCAAACGCAACGTCTACGAACGCGCGTTGAACGAGTTCTCGGCATTCGTCGGCGCCATGTGGGGCCTGCCCAGCGCACCTTCGCCAGATCCGGCGAAGGTGGTGGCGGGCCGCGGTCCGCGCAACGACGGCCAGGAGCGCGGGTAGCGCCGCTGACGCTCTGCACGCGGGCTACTATTACGGGCGGGCCACGAGCCGTCGCTCAAGAGCCTTTGCGTACAGCGAGTTCCGGTAACAGCTGGCGCACGGCGCGATCGCGCACCGAGCGCGTGAAGCCCGCGGCGAATCCGCTCGGAAACCCCCACGCGGTAATGGTCTCATTGAGCACATCGAGCCGTTCGACACAGGCGCCGAGGGCCTCGTCGGCGATTTGGCGGATGTCCGGGTGCTTGTCGATGTCGGCGATTGCCGCGTTGTACACGCAGGCATTGTAGTCGCTCGCATGCTGCATCATTTCGCGGCGCTCCTCGATGGTGAGGTCGCCGGGAGAACGCTGGCCGTCAGCCATTTCCTGTGCGCCGCCGGGCGCCAGCGGGCAGACGACGAGAAGGGCGATCAGAATAGGGCGCACAGCTGGTAACTCCTGTCATTCGAAGCGGGCCCGGTCCAGAATCCAGTCCTGCTCGCGGCCATCGACCCGGGTGCAGCCGAGTTTGACTGCCTCGCCGCCAGCTGGCGCAATGCCGTCAGCGAGGCCTTGACGATGGCTGCCGGCGAAAATCCGCTCAACGCGGTAGTTGATGGCATGGGCGCCGTGAGTGTTGCGTAAGATACGCAGTTTGCCACCATCGCTGAGAATCTGGCAGCGGCCATCGGGGACGGATTCGAATTCGACGAAACGGGCGGCATCATTTGGGTCGGATGAGGCGCCGGCGGTGACGGCGGCGGCCAGCAGAGCGGTGAACGAGACAACACGAAGCGCCTCGCCCATAGGGCTTGCGCGGCGGGCTCGCATCCTCGATATGGCTTTCTCCGAACCCATGGGTAGGATGCTTTGTCGTTGATTTGACGAGCAAATCGGGTTACCCACAGATCCTGTGGATATCTTTGTTGACGAAAGGCGGACCATTTCGATTTTCGACCCTCGGTGGCGCGGAATCGTTAGTTTGGCCAATATTTAATCAATTGGCTTAGAATCTTTTAATTCAATGGGTTGCGTCTTCTCGCAGCGTCTCACTCGGGACCGTGGATAATACCCCTAACGTCAATTCACGATTCAGCAACGATGTGCATAACAGCATGGGCGAAGGCTTGAAATCGAACCCGATCCGTGATCCTGGTGCGGTATCCGGCATCGCGCGCTGCGCTGGCAGCGGGCATTGATTGGCATTGCGCTGATTGTGCCGCGTCAGTGATGAAGCCGTCCACCAATAGGATGACTGGCCGCGGCACATGCGCTGCACTGAAATCGATACCCGCGATACAGTAAGGAAATTCATGATGAACAGGCCCGCCGATGCTGAGAAAGTCGACGTCACCCGGCGCATCGAACGGCTCGTCGCAGGACAAGCGACGACCGATGGTGCAGGGGTCAGATTGACTCGTGTGCTCACGCCGGATCTCCAGCGAAGACTCGACCCTTTTTTGATGCTGGACGCGTTTCGCAGCGACGATCCGGACGACTATATTGCGGGTTTCCCCGATCACCCGCATCGAGGTTTCGAAACCATTACCTACATGATCGCCGGGCGCCTGCTGCATCGGGACAGCGCCGGCCACGAAGGGCTGCTCGAAAACGGCGGAGTGCAGTGGATGACCGCGGGGCGCGGCGTGATCCACTCCGAGATCCCGCAGCAGGAGAACGGGGCCATGGAAGGCTTCCAGCTTTGGTTGAACCTGCCGGGCCGCGACAAGCTGTGCGAACCCTGGTACCGCGATTTCAGCGCAACCGAACTACCGCGATTCGCTACCGCCGAGGGTGTCGACGTTGCTGTGATCGCAGGCCACAGCCACGGACGGGACGGGGCGGTCATGCGCGACGCTACGTTACCGCTTTACCTGGACATCCACCTCCCGCCCGGGGCGCGATTCTCACAAGCCTTGCCCGCCGGGCACAATGCCTTCGTCTACGTCTATCGGGGGGAGCTTGCGATTGCCGGCCAGAACGTACCGACGCAGCGGATGGCCTTGCTGGCGAACGAGGATGCCGCCGACGGCGTGATCCTGAGCGCGGATATCGCGACGCAGGCGCTGCTCATCGCCGGCCGCCCACTGGGTGAGACCATTGCTCAATATGGGCCGTTCGTCATGAATACCGAGCAGGAGATCCATCAGGCGCTGAGTGATTTTCGTGCCGGCCGCTTGGCCGCTGCTCCGGCGCAGTAATGCCGCGACAGAGCTCAGCGCGATCATCGACGCGATGCTGTTGACCGCCGAACAGGCTTACGCGCTGACTCTGATCCGCGAAGCGGAAGCGCTCGGTGTATGTGGACCACCCAGCCCGCAGCCGACTGCAGCGGCGCGCGACGAACTACAGGCGCTGCTCAGCGATGCTCGGGCACGCATCGCAGCCAATCCGGAACTCGAGCGGCTGTGGTGGGCCCGGCGTTGGCTGAGCGGTCGATATCCGGGGCCCTGGCTGCTTCCGGCGGCACTGGCTGGCGGAGCATTGTTGACAGGGCTGGCGGCCGACGGGCGGTTCAATATCCTGACGCCGCCGCTGCTCGGTCTCATCGGCTGGCAACTCGTTGTCTTTGCTTTTCTCGCCATGCGGCGGGTCTTGCGTCCGCGCGCGCGCCTCGATGGTCTGCCTGCTTTGCTGTTCGATATCGCCCGGCGGATCGTCAGTCGGGGAGTTGCAAGCAATCCGGCACGGGACAATACCGCGGTCGAACCGCGTACGTTGCTGGCGGGTCGCGTGGCGGGCGCCTGGCTGGTGACGGCGCGCGGCCAGATCGCCGCCGCCTTCGCGGCGACCTTGCATGCGAGCGCTGCTGCGTTCGCCGTCGGCGCGATTGCCGGTCTCTATCTGGACGGTCTGGGCGTGGCGTATCGGGCGACCTGGGCCAGCACGTTTCTCGATGCGCAAACCGTCCATGTACTGGTCCACGCCCTGCTGGGGCCGGCTGCTGCACTGTCCGGCGTGACCTTGCCGGATCTCGATGGTGTGGCAGCCATGGCGCATGCGCCGACGCCGGCCGCGCCGTGGATTCACCTGTGGGCGGCTACGCTGTTGTTGTTCGCGGTAGTGCCGCGGCTGCTGCTGAGCGCCTACAGCACCTGTCGCGCGCGCCGACCGGTACCATTCGAAGCGTCCGAACCGTGGCTGCAACGCAGCTTCGCCGCCCTGGCCGGTACGGCGCTGCAAATACGGGTGCAGCCGCTCGGTTACCGGCCGTCGGCGCGGAGCTGGGAGCACTTGCAGGTCTGCGTACTCGAGAACTGGGGGCCGCGCGCTCGAATGGAACGGAATGCACCCCTGCCGTGGGATGCGCCCGCCCAAGCGGTGGCCAGTGCCGATGCCGCGGCAGTATGGCTCATGATTAATCCTGCCCAGACACCGGAACACGATGTCCACCCACCGCTGCTCGATGCATTGCAGGCGCGGGTCGCAGTAACGGTGGTATTGGACGTGGCCGCCTATGTCTCCAACGCCGAGCGCCGCCAGAGTCGCATCCGGCTGTGGCAGCGCATGCTCGAGGCCCACGGCACGCCGTGTGTCGTGTTGCAGGACGAGAGGCCGGACATGCCGAGCGCGGCGTCGGGCGTCGCTTGAGCTGGCCCGTGCGATGGACGTCCGACTGGTTCTCATCTCCCACACCAATGTCGGCAAGACCTCGCTGGTGCGCACCTTGTTGCGTCGCGATGTGGGCGAGATCGTCGATGCGGCCCACACCACCATCGAGAACCAGCGCCATGTACTGGCCGAGACGCCGGCCGGCGACCGGCTGGTGCTGTGGGATACCCCTGGCTTCGGCAACTCGGCACGGCTGCGTCAGCGATTGGAAAGCCAGGACGCGCCACTGGGCTGGTTTTTGTCTCAGGTGTGGGACCGTTTCAGGGACCAGAGCCTGTGGTGCGCCCAGCAGGCCATGGCCGCCGTGCGCGACGAAGGCGATTTGGTGTTGTATCTCGTCAACGCGTCTGAGGATCCTGAGTTCGCCAGCTATATCGACACCGAACTCGACATCCTGACCTGGATGCGAGTGCCGGTGCTGGTCGTGCTAAACCAGTTACCGCCCGACAGCCGGCGCGCGGATCGCGCGCGGCTGGAAGATGCCTGGCGCGAAACCTTGCGTCGCGAACCGGTTGCCGACGTCATCGCGCTGGATGCCTTCGAACGTTGCTGGATCGACGAATCACGCCTGTTGCTGCGCGCAGCCGAGCTTCTCGCGCCGGAAAAGCGATCCGTGCTTGGCCGCTTGCTGCAGGTCTGGCAGGCGCAGCAGCTCGCGCGCTTCGATGCCGCATTGGACGTGCTCGCCGACACGCTCGCCGCCGTGATCAGCGATCGCGAACCCCTCTCGCGCGGGCAGAGCAACCGGGTCGGCCGGGCGGCTGGGTTCGAGCGGCTCACCAGGCGTCTGGTGCAGCGCATGCGTGAACTCGAGGCTCGGCTCGTTGCGATCGAAGGCCTGGAAGGAGGGGCGGCGCGCCGCGTGGAAGCCGCCTTGACCGCCATGCGCGATCACGGGGACCGGCCCTCACCCCTGAGCGGTGCCGCCGGTGGCGCACTGCTCGGCGCTGGTGCCGGCGCTGCTATCGATATCCTGCTCCATGGCTTCAGCCTGGGATTTTTCATGGCCCTCGGCGCATCGCTCTCCGGCGCCGCCGCCTGGTCGTGGTGTTATCAAGCTATCGACAGCCGCACGCTGGGCTGGTCACAGGCGTTCATCGAGGATTTGCTGATCGAGTTCATCAGCCGCTACCTCGCCATTATCCATCACGGCCGCGCACGCGGACGTTTCGACGGCAGCGCACTGGACTCATGGCGCGAGGCGGTTGCCGTTGCGCTGGCGCGCGAAGCGGCTGCCGTGCGCGCGGTTACAGCACTTGTCGATCGTCCCGCCGTGGACGACGATGCGGCACGCCCGATTGCCGGTTCCGCCATGCGTGCCCTCGTCCACCGGGTGCTGCTCGAGGACTATCCCGAAGCACGCTTGATGCTCGAACGCGATGGCGTCGCGCCAGGCGTAGCCGGTGCTGCGTGAGCGAAGTGTCGCCCGAGATCTTCCTGGGCAAGCGCCGCTCGGCAGAAGCGTCATGAGGCGGCGCGAGCGCCGCGTCTAGCCCGCATTTCTCACCCCCATCCTGCTGCGGCCGCCGATCTGCGCGCAGACTCGGGCCGTGCTCGCAGATGCCTCCTCGACAGACTGTCGAGTATGCCTTCGTCGCCATCGGCTCCGCGCGGCCCGATTTTGCGGCATTTCGATGACCTCGCGACGGACGGTGTGAGAAATGCGGGCTAGCGGTCGCGGCACCGCCGGGTCCGTTCGCGTTTCAGGCGGCATCTTGCGAATCGAATCGGGCCATTTGCGTCGAGCTGCCATGTATAGGGTCGACTGGCCCGAGATCGATGAAAGTGACGGCATAGTGATTGCGTTCAGCGGCACCGCGTGCCCATTGCCGGAATTGCGCACGGGTCCATTCGAAGCGATGTCCCGGGTGGCGGCGGGCGCCGGGGGCCATCCCATGAAGGACGTTGTATTCCTGGTTAGGGGTGGTGATCAGGACGGTCAGTGGCCGCAGGCCGCCGAACACGGCGCGTTCGACCTTGGACAGACGGCCGGGTTCGATGTGCTCGATGGTCTCGAGCATCACCGCTGCATCGAATCCGATCAGATCCCTTGCCACTTCTTCGAACGAACCGTAGCGCACTTCGAGGCGTTCGTCGGGCGTCAACCAGTCGAGGGCCAGGGCGGTGCGCGCCGCGGACAAGGCGCGTTCGTCGATGTCGATGCCGACCAGGCGACGAAACTGCCGGTGCGGGCGCAGGCGCTGCAGCAGCTCGCCTTCGCCACAGCCCAGGTCGATCACCCGATGAGCCCCGCTGGCGAGCAATGCGCTGACCACGGTTTCCAGACGCTCGCAATGCAACTCGGTCGCCATCGCCCTACGCTACTCGATCCTGATCCCGAGTGCACCGTGGTCTGCTTCCCATCGTGCGGCCGAGCGTGGACGGGTGTGTGATAGTTTTGACCATCGATCAGGTAATCTGTGAGCTTGGGTGCCCCTCCGCGAGTCTCTTGACCTGCCTCCAATGAAACTTTTTGTTTGTGCTAACTGCGGAAATCTCCTTTATTTCGAGAATGTTTGCGGTGTGCGCTGTGGCGCGACGCTGGGCTTTCTGCCCGATCGGATGGAACTGTCGGCAATCGAACCCGATGCCGACGGACAATGGCGTTCACCGAACGCGGACCGGCGCTACCGTATGTGTGCGAACTACAGTAATCACGCCGCATGCAACTGGATGCTCGACGCCGCCAGTGAACAAGCCTTCTGTATCGCCTGCAGTCTCAACGGCACGATCCCGGATCTCTCTGTCGAGGGGAACCGTGGACTGTGGCACACGATGGAGGCGGAGAAACGCCAATTGATCTACTCGATCCTGCGATTGGGCCTTCCGTTCACCTCCCGGCAGCAGGATTCGTCCGGGCTGGAGTTCGATTTCCTGGCCGATACCGCATCGAGTTTCAGTGAGCGCGGCCGCGTTTTCACAGGCCATGCCGACGACGATTCACTCGATGTTCGTCACGACTTCGACGCCTATCGCGAGGCTTCGTTCGACACTATCATCGAACACTGGCTGCCGCTGACTTTCGCGTTGAACAGCTTCAATCGAAGCATGGGGCATGCTCATGCCTACCCTTTCGTTCTGTCTCCGGCGGCTGTGGAGAAACTGCGCTTCGCGCATCGCGTCGTAACCGGATGAAACGCACGATGAGCAGAGTTACGAGCGAAATCCAATGAACGAAAAAGTGGATGTCATCATCATCGGCGCCGGCTCGGCAGGCCTGGCGGCGCTGCGCGAGGTCGAGAAGACCACCCGTAACGTGGTCATGATCAACGACGGCGCTTACGGCACGACCTGTGCCCGGGTCGGCTGTATGCCCTCCAAGGCGCTGATTGAGATCGCAAAGGCCTTTCATGCACGCCATAAGCATGAAGCTTTCGGGATCCGCGGCAGCGACGCCTTGACTGTCGATCTGCCGGCGGTCATGCGCCGAGTGCGCAGTCTGCGCGATCGTTTCGTGGCCGGTACGCTCGAGGCCACCAATGCCCTCGGAGAACGCAGCATCGCCGGCCGCGCCAGGCTGCGCGGCCCGCATCAGGTTGAGGTCGCGGGGCGCGTATTCGAAGCGCGCCGCATCATCATCGCGACCGGTTCCCGCCCGCGGCTGTTGCCGCCGTGGCAGGCCCTCGGTGAGCGGGTACTCACGACCGACAGCATCTTCGAGTTGGCGACGCTACCGCGACGGGTGGCGATTATCGGCCTCGGCGCCATCGGCATCGAGTGCGCCCAGGCGCTGTCACGTCTCGGGGTCGAGGTGTCCGCGTTCGGACAGGATCAGAGCTTGGCCGGGATCTCCGATGACAAGGTCAACGCCACCTTACGGACGATCCTCGATCGCGAGTTCACCATCCAAACCGGCGACAATGCCGAATTATCGACCGCTGGAGAGGGGGTTCGCGTTCGCGCGGGCGAGACCGTGCTCGAGGTCGACCGCGTGCTCGCGGCCATCGGCCGGGTGCCCAATGTGGATGACCTGGGCCTCGAGACTCTGGGAGTCGCACTGGACGAACACGGCATGCCGCCGTACGACCCGGAGACGACCCAGATTGCGGACCTGCCGGTTTTCCTCGCCGGCGATGCCAACGGCCACGCCCCTTTGCTGCACGAAGCAGCCGACGAGGGCTATATCGCCGGGGTCAACGCAGTGGCCGCTGGCAGTAGCTGCTTCCAGCGCCGCACGCCGCTCGGCATCGTTTTCGCGGAACCGGCGGTCGCCTTCGTCGGCCAGCGCTTTGGCGAACTGCCGGCGCAAGGTGTCGCGATCGGCGAGGTCAGCTTTGCCAGGCAGGGCCGCGCAGTGACGGCGCAGCGCAATGAGGGCCTGATGCGGATCTACGCGTCACGCGACGACGCCCGGCTGCTGGGCGCGGAGATGTGCGCACCGGCGGCCGAGCATATGGCGCACTTTCTCGCCCTGGCTGTCGGACAAGGCCTCACTCCGCAGGAACTGCTGCGTACACCCTTTTATCATCCGGTGCTGGAAGAAGGCCTGCGGACGGCGCTGCGCGATTTGGCGCGGCAGTTCGAGCACCGCTCGTCTGACCTGGCGGCATGTAATGCCTTCCAGGTCGAGGCGCTGGACTGACTCCTGCGATCACCTTCGCTCCCGGCCGCCAGGGCGGAAGGTTCCAGCCCAGCGCGCGCCGCGGGCCGGGAGCGATGAACGAGTGTGCATCGTCAATCGTCCGTCGCGGATGTAGCCCGGCGCACTTGCAACACGCCGCTCTTGAGATGGAGATCGCGCTGGGGGAAGGGAAACTGTATGCCTTCGCGCTGGAAGCGCTCGTAGATTGCAAAGTTCAGGTGGCTGATGAGCAGGCCCTTGCGGTCGACCAGGCTGAATGACCAGGCGCGCAGCTCGAACAGCAGCCCATCGTCACCGAAGCCCATCAACCTGACCGCCGGTGGCGGGTCAGCCAATACGTCCTGATCGGCGGCCGCCACTTCCAGCAGGACGCGCTCGACCTGCCGCGCGTCACTGCCGTAGGCGACGCTCAGCGGAATGCGAAAGCGCACGCGATTGTCGTTGTGCTTCCAGTTGATCACATCCTCGGTAATGAACTTGGAGTTGGGCACGATGACGGCGATGTTGTCGTTGTCCAGCACGGTGGTGCTGCGTGCACCGATGTCTATGACGTTGCCTTCGACACCGCCGACCACGATGCGGTCGCCGATCTTCACCGGTCGCTCGAACATGATGATGATGCCGGCGATGAAGTTGCTCACCACATTCTGCAGACCGAAACCGACGCCGATACCGATAGCGCCGGCGAGAACGTTGAAAGTGGTCAGGTCGATGCCGGCCGTTTGGATGATTACCAACAACCCAATCAGGAGTACGACGAAGCGAACCAGAGATCCCGTGGTATGTCGTGCGCTCCGATCCATCCGCGCACGCAGCAGTGGCCCGTCGGTCAGCCATCCCTGCAGCCGCCGTGCCGCCCACAGCAGCAGCAGCACCAGGACAACGAGGTAGAGGACGGACCAGAGCGTGATCTCCGTCTCGGCGGTCCGGATGATGGGCCATTGCAAGGCTTCGCGGAGCCCTCGCCATAGGTCGAGCATTTGTTCCATCTATAGCTCCTCGTCAAGGTGGCAGCGCTGTGCTGCGGCAATCATAATCGGCGCAGGGGTGTCATGGAGCAGCGCTCTGCAGCGCCCTTGTCTCCAAGAAGACTTCCCGATGTCAGCAACACCCTGTCAGGCGCGCATTAATGCGAACATGGCGGGATGAACGAATTTTCCGCGCTCAACCTGGCGCCGCCCTTGGCACGTGCGCTGACGGCCGTGGACTACGTCGAGATGACTCCCGTGCAGGCGGCATCGCTGCCCGGGATACTCGCCGGGCGCGACGTCACCGTGCAAGCGCAGACAGGGAGCGGCAAGACGGCGGCGTTCGCCCTCGGGCTGCTGACGACCTTGGACGCGCGATCCGTGTGTCTGCAGGCGCTGGTGCTTTGTCCGACGCGGGAATTGGCGGACCAGGTCAGTCGTGAGATTCGCCGCCTGGCGCGTTTCATTCCCAACGTCAAGGTACTGACCCTGTGCGGCGGTGTACCGCTGCGTATCCACCTGGTATCGCTCGAACATGAACCGCACATCGCGGTGGGCACTCCGGGCCGGCTGCGCGATTTGATCGAACGGGGCGCCTTGCCGCTGCGGGCACTCAAGGCCCTGGTTCTCGACGAAGCGGACCGCATGCTCGACATGGGCTTCGCGCCGGATCTGGCTGAAATCGTCTCGCGGGCGCCTCGGCTACGTCAGACCATGCTGTTCTCGGCGACCCTGCCGCCCGCGATTCGGGCGATAGGTAGCCATTTGCAGCGCGATCCGCTCGAGGTCATCGTCGCGCCCAATGCATTGACCGAGCAGGTATTCTTCGAAGTCCCCCGTGCCCGGAAAGCGGCTGCATTGGATGCCCTGCTGCGCCATTACCAGGCGCAAGCAGTGCTGGTGTTCTGCAATACGCGCGAGTCCGTGCGCGCCGTCGCGAGTGATTTGGCGGCGCGCCAATTTACCGTTCTGGCCCTGCACGGAGAACTCGATCAGCGCGATCGAGAACAGGTTCTGGTGAGATTCGCCAACCGCAGCTGTACGGTATTGGTCGCGACGGACGTCGCCGCCCGCGGACTCGATATCGCCGATCTGCCGCTGGTCGTGAACTACGATTTGGCAAACGATCCCGATACCCATCTGCATCGTATCGGTCGCACCGGTCGGGCCGGCCGCGGCGGTTTGGCGCTGAGTCTTTGCGCGCCCGAGGAAGCCGCCCGTGCTGTGCACATCGAGCGCCTTCTGGGTACACCATTACGCTGGGACCGAACGCCTGAACCTGCGAATCAGGGCGCGCCGCTGCCAGCACCCTTTGTGACCCTGGCCATCGACGGTGGGCGCGAGGACAAGCTGCGGCCAGGGGATCTGCTCGGGGCGCTGACGGGAGATGCGAAATTGCCGGCCGATGCGGTCGGTGACATAGACGTCTTCCCGACCCGGACCTATGTGGCGATCGCATACGAGTGGCACGAGCAGGCAGCAGAGCGCCTGCGAACCGGCAAGATCAAGGGCCGACGCTTTCGTGCCCGTGTGTTGCGCAATTGACTGTGATGTTGAGTTCAGCGGTGTCCATTCGCGCGCTTATGGCCGTGTAATGCCGCTTGGCGTCTTTGTGCAAGCCGAGATGACGCGGCACATTGAGGCACGGCGCGTACCCCACGATCTGCGTCATCTCGCCCCGGTCGCGACTATAGAATCGTTTCAGCTGCTTCTCATCCAGCCTGCTCCACTGTCAGCTGGTTGACGACCGATTTCGCACCTTCGGTGTTCTCGGCGATGCGGGCAGCCAATTCCTTCTCATCGTCGGAATCGACCGTTCCGGACAATGAAACGACGCCATTGTCAGTGTCGACATTGATTGCAAGACCACTAGAGTAATTCCAGAGTAATTCCAGGACAGCCATCGATCGGCCAGCGGCGTTTTGTGGGTGTCCTCGCATCATCGTCGCATCATCGTCGCATCAAATCGGGACACCCACTGGTTCGGAAGCTCAATTCATGGGTGTCCAGAATTTTTCCCTGAATTCTTCCGCGCTACTCCCTGCGCCCGCACGATTTCAGCATCTCGGATTCCGACACCTTGGACTACTTGTGCCCCGGACACCTGGAAAGGCTTGCGGCATGTGCTTTAATGATACAAAATGAACATTCATTCTAATATTAAGTGGTGGTAAAACCCACGGACAGGGCCTTGGTCTGTAGCTCTGACGCATTTACGCAACAAGAAGCTGCTTGCGCTCCTGACGGGACGTTATCTGACCAGTGACCTCGATGACCGCGCCCGCCAGGCGAAAAAGGCGCGATATCTGTTTGATCGACGTATTTGAGGAGATCGAGAGTGACCAAACACAATCCAGGACGTCTGCTGCTCGCCGCCAGTGCCGGCAGCTTGTTGTTCTCCGGAGGTGCTGCCGCCATCGACTGGAACGTGACGGGTTTCGTCCGCCAGGAGATCGCCTACAGCATCTCGACGCAGGACAACTACAACAACCAGATGACGAGCCCGTTCGCGGATCGCATCACACCGCATTTGACCCATCCGAACACCAACCCGGCCAACGCCACGGCGCCGACGAGCGTCTATGTCAATCCCAATGGGGTTGTGGGTGGATTGTTCTCAGCACCTGGCGGGCCCGCCAACCCCACGGGTAACGCCTTGCTGGCCGGTGCCAATACGTCATCGCCGGTCGATTGTCGCTTTGCGCTCGAGAACGCGCTCGCGGCCGGCAGTGCCGGGCTGCTTGGCGGCGGCAAGCTCAACGGGCAGGTGGCCTTTCCCGGTCAACTGTGCCCCAACGGTGCCGGCAGTGCCTTTGTGCCTGGCGTCAACCCGGCCGCCGGCCAGGGCTTCAGCCCGCAGGGCGCGGCGCTCGAGGACGACATCAACTTCAACGTGTTCAACACGCGCGTCGAAGTCGACGTCCAGGCCCGCATCAGCCAGGAATTCAAGGCCTACATGAAGATCCGCGGCTACTTCGACGGCACGCGCAACTTCACCGACGGCGAGATCGGCGATCATTTCGCCAACCCCATGTGGGGCAACCGCCGCGGCACCATCACGGAATGGAACAGCCCGGATTCGATCATCGACATCCCGGCGCTGTATCTCGACTGGCACCGGGGTCCCCTGTGGCTGCGTTTGGGCAACCAGACCATCGCCTGGGGTGAGGCCTACTTCTTCCGCGTTATGGACGTCGCCAACGGCCTCGACCTGCGTCGCCACCTGGTGCTCGGCCCGGGTGCCGAGGAATACCAGGACCAGCGCATCGCCTCGCCCGGTATTCGTTTGAGCTACTCGTTCAACAACGGTTGGGAACTCGATGCCTTCGCGCAGCTGTTCTCGCCCTCGTTGTTGCCGGGCCAGAACACACCCTATAGCCTGATCCCGCATTCGGTGGCTGTCAACGACGAGATCGGCATGGATGACGCCAAGGGCGCCTGGAACTTCGGTTTCCGGATGACCATGCCGTTCACCGAATCCTTCACCGGCATGGTCGGCTATGTCAACCGGCGTAACCCGGACGGTGTCTTCTCCGGTGTCGACGCCCAGCCCTTCTGGCGCGGGCGGGCGAACCCGTTCTGCCTGGGGCGCAATAACGACACCAACAATATTTTGACCCAGCTCGGGCTGCAGGGCGCGGTCGGCGGCGCGATTCCGGCCATGCCGACGCTCGATACGCGGGCGCGTACCATGGCCAACGGCTGTGGCACCAGCTTCATGCCCGATCCGTACACTGCCGGGGCAGTCGAGTACTGGGAAAACATCCGCCGCGGTCGCCTCGATGAGGCCAATTACCTGATCGGGCAGATCAACGAATTCCCGGGCAGCCAGTGGGCGACGCGCGAGATCTTCGGCTTCGGTGAGGAGAACAACTTCGTCGATTCCATGCGGACCCTCGAGGGTTTCCGTTCCAGCTTCGGCAGCGTGGCGCAGTGGGTTGGGCGTCAGTTCAAGCGCGAGAACATCTTTATCGTTGGCGGCAACTACATCGTCACCACCGACGACATGAACTCGATCTTCGATCAGTTGATCATCCGCGGTGAGGTGTCGGTGACGCCGAACAAGCGCCTGACCAACGATTTGAGCTTCAACTTCACGCACAAGGACGACGTCGTCTCGGCGCTCATCCTGGAGAAGTACCACCGCATCTCGAATGAGTTCCCGGCCACCTACATGGTCGCGCAGTGGATGCACCGGACTGCCACCGACATGTTCGGTCGCGATCTGGACAAGAACGGCACGGCTAAACTGGGTGAATTCATCGATTCGACGACTGGCGCGTTCAAGCCGGCAGCTTTCAACGCCGCCGCGAAGCGACCGGAAGGCAACAGCAGCGCCAACTACGTGGTATTCGCCTTCCAGCAGCCGTTCCCGAATCTCATCTGGCGCTTCGACATGTCGATCCTCGTCGACACGGCCGGCGGCTATCTGCTGCAGCCGGGTGTGCGCTACCGTCCGGGTGCCAAGTGGCAGTGGGATCTGTATGCGAACATCGTCGACGCGCCTGGCGGTCAGCAGGACACGATCATGGAGACGATCGACTTTGCGGACGAGATCTTCGCGCGCTTGACCTACTTCTTCTGAGTCGGACAAGCCAACCCGCGACCAGAGCCGGCCCTGTGCCGGCTCTTTTCATTTCAAGCTCCGCGACACCACCTCGAATCAGGTCGCCTCGCTCTCCCACCGCCGCAGTAGATTCATCCTAAGGGCCCGCCGCAAAATAACTGAACGATTGGGAACGCCGATCCATCCCGTCT
>JBBDTC010000178.1:0-2324 GCA_040904625.1 Gammaproteobacteria bacterium
GGGTTCTGAGAGCAGCCGAGGGGGCAGTTCCCTCGGCTGACTCAACCACGCTCCGGATCTTCGGCGCAATCGATGACATCGAAGCCCATTGCGATTCGTGCTCGGCCGCGTGCTCGAAGACAATCCGAACCGCTCGTTCCCGGACTTCCGGGGAATACTGTTTCGCTTGTTTCACGACTCCAGTCTCTCAAGGTTTGGAATCTTCGGGAATCCCGGCGCGGTTCACTACCGATCACCCCTCAAGCTCCCGTTCTTCACGTTCGAGTTGTACCCGGATCTGCTCCAATTCGGCGCGTCGGGCGTCGTTGGTTGGGGGGTATTCGAGATCGAGGCTGGCGAGGGTGTCGCCGACGATGTGGGAAATGATGAGGCGGGCGTTTTTCTTGTCGTCGGCGGGGATTACGTACCACGGGGCCTTGGTGGTGCTGGTGTTGCCCAGGCACTGGGCGTAGGCGTCTTGATAGGCGTCCCAGTGGGTGCGTTGTTCGATGTCGGCGGCGGAGAACTTCCAGTTCTTGTTGGGGTTGTCGATGCGGGCGATGAAGCGGCGCGTCTGTTCTGCTTTTGAGAGGTGCAGGAAGAATTTCACGATGCGGGTGCCGTTGCGGTGCAGGTGCGCTTCGGATTCGGTGATGGAGCGGTAGCGATCGGCCCAGAATCTGTCGCTGCCGGGGTCGACTTCGGGCAGTTTCTGGGCGGCGAGGATATCGGGGCGCACGCGCACGATGAGCACTTCTTCGTAGTAGGAGCGGTTGAAGATGCCGATGCGGCCGCGTTCGGGCAGGGCGCAGTGGGTGCGCCAGAGGAAGTCGTGATCGAGTTCCATGGGGCTGGGGTGTTTGAAGCTGAACACCTGGCAGCCCTGGGGGTTGACGCCGGACATGACGTGGCGGACGGCGCCGTCTTTGCCGGCAGCATCCATGGCCTGGAAGATCAGGAGCAAGGCATAGTGATTATGGGCGTAGAGCAGGCGCTGCTGGTTCTTCAAGCGCTTGGTGCCGCGTTTGAGGGCTTTCTTGTAGTGCTTCTTGGTCTCGTAGAGTGGTTCGATGGCGGTCGGCCATTGATCGAGATCGACGGCGGTGCCGGGGTTGACGCGGAACGTGTGCGGGTCGAGGTCGATGGCATGCTTCATGGGTTTGCTCCAGTTGGGCTGTGGGCGGGCGCTGTGTACTGTGCGCTTTACAGTGGCCAGACTAGTAGCAACACGGGCAGCGCGACGCCGATCACCAGTACGTCGAGGGGCAGGCCCATGCGCCAGTAGTCGCCGAAGCGGAATCCGCCGGGGCCGAGGATGAGGGTGTTGTTCTGGTGCCCGATGGGGGTGAGGAAGGCGCACGAGGCGCCGACGGCGACGGCCATGAGAAAGGTATCGGGGTTGACGCCGAGCTGCATTGCGGCGCCGAGTGCGATGGGCGCCATGACGGCGGCGGTGGCGGCGTTGTTCATCAGATCGGTCAACACCATGGTGGTGATGAGAATGACGGCAAGCCCGGCGACGGCGTTACCCTGGGCGACGTGGACGAGCAGATGATGGGCGATGAGATCGGCGGCGCCCGTGCTCTGCATGGCACCGGCGACGGGGAGCAAGGCCGCGAGCAGGACGATGACGGGCCAGTCGACGGCCTCGTAGACGGCGCGCGGGGGTACGGTGCGCAGGGCCATGGAAGCGAGCACGCCGGCGGCAAAGGAGACGGCGGCCGGCAGCAGGTTGAGCGCGGCGGTGGCGACGGCGACGACCATGATGCCGGTGGCGGCGATGATCTTGCTTTGATTGGGGATGCGCACATCGCGGGTGGCGAGCGGCACGCAGCCGAAATTGGTGGCGAATTCGCTCAAGGCATCGGGCGCGCCCTGCATCAGGAGCAGGTCGCCCGGTTCGATGGCGACGGTGCGCAGGCGTGAGATCGAACGATGGCCTTCGCGCGAGACGGCGAGCAGGTTGATGCCGTAGCGGGTGCGCAGCAGGATATCACTGGCGGAGCGGCCGTCGAGCGCGGAGCCGGGCAGGACGGCGAGCTCGACGAGCATGATGTCGTCGCTGGATCGGCTGCGGGTTTCTTTCTCTTCGGCGGGCGGGTCGTCGGACGGGGTTTCTTCAGCCGCGGTGTCGCGTTCGGGTTCGGCTGCGTTTGCGGGCGGGGTCTCTACCGCTTCGCTTTTCCTGGACTGGGCGCGATCTCGCTCTTTGTCTTTATCTCGCTCTTTGTCCTTGCCTTTGTCGTTGTCTTCGGCTTGATCCGATCCTTCGTCCTGGTTACCGCTGTCATCGCCGTCGCCGTCGCCGTCCTTGGACGAGGTCTCGGGCTCGCTGGGTTTGGCTT
>JBBDTC010000178.1:2424-5324 GCA_040904625.1 Gammaproteobacteria bacterium
TCGCCGTCGCCGTCGCCGTCCTTGGACGAGGTCTCGGGCTCGCTGGGTTTGGCTTCCTCGAGTTCGAGACCCAGCCCGGAGAGCGCTTTCGACAGCGCTTCGGCTTCGGCTTCGAGGATGAGGATGTCGCCGGCCCGTACGCGCCGGCCGCCGCGCGGGGCATAGACGCGCAGTTCGTTGCGCACGAGGCCGAGGATCTGGGCATCGGTGTTCTCTAGCGACTGCTCGATCTCGCGCAGCATCATGCCGGCGGCTTTGCTGCCTTCCGGTATGCGTGCTTCGGTGATGTAGGAACCGCTTTCGAAATTCTCGATGCTGCTCTGCTCGCGCGCCGGCACCAGGCGCCAGCCGGCCAGCGCGATGAAGGCGATGCCGACGACGCTCAGGCCGAGGCCGACGGGGGTGAAGTCGAACATGGAAAAGCTGCCGAGCCCGGCTTCGCGGCGAAAGCCGGAGACGATGAGGTTGGGCGGTGTGCCGATGAGGGTCATGGTGCCGCCGAGGATGGAGGCGAAGGCGAGCGGCATCAGCACGCGTCCGGGCGGCAGGCCGAGGCGGCCGGCGACCTGGATGGCGACCGGCATCAGCAGGGCCAGCGCGCCGACGTTGTTCATGAAACCGGAGAGCAGCGCGGCGAGCCCGGTGAGTGCGGCAATCGAGGCAGTGGGGCCGGCGCTGGCCGGCAGCACGGTACGGGTGAGCATGTCCACGGCGCCCGAGAGCTGCAGGCCCTGGCTCAACACGAGCACGCAGGCGACGGTGATGACGGCGGGATGGCCGAAGCCGGCGAAGGCGTCAGCCGGGGCAACGAAGCCGGCGACGACGCAGGCGAGCAAGGCGCCGATGGCGACCATGTCGTGACGCCAGCGACCCCACAGGAACATCACCACGGTGGCGGCGAGGATGGCGAGAATGATGGCTTGTTCGTTGTTCATGGATGCTGCGTGCTGAGTACGAGGGGGTGCGGGATGCCCGCGCCTGGCGCTGCCGGCGGGTGCGGGCGTGGCGTGGCGACGATGAACTTAGCGGTGGTGAAACGGGACAAAGGAATCATCCTCCCCTTCTGGTTTGCCAAACCCCATGCCCGCTCGCTTCATATCCGTTGTGCTGCTGTTCATCGCCTCTGGGCTCGCCGCCGCCGACGACGACAACAGCGCCGTGCGGCCGGATTCGCTGCTGCTGAACGAAACCGTGCCGCTGGGCGATGGTTTGTCCACCATGACCTGGCCGCTTTATCTGGGCCGACCGGGAGAATACTTCATCGAAGTCATCCTGGAAGGCGACGGTGAAGCCGCGCCCGCCTCCCTCGAGGCCGTGATCGAGACCACCATCACGCGCCGGGATGCCGTTATCGTCGATCGCTACAACACCGTGGCGTTGGGGCCGGAGCGCCCGATGGCAACGCTGTTCTGGTTTACGGCCGATCGCGAAGTACCGCTGCGTGACGAGGTGGCGTTCACGGTTGCGGTGGAACCGTCGCAGGCGACGGCCACCCGGCGCTTACGCATCCAGGTGCGCCTCAAGCCCAATCTCATCCCGCGCTTTTGAGGGCCGCGCCGGCTCAGCTCGGCGGCTGCCCGGCCTGCTTGCTCAGGTTGTTGAGCAGCTGGGCGATCTCCATCGGGAACGGGAAGACGATGGTCGAGTTCTGTTCGCCGGCGATATTGCCGAGCGTATGCAGATAACGTAGCTGCATCGCGCCCGGGCTGCGGGCGAGGATCTCGGCCGCTTCGAGCAGGCGCTGGGCGGCCTGCTGTTCGCCTTCGGCGTTGATGACCTTGGCACGCCGTTCGCGCTCGGCTTCGGCCTGGCGGGCGATGGCGCGGATCATGCTCTCGTTGATGTCGACATGCTTGAGTTCGACGTTGGCGACTTTGATGCCCCAGGAGTCGGTCTGGCGGTCGAGGATTTCCTGGATATCGGCACTCATCTTGTCGCGCTCGGCGAGCATGTCGTCGAGTTCGTGCTTGCCGAGGACCGAGCGCAGGGTGGTCTGCGCCAGTTCGCTGGTGGCCTGCAGATAGTTCTCGACCTGGATGGTGGCTTTCTCCGGATCGATGACGCGGAAGTAGATCACGGCGTTGACGCGCACCGAGACGTTGTCCCGCGAGATGACGTCCTGGCCCGGCACGTCGAGCACCTTGGTGCGCAAATCGATGCGTACCATCTGCTGGATGTAGGGGATCAGGATGATCAGGCCCGGGCCCTTCACGCCGGTGAAACGGCCGAGGGTGAAAACGATACCGCGTTCGTATTCGCGCAGGATGCGGATCGCCGCCGCCAGGAAGACGACGACGAGAATCAGTATCGTCATGTAGAAGCCAAAATTATCGAACAACATTGTCGTCTCCCTCGCTGTGTTTGAATTCGGTGGCGCTGCTGACCTCGAGCGTAAGCCCGTCTAGCCCGACGACCTTCACCATCTGACCGGGTTCGAGCGCGCCCGGCCCGCGCGCCTGCCAGCGTTCGCCATGGGCATAGACATGGCCGTGTGTGCCGGCCCAGTCGACGACCTCGCCGGGCGCGCCGATCATGCCCACTGCGCCGGTCTCGACATGGCGCCGCATCGAACGGTAGGCGAGGCGCACGATCACGAGCGTGAGAAGGAGGCTCGCCGCGGCCACGCCGGCGATGACCGGCCAGGACAGTTCGTAACCCGGCGCTTCGGTATCGATGAGGATGGTGGCGCCGAGCACGAAGGCAATGGTGCCGCCGATGCCGAGCACCCCGAACGAGGGTGCGAACGCTTCGGCGACCATCAGTACCAGGCCGAGCAGCATCAGGCCGGCACCGGCGTAATTGACCGGCAGGGCGGCGAGCGCGTAGAGCCCGAGCAGCAGGCAGATGGCGCCGATGGTGCCGGGATAGAGCGCGCCGGGATTCATGAACTCGAAGATCAG
>JBBDTC010000179.1:0-30505 GCA_040904625.1 Gammaproteobacteria bacterium
TCTGGCGGCGTTGCTCGTCCGTTGAATAGAACCACTATTCGCCCTCCTCGCGCCTCGCCAGGCGGGCGCCTCGACGCCCCAAATCGCCCAGTTATTCTGCCACGGACCCATACTGAAAGCGGCGCCATTCGCAAAAGCTGGGTCGGATCCCGACCGAAATTATCGCTCCATCGGGTCGCGCAGGACCACCCCTCGATCTCGTATGGATGCTCTCGACCAGGGGCGTCGGTCAACTTTTGCACACGGACCGTCGGCGAGCGGCGGTCGTCGCGGCCTCAGCGCCCCTCGAAGCGCGCGTCGCGCTTTTCGCGGAAAGCCCGGGTGCCTTCGTCGAGATCGGCCGTTTGGCCGAGGTCGTGGAACGATCGCGATTCGAGACGCAGGCCGTCCTCGAGCGGCCGGCCGAGGGCGCGCAGCATGGCTTCCTTGCCGAGACGCTGGGCGAGCGGCGCCCGGGCGGCGAGCTTGTGCGCGTAATCAAGGCAGTGGGCAAGAAGCTCGTCGCCGCCGACGATGCCGTTGACGAGGCCGGTACGGGCGGCCCACTCAGCATCGAAACGATCGCCGGAGAGAAACATTTCCATCGCATGTCCGAGCCCGACGATCCACGGCAGCCTCACCAGAGCGCCATCGCAGGCATGAAAGCCCCACTTGACGTCCTGCAGCGCGAATATTGCGTGCGGCGCGCAGAAGCGCAGATCGCAGGCCAGCGCCAACTCGAGCCCGCCCGACATGGCATAACCGTTCACAGCGGCGATGATGGGTTTGAAGATTTCCTGCGTACGGGTGATGCCGCCGAAGCCCGGTCCGTTGGTGAAGCGGCGGACGAATTGCGGTGCGGGTGTGGTGGCATAGGCCATGGTGTAGTTCTTCAGATCGGCCCCCGCGCAGAACGCCTGGTCTCCGGCACCGGTGACGACTGCGACGCGGGCGTCTTCGTCGTCGTCGAACTCACGCCAGCAGGCGACGAGATTGTCGTTGGCGGCGAAATCCAGCGAATTCATCACCTGGGGACGGTCGATGGTGATGAGACGCACTTGTCCGTGCCGTTCGTAGCGGATGTCGTCCACGATAATTCTCCGGAATTTGTCGGGGACCCAGCATAATCGGGCGATGCAGGTGCGGCTACAGCTGGGTCGGACATCTGCTATCGTCGCTGTGCAAATTCAGCGATGCCGAGGGCATCCGACTGCGTTGGGACTTTCAATCAGGGGAGAGACCACGATCATGAGTACCGAAGCTAACAAGAAACTCGTTCAACAAGCCTGGAACGCGATCAGCGCCGGCGATGTCGATACCTTCATGGCCGCGCTCGCTGACGACGTGACCTGGACCTTCTTCGGTTCGCATCGTTTCGCTGGCACGTTCCGGGGCAAGGACGAACTGGTCGACAAGCTTTTCGCCCCGCTCGGAGAGGTGCTCGAGGATGGCATCAAGGTGCGTATCGATTCGATCACCGCCGAGGACGACCGAGTGGTCATCGAAGCCAAGGGCAGTGCACGATCGAAGTCGGGCAAGGCCTATGACAATGACTATTGCATCGTCATCACCCTCGCTGACGGCAAGATTCGCCATGTGCGCGAATATCTCGACAGCGAACTCGTGACCAGCGTGTTCGGCCGCTGAGGTCGCGTTCAGGCGCCCGGGCCGTCGGCGTCGATACCGGCCGGGCGCGTGATCGAGTGCGGGTCAGCCGGTCCGGCTGGAGGCGCTGTCCCCGACCGGCGCAGCGAGTGTATCCCCCGATTTTGGCAGCAACCACCACAACACGAAGGCCAGCGCGAACAGTGCGGGAACATCGCCCAACAGGTTGGCATGTTCGCTGTGATCGTGGCCGGCCTGTAAGGCCATGATCCCGGCGTGGACGATGCTCGACCAGATGGCGAAACGAATCAGGCTGAGATGGGCCATGGGATCGCGCGCGGCGAGCACGAGGAACACACCGAGCGTGACATAGATGCCCTGGATCATCTGTTCGTATTCGGTCTGGCGCGGTTCCCAGGCCCAACCGTCAGGCCATATCCAGTTCATCAAAGGGTAGACGCCGATGATCAGAAACACGCCAAACACCCTGAGTGCCAGGCGCAGATAACGCATTCTCGTTGCTGCGTGCATGAATTCTCCCCCTTGAAAAGACCGATCAGCTCTGCGCCGGCATACTGCCGAACGCCGCCCGGGTCTGACTCTACGCCGGGGAGCCGGGCAATGCGAGAATTTGGTGCGCGCTTCAGATTGCCCGCAGTTCACGCGCCGCAGCCGCACCGCTGCGGCCGAGCGCTTCCACCAGGCAGTGTTCGAAGGTCTCGACCACTAGCCGCGGCGGGCGCTGTGCGGCATGGGCGTAGCTGACGTGATGTACGGGTAATTCGACGATGTCACGCAGGAGCAGGAATTCTTCGCCGAGTCCACCAAACGTCTCTTCCGGAAACATGAGCGGAAAGAAGGCGTCGGTTGCCCGCAACAAGCCTTTGATCAGCTCGAAGTTATTCGTCACGTAATGCGGTTTTATCAGCGGTAGATCGTGGTGGGCGTAGCGCTGCGCGATATTGGCGTAGGTCAGTTCGACGCTCTCGGGCAGTATCAGCGGATAGGCCAACACCTCAGCCTCGCTCGGCGCGGTCACGCGCGACAGTGGATGATGGCGACGCACCATGCAGGCGAAGTGCATGCGCGCGAGTACCGTGATCTCGATTTCGCGCCAGCGCCTCAGATAACCCGAAGAACCGATCACGAGATCGAGTTCACCATGCAGCAGGCGCGGGCACAAGGTTTGTTCCGAGGCATGCATGGTCTCGATGGCGACTTCGGGATGGTTGCGCGCGAATGCGGCGATGGCGCACGCGGCGTGGGCGCCCGTTGCCGCGATGCCGAGACGCAGGCGGCCGGTCAGCTGGCCGGCCGGGGCGGTGACTTCGGCAATCAGATCCTCGATGTCGGCGAGCACGCAGCGGGCGCGGGCGACGAAGCGCTGCCCGGCATCGGTGAGCTGGATTCCCCGCGGCAAACGTTCGAACAAACGCTGCCCCAGCGCCGCTTCGAGTTCGGCGACTGTCCGCGACACGGCCGATTGGGTGACGCCCAAGGTCTGTGCCGCGGTGGTGATGGCCTCGGCACGGGCGACCTCGACGACGGTGCGCATGCGGCGGATGTCGATCTGGCTCAAAGCATCATGATTCATTCGTGTTTCTCATGGAAGTAGTCTCAAGCATCATCTGACATTATGTCAGCATCGCCATCAGCTTGACGCTGTTACCGTCGATCTCAATGGTGCGCCAGGAGGGCGATATGCGGAAGGGCTTTGACGGCGGCGGCGGCCAGGCCGGGACCGGGACACGTTCGATCCTGGCCAAGGGCGGGCGCCCTGAATGGAGTTGGTGGTGGGCTATCAGCCCCGACGTGGCGCGCCACGATGTCACCCGCTTCCACCCGGGTAAGGGCCCGCGGCAAAATGACTGAACCATTGGAACGCCGATCCATCCCGTCTGGCGGTGTTGCACGTCAGTTGAATAGAACCCCTATTCCCGCCTCGGGCTTTGCCTCGCGGGCGCCTCGACACCCCAAGCCAAGTTATTCTGGGGCAGGCCCTCAGGGCCTCATTCGAATCACGACTCCCAGGGAGAATCGAACTATGAAAATGGGCTTGTTCGGCATCAACATGGGGCCGCTCGGCGACCCCGACGCCTCCATCCGCGTGGCCCAGGCGGCCGAGGCCGCGGGCTTCGAATCGCTGTGGGCAGGCGAGCACGTCGTTCTGCCCGATCCGCAGCGTCCACCCTCTCCTCTGCCCCCCGACTACCCCATGGTCGACCCCAATATCTGCTTCGCCGCCCTCGCCGGTCATACCCGCAAGATGCGTTTCGGTACCGGTATCATCATCCTGCCCCAGCGCAACCCGCTGGTGCTGGCCAAGGAAATGGCGAGTCTCGACGTGGTCACCCGCGGCCGGCTCGAATTCGGTGTCGGTATCGGCTATCTCAAAGCGGAATTCGACGCGCTGGGTATCCCCTTCGCAGACAAGGCGGGGCGCACGATAGAGTATCTGGAGGCGATGCGCGCCATCTGGTGTGACGACAAGCCGAGCTATGCCGGCCGCTACGTCAATTTCAGCAGCGTACAGGCGCGCCCTCGTCCTCTGCAGAAAGGCGGGCCTCCGGTCGTATTCGGCGGTCACGTCCCCGGTGCTTTCGCCCGCAGCGTCACTCATGGCCATGGTTGGTACGGGTTCGGGCTCAAACCCAAGGATGCCGCGCGTTGCATCGAGGGGCTGCGCTCGGCTGCGGATACTTATGTGCGGCCTCCGGAACTCGGCAAGCTCGCGATCAGCGTGACGCCGTTCGGCAATATGAGCCTGGAGCTCGCCAAGCGCTATGCCGAACTCGGTGTCGACCGCCTCATCCTGCTCTTCCCCACACAAGCCGAGTCCGAACTCTTCTCGCTGACGGTGAAAGAGAGCGAAATCCTCGATTACGTCAAGCGCATCGGCGACGAGGTCATCGGGCACGTGTGAGTGCCCGAGACCCGCGTGCCTGGCAAGCTCGATCGACATTGACCAGCAGGTGTTTGTACGCAGGGCCCTAAAGTTCCGCAGCCGCGGGTCGATACGGAAGCACGAAAAAAACTACCGGCGTTCAGTCAGCACGGCCTGTGGCGAGAGGCGCTTTACTAAGGTTGGGGGCGATGCAAGCGCACGATCTCTCGTCACAGATCCCCCACGGTGCGCAAGCCGTGGAAATCCTCGTCTGCCGGGAACCCGATGCCGGGATGATCGAAGTGCGGCTGCATCCGGACGATAGCTCTCCGGTGTTCATGACCGACGGTTCGACGACGAGCATCGACACGCCGCGAGAGCGACGACTCTATGTGACCCTGCGGGCGCCAGTGGAACGCTGCCGTATCAGCGTGCTGCGCTGGTTCCGCTGAGTGGTTGCGGATCAATCGATGATCCGTTCACTCGTCGCCCACAGCAACCATACGATGGCCCCGCTGATGTTCAGGCCAGCGGCGAGCATGAAGGCGGCGTCATACGTGCCGGTGACATCGACCAGCCAGCCCGTCACCGCCACCCCGATGATGCCGGGCAGGGTACCGAAGGTGTTGGTCAAGCCGAGCAACACATCGGCATAGCGCGGCGCGATCTCGAGGTGGTTGGGCGTGAAGCCGGCCCAGGTGCAGGCAGTCAGGCTGAGCGCGCCGCTCATCAGCCACATGGCGGTCGTCGCATCGCCGGCATCGCGCACCAGCAGCAGGAAGGCGGCGGAGCCGACGAGGCCGATGGTCTGCATGAATTTGCGTACCCGGGTCGTATTCAAACCGCGTTTGATCAGCGCGTCGGCGAACCAGCCGGCGAGGTTGGCAGTGACGAACATCGTCACCCACGGTACCGCGGAATAGAACCCCGCGCTCATCAGGCTCACACCTTGTACGGTCTTGAAATAACTCGGTAGCCACGACAGCAGCACATAGAAAGCCCAGTTGCTGACGAAATGGTTGTAGACCAGTGCCCATACCGGCGCTTTGCGAAACAGCACCCCCCAGGGCACCGCGCCTGTGCTCTCGACCGACGCACGGTGCTCGCGCAGCAGCGCCCGTTCGCTCTCCGTTGCGCGCGGATCGGTCTCGGGATCATCGTGAATGAACCAGAACCAGGCGACCGCCCACATCAGGCCGACAGCACCGAAGCTGTAGAACACCATCGGCCAGCCGAAGCGCTCGACTATCCAGCCGGTGGTGAGCAGCGCGAACAGCGTGCCCGCCGGAATTGCGCTGACCATCAACGCGACCACGCGGGAGCGCTCGCTGGCCGGGATCCAGCGCCGATACAAGGTGTAGATGGTCGGAAAGGTTGCGCCTTCGCCGAGCCCGAGCACGATCCGGGTGACGATGAGCAGGGCGAGAGAGGCGAACGCCGCCGGCGGAGTGAGCATGGTAAAGACCGACCACCAGACCACCGCCACGCCGAGCACGATGCGCCCGCCGATACGATTGGCGAGCCAGCCGCTCGCTACCTGCAAAGCGAGATAACCGACGAAGAAGGACGATAACACCATGCCCTTGGTGGTCTCGTCCCAACCGAACTCGTCTTGCATCGCCACCGCAGCGACGGAGATATTGACCCTGTCGATGTAGCAGATGAATACCGCCCAGAACGACAGGGCGACGACGGTATAACGGGCCGGCCAGCGTGCGCTCATGATGCAACTCTCCCCTCCCCCGAGGTTGCCGAGCGGCTGCACGGCGCGACGATTGTCGCAGACTCGGCGCTGCCGTGTCTGCCGTGGGCTCGGTGGCGGCCGAACAATGAAAGATCAACAGGCCCTAGAACCAGATCACGAACTGGGCGGCGAAGTGCTGATTGCCGTTCGTATCACCGCCAGATTGATCGCCCACGCTGTATTCGAGCTTGGCCTGGATATGCGCATCGTGGCGATAGCCGACGGCCACATCGAAGCGTCGCAGATCTCGATCCCAGGTCTGGCCGAGCGTGGGTGTGTCATCGAACCAGGATTGATTCCAGCGCCCGGCGAGCCACCATTGCGGCGCCAGCTTGTAGCGCACTTCGACAAACCCGCCATAGGTACCGAGGTTACCCACGCGAGGCACTTCGAAGCTGCTGCGTACGAGTTCGGCCCAGAGCTGCAGGCGGTGCAGTTCATAGGTCAGGTCGGCGGCCAGCGTCGTTTGAGAATAGTCCTCGAGATCGCGGGCAGCCGGTAGAGTCGAGCGCGCGGTCTCGCGCAGATAGGGACCATGGCTGGCAGAGAAACCAAGGGTCCACTCAGTGCGCGGATGCCAGCCGAGGCGGCCGGTCACGGTTGGCCCGGCCTCGACGCCATGATCGGCGGCCGACCAGGATTCGGGCCGGGACGACAGCGCGGCGTTCTTGACCTCGATCGCCATCGTCACGCTCTCGAATTGCGCCGAGAGCGCGGCCCCGGTCGCGTAGGACGGACCCCAGATCACCGGTATCCAGGTCTGCTTGTTGTCCGGCGCGTCGCGGCGCCCGTTGAAGACGGCGAAGTCGGCCGGGGCGGCGCGATCGGTAATCGTAACGAGGTCTTCATAGAGCGCGGGTGCGGTGATGAGGGGATTGTCCCAGGCGAGATGGCGCTCGACCCAAGCACCGAACACCGTCGCGAACTTGCCGGCACGAAGGGTGGTCTGGCCCGCTTCGAGCAATAGCGCGTCGATGAAATATTCGTCGACACGTGCATCACCGCCGCGCTCCCGGCCGGGATCGAAGCCACGGTCGATGCGGGCCTGGGCATGCACGCCCAGGCGTGAGCCAAGCGCGGCATCGATAAAGAGCGCAGTGCGCGGTGCGACGAACGGAGATTCATCAGCGACCAGCAAGCCGGTCGCTGGCCGCTCGGGCACGAACACGATGACGTCAGTCATGGCCGACAGCCGCGCCCAGCGGCTGCCGTCGCTCGAGATCACGCTCAATCGTTCACCGAGAGCGTCGAGTCCAACTGGCGCAGCGGCAGGGACGTGACCCAAGCCTGATAATGCCGCTAGTACCAGCGTAGCGCAGCGCGGCCATCGGCTATGCAGCGCCTTCATGCGGCCTCTTCATCGACAACCACGCGAAAAGCGCGCGTTGGCTCGGTGAAACCTTTCAGCGTGATGGGCGCCAAGGCGGTGGTGGCGATCATTGCTCCCACCCGAACGCGAGTCGCATCGTCAATCAGAATCGCGCCGGGCGATGCTGCATCACACAGACGTGCGGCGAGATTCACGCGCTCTCCGACCACCGTGTAATCGCTGCGGTTCTCCGCTCCGATACAGCCTGCCACCATGGCCCCGGAGGCGATACCGATACCGATATGCAGCGGCAGCGGCGCCGTCGTGTTCAGCAGCTCCCGTTCGTGCAGCATGTCTATCGCACAACGTACCGCACGCAGGGCGTCGTCACCGTAGCTCCTGGGCGCGCCGAACAAGGCCATGATGGCGTCGCCGGCGAATTGATTGATGACGCCGCCATGGGTGTGCACGAGGTGTGCCATTGCGCCGAGGTGTCCGTTCAGGATCTCGATGACTGCTGCAGGCGCGCGTCCGATGGTGAGTGCGGTGTATTCACGTATATCGCAGAACATGACCGTTACCTCGCGCAGCTCACCGCCGAGACGCACACGCCCGGCCACGAGCTCGGCTGCGATCTGCGGATCGGCGACCTGGGTCAACAGCGAGTGATAGCGATCTTTGAGCGCCAATCCTGCAGACATCTCATTGAATGCCTCGGCGAGATTGTTCATCTCCTGGGTGGCTGCCGGCGGCAGCGAAAGATCGTACTCACCGCGTCGAATCTTGTGTGTTGCCTCGACCAGATCACGAATCGGGCGCGCCAACTGGCGCGAAAGCGCGATACCGAGCAGCGTGGCGAGCAATGCCGCACTGATACCCGTCAGCACGAGCCGTATTATCAGTTCGCGCTGCTGCGCCTCGAACGCCGCCATGGAAAATATCGAAACCAGCCAGGCTGGCGGGTATGCAGAACCTTCGTTCAGCAGTGCGCGCTGGAAGCGATAGCTGGTGGCGGCGACTTCGAGCGTACCGCGCCGCAGGTCGGCCGGGGCATTGGCAAGCCGCGCGCGGAGTGCGTCGCGCAGCGAGACAGAGAAATCACCGCCCACCAATCTACCGTCCAGCCAGAGTGCAGATTGGAGATCCTCGTCGGTATCTGAACGTGAGTTTTGCGGGCTGAAACGTTGCAGGTGCTGAACGAGGACCAGCGTCCCCACACGCCTGGCGAAATTGACGATAGGCGCGGCCAACACGCGATATAGCGGAGATTGTTCGGCCGCCGCGGAGGCGTCGACGACGAAGCCGAGTTCGACCGCTCCTGCGCGGGTTTGATCAATCCTGGTGGACGGCACCAGCCGCGGCAGCAACGCTTCGGGATCCAGAATGCCAGCGCGGCCATCGGGCGGCGGCGCGATCAGAACCCCGTCGGCATCGAGCAGGCGAAAGGCTTTGAAATCGCCCAGGCGCAGTTCGTCGCCGGCGATCTTGTAGACTTGCGGATCGCGCGCTTCGAGCGCCGCGAACAGGCGTACGGACGTCGCCAGCCTCGCGACCTGTTCCGCCGCGAGCGCGTGGCGTCCTTCCTGTTCGCGCTGGAAGGCCGCTGTCTGCTGGCGGAACAGGGCATCGACCACGGTGCCGTAGGAAGCGCGGCTCTGGCGTTCGGCGAAATAGAGACTCGCGCCGGTCGTGATGGCGACGACACCCACAATCGCCTGCAGCAGCCGTGCGCGGAACGTCATCTTTCAGTGCTCGAAAGTCGCCTGCGTATTTTGCCCGGCGCGCACCGTGATCCGTCCCTCGCGCGTTTCCTCGGTGGGCAGCAAGGCACGGATGCGATAGTCGCCTGGCGGGATATTATCGAGGAGAAAGCTGCCGTCATTCGAGGTGGCAGTGAACCAGGGCGTTTCCAGCACGAGCACGAAGCTGCGCATGTGCTTGTGAATTTCACAGTAGACCTTGGCCAGCCCAGGTTGGTCGAACGCAATCAAGGGGCTCGGCTCGTCCTTGCGAAATCGTCCGAGGTCGAAGCGCTTGATGGGTGAATAGGAGAAGACGCTGTGAAATTCGTCGTCGCGGTTGGGAAACGCGACCTTGGTGCCGACGCGCACGGCGACGATGTCGGGGCGAAATTGGTAGCCCTCCTGGCGGATCTCAATCAGGTCTGGCGTATGCGAGTTCGGATAGCGGCCGTCTTCGCGCTCCAGATAAACGATCGCACGCGGCGGATCAGGGGCGAGAATCGGTGTCCGGGTCCGGCTTTTGTAGCGCATCGGCAGGGCGATGCTACGGACGGGGTCGAGAGCGAGCGTGCCCTGCACCTGGCCCGTATTCGCGGCGGTGAGGCCAGGCGCCAGCAGCGCCCCAACGAGCAGGAGGCAGAGCAGACTCAATCGGCATGCCATGAGACGTGACATGGGCGGCTCCGGTCGATAGAAATACTGCGCGGGCGAGCGTGTCCGATGGCGAATGGCGCCAGCCTTGCGGCGCGTAGTCTACCCCTAGGGGGCGCGCCGGAGTAACTTCACCATTCGACCGCCGCTGAGTCCCGGGCGTCAGCCCGGCGCGCTGGCATTTTTCGCGATGATGCCGGTGCCGGACTTATCCGGGATGAGAACCGGCTGTTCGGGTTTGTCGGTGAAAAATTCGTCCACTGCCTGCTTGACGCCAGGCCAGCAGCCGCTGTGGTAGTCGTGTACGACCAGGAGTCCGCCCGGCGACAGGCGCTCGTAGAAGAACGCACAGGCCGCCTTGGTCGGCTCGTATAAATCACAGTCGAGATGAACCAGGGAGAAGCGCTCGGTATCCGGAACCGAGGTGGTCGTGTCTGGAAACACGCCAGGGCAGTAATGAATGCGCTTCTCGGTGCCGACGAAATCCTGGACTTCGCTCAGCGAGCCTTTGTAATGGCCGGGCGCAGCCGCGCTCGGATCGGATGCCGTGTCGCGGGCGTCGAAACCGGCGAAGGTATCGAACAGGTAGAGATCCCGGTCCGGCATCAAGAGACTGAGCAGCTTGGCTGTGGCGCCCTTGTAGACGCCCAGTTCGGCAACCGCGCCGGGTACGTTGCGTTGACGTAAGTCATCGATGCTCGAGATCAGGCAGTACAGTCGAGCCCAGTCGCCGCGGTTGTTGCCGCGTTGGCCGTGCTCCCACAATTTCGCCAGTCGTTGCATCTCCCGCCGGCACAGGCGGTTCGTGAAATCCGGGCGGTGCGATAGGTAGAATCGCCTGCCCCAGCGATTGAATATCGGCATGAAGCCATGTACGACCAGATTTCGGTGGGTTCGCCGCAGTGCCCTGATAATCATCCGCTGAAGATACCCTGATTCGCCGCTCTATCAGTCGCAATGCCGGCGGTGCCGGTCATCGCACACTGCCGGCATTGTAGGCAAAGTTTTCGACCGTTCCTCACGCAACGGCCCGCGCGCTGTCCTGCGGCAGTGCTTTCCGCGCAGTGACGGCATACCTTACCAAGAAAAATGACGTGCCGATGGAACTAATCGAGCGGCACCTGTTCTAACCGACGTTAGGGTACTAGAGGGTCTGGATGAGGCCGGGACAGTTTGGGGCAAAGCGAAATTTTTGCTAGAGTGACATCGTGCTGTACCGCACAGACTCGAACACGCTGCCGATGGTAGTGTCGTCTCCCAAATTTCCCGTACTGGACCACAATTGCAGCTTGAACGCGCCCTCCGGCGCCCAGCAACCACGCCATCCTGGCGGGATCCCAACAACTCGTTGAAGCCGCCACCCGCGTACCCCGGCGCGGTGAGCATTTGGCAAATAACAATCAGGGGTGGAGTAGCCACATGAATAAATTACTTTCCGCTATGTCTTTGTCTTTCATCGCATTCAGCAGCGTTGCTGGTGCTGATTCCGGAACCATGCCTCCTTACACGGCCGATCCGGGCCCACGCGCAGGTAACTGGGAAGCCACGCTCTCGGGCGCCGGGCTCTCGGACAGCGATTTTGACAGCAACAACTTCGGAGCGGGCGGTTCGCTCGGCTACTACATCAACAAGAACTTCATCGTGACTTTCAAGCAGGGCCTGCAGTTCGGTGACAACAACAACAGCACCCAGATCAACGCCCGGTCGGTCATCCAGGCCGCCTACCAGTGGGACTGGGGACGCTGGCAGCCCTATGTCGGCATGAACGTCGGCGGTGTCTACGGCGCGGGTATCGACGACGAGGCGCTGTTCGGGCCGGAAGTCGGCATGAAGTACTACGTCAATGAGACCACTTTCCTGTATGGCAATGTTGCCTACGAAGTGCCTTTCGATGAATGCTGCAAGAACGGCGTGGTTCCTTACACCTTGGGTGTCGGCTTCAACTTCTGAGACAGGCCTGCACGTAACGACCAACAAGGATAAGGACAAGGATTCTATTGATGATGAACTCAATGTTGAAAATCGGCGCGGCGCTGGCCGCAACGATGTTCGCAGTCGGTTTCGTCGGAGCGGCGACAGCCGCCGACGGAGTCAGCTTCGAACAAGCGCTCTCGAGCAACTACACCGCCCTGTCACAAATCGAGATGGAACAGGGTAATCGACGTTCGGCACAAGCCTACGCGATGCGTGCGGCGGCCGCCGCCGGCGGCACACCCACCGCTCCTGACGAGGTCGATCTGCATCGCCCGTTTCTGAAAGAGCAGTATGTCGGCGAACTCTCACAGGCGCGCTCGCGCCTGGTCTCCGCGTTGGAGAAGACCGGCCGCACGGATGCCCCGGCAGAGGCTGCGCAGGCACAAGCGTCTTATGATTGCTGGCTGGAACAGGCTTCCGAACATATTCAGCAGGACCACATCCGTGCCTGCAAGGACTCCTTCCTGGCAGCCATGGACGCTGTCGAAGCCGCGGCCAACAAGGTCGTCGAAGCACCGCCGCCGCCGCCTCCGGCACCGGAACCGGAGCCGAGCTATCCGGAGAATTTCCTCGTCTTCTTCGATTTCGACCGGGCCGAAGTGACCTCTGAAGGCATGTCGATTATCAATCAGGGGAAAACCGCGGCTCACGCCACCGAGTTCAAGCGTATCGTCGTTACCGGGCACGCGGATCGCGCCGGCAGCACGCGCTATAACATGGCTTTGTCGCAGCGTCGTGCCGAGGCCGTTGAAGCGGCATTGGCTCGGGCGGGGCTCGAATCGGGTTCCATCCGCACCTCGGCCCGCGGCGAAGCTGAACCCCTGGTGGAGACTGCCGACGGTGTGCGTGAACCGCAGAATCGTCGGGTCGAAATCCTGATCGAGCGATAAGTGCGCGGAGGCCAGCCGCCGGCGGTTGTTCGCTGAATCCGCTTAACAACCTGGATGCCGCGCTTAGGCGCGGCATCCTGGTATTTGTCATTCGAGCGCTGCGCTCTCCTCATGGAGCCTGCGATCGACTCTCGACGTGACCTCACATGCCGAGATCCCGTGGCGCACACTCAGCGTCGGATTATTGAGTACCTTCCGGAAGCCATGCGGCCCGTCGCTCATCAGTTGTTGCAACAGCTGCGATGAGGCTTTGCAATAAGGTGCCCGCCCAACCTCCGCGCTGCGCCGAGATTCGTCATTGGCGAGCCGTGTCACGAAACGATTGAGCCGTTGCTCCGCCGAGTGTCCGTACTGGCGCTGAAAAAACGCGCGAAGCAGGTAGCCATGTTCGGTCAGCGCACCTTCAAACTTGGTTACGAACGCGTTGTACTGTGGCTGAATACCACACGACAGCGCGGCAACCATCAGTTCGGCGCGCAGCACCGACGTATTCAACGCTAGCTGTTCATGGCCTTTCGCGCACACCGGCGCGGCAGTCGTCTGTAGGCTGAGCACGCTGCTCAAGGCAAAGATGGTGCCGGACAAGGCCGAGCGGCGGAAAGTTCTGATACTGGCCATGCCAATCCTCTGTCGCGATCGGTCGCGCCATACTACTCGCAAATCGCCAATCGATCAGCGCCTGCAGCGAATGCCCCTGAAGGACGGGAACGCGTCCCCGAAAAGGACGGGATGCCGTTTTCCGTGTTCGACTAAGGGCCCGCCGCGGAACATCCTTCCGGCCAAGTCGACTATGATTGTGCGAGGGAGAAAACAGAGAGGGGACCGGCCATGCATGATCTCGTCATCCGCGGTGCGCTCATCGTCGACGGCTCAGGCGCACCCGCGCGTCACGGCGACGTTGCCATCCGCGGGGAGCGTATCGTCGATGTGGGCACCAGGCTCGGCGCGGGACAACGCGAGATCGACGCCGATGGTTTGCTGCTTGCGCCCGGTTGGGTCGATGTGCATACGCATTACGATGGCCAGGCGACCTGGGACCCATACCTCACGCCGTCTTGCTGGCACGGTGTCACGACTGCCGTAATGGGCAATTGCGGCGTCGGTTTCGCGCCCGTCAAACCGTCGCAGCGGGATTGGTTGATCGGGCTCATGGAGGGCGTCGAGGACATACCGGGCTCCGCGCTCGCGGAAGGCATCAACTGGGACTGGGAGAGTTTTCCGCAGTATCTCGATGCACTCGAGGGCATGCCCCGCGCCCTGGATATTGCGGCACAGGTACCACACGGTGCGGTCCGTGCCTACGTGATGGGAGAGCGCGGCGCGACCGATCAGGACGCGAATGAAAGCGAACGCGCGGCGATGGCCGCGATCGTCGGCGAGGCCATCCGCGCCGGCGCCGTAGGTTTCACCACTTCGCGGACCGTACTCCATCGCGCCGTCGACGGTGAGCCCGTGCCCGGCACCTCCGCCGATGCACTCGAGCTGCTGACCATTGCACGGGCCATGGGCGAGGCTGGTTCGGCGGTGTTCGAAGTGGCGTCGGATCTCGCCCCCGAATCCGATGAATTCGCCTGGATGGATGCCGTCATTGACGAGCATCGCTGCAAGGTCACCTATGCCTGCGTGCAGAACAATGAAGATCCGACACAGTGGCTGCGTCTGCTCGATCATGCCGCGCGCCGGGGTGGCGGGATCTACCCCCAGGTCGCCATCCGCCCGCCGGGCGTGCTGATGTGCCTGGAGGGCACGCACCCCTTCACCGGGCGGGCGAGCTATCAGTCGATTGCGCATCTGCCGCTCGCCGAACGGGTCAAGGCGATGGGCAATCCGGAGCTGCGCGCGAGAATCCTTGCCGAGGGCGGTTCGCGGCCGGCCCGATTGCTGCGCCTGCTGTTCATGGAAGGCAAGGCCATGCGCTCGACCATTGCCGATTACGACCGCATCTTCCGCCTCGATGACCCGCCGAACTACGAGCCCGGGCCGGAGTCGAGCATGCACGAACGCGCTCGACGCGCGCAGACGACTCCCGAAGCGGCGGCCTACGATTGCCTGCTCGAGCGCGGCGGCAAAGCGTTCCTGTATGCACCGTTGTTCAATTACAACGCCGGACATTACGACGACGCCCGAACCATGATGCTGCATCCGAACACCGTGCTCGGGATCAGCGACGGCGGCGCACACTGCGGCATGATCTGCGATGCCAGTGCGCCGACCTACCTGCTTGCGCATTTCGTGCGCGATCGCTCCCGCGGCCCGCGCATTGCCCTCGAGCAGGCCGTGCGTATGCAGACCCACGATACGGCGGCACTCTACGGCCTGCACGATCGCGGCCTCATCGCGCCGGGTCTGCGCGCGGATCTGAATGTGATCGATTTCGAGAATCTCGCCCTGCCCTTACCGGAAATGGTCTATGACCTGCCGGCGGCAGGCCAGCGTTTGATCCAGCGGGCTGCCGGCTACCACACCACGGTGGTCGCGGGTGCGGTGACGTTCGAGAACGGCGCCGCGACCGGCGCTTTGCCGGGGCGCCTGGTCCGCGGCCGCCAGAGCGCGCCTTGAGCCTAGCGGCGCTACAGATTGCCGACGCCGCGCGGGACGCTCGGCGTGTGCGCTACCGCACTGGAGATTGTTTTCGCTCGGTGTATGCTCGGAGGAAGCGCTTGGCTGCGCGTCGCATCCGTACAGCCCGGCGCAGCGTTTATCCTTGAATGGAGGAGTCACCTTGAACATCACCTTGGCCCTCGCGCCGATTGTCTCCCTGATCGCCGGCATCCTGATCCTGATGATCCCGCGCCTGCTCAACTACATCGTTGCCATCTATCTCATCGTCATTGGCCTGATCGGCCTGTTCGGCGCCTCGAACTTCCATTTCTGATTGCGGCGAGCGGCAGGCTCGCGGAACCGGCAGCCTGGTCAGTGGCTCTCGCCGGCAGTCATCCCATTTTCCCGGATAACGATTTCATTTCCGAGCATTGGCCGTGCTGCAACGCAGCGTCGCGAGCGCAGGTGTCTGCGCTGCAGTCGGATCCAGCCTTGCGATTCCTGTGCTATACGTGAGTGCACGCTATGGACTCGAAACTCCGACCAGGCTCGAGCGCATCGAGCCCTGCCGCTGCCGGTGGGGCGGGTGCCGTGCGCCGGGAGAGGGCGGCAGCGCTACCTCACGAGCCGGGTGGGGACGCCGCCGCCGTGCGGGATTTCATCGGCGCTGTTTGCGCCATCCAGCACTGGGCGTATGGCCGCTACTGGCAGGTCGACCCGGCCGCGGGCATTCTGCGCGCCGGCGCTGACTGGGCAGAGCCCGGTTCTGACGGTGAGCGGGTACTCACCACTGCGCGTGCGCTGACTCTGGCACCGAGCGTCGGTATAGCCGGCCGGGCGTGGCAGGCCGGCCGGCCGTTATGGGAGTCCGATCTCCCACCCGCCGCGCCGGACGAGGTGGACCCTTTTGCCGGCGACTCGACTGTGGCCGGCGCTGGCGCATTCCCAGTCGCGTGTGACGGTGCGATCGTGGGCGTGCTCACTTTCGCCAGCGGCCACGCCGATCGTCCGGATCAGCGCCTGCTACAGACCCTAGGCCTGGCCGTCGAGCAACTCGGACAGGTCCTCCAGCACAAGCAGCATGCAGATGAGTTGCTGCGCTTTCGCGCCGCGCTCGATATCTCGGCGGATTCGATCTGGCTGATCGATCGCGACACCATGCGTTTCATCGACGTGAACCGCACCGCCTGCGAGCGATTCGGCTATACCCGCGAGGAATTGCTGACCATGGGACCGCGCGATCTGTCGCCGGAACAGGGCCAGAGTTTCCCGGTCGACTACGATCACATCATAGCCGGCGATACCACGCCGACGATTTCCGAGCGCACGCTGCGCCACAAGGACGGCACACTCATTCCCATCGAAGCGCGCCGGGTCGCCGTCAAATCAGGTGAGCGCTGGATTATCGTCGGCATTGCGCGCGACCTCACCGATCGCGTCGCCGCGGACCGTGCACTGCGCGAGAGCAACGAGGGTTTCCGCACGCTCGCCGAAGCGATGCCGCAAATCGGTTGGGTCTGTGAGCCCGATGGATCCTGCATCTACATGAATCGACGCTGGGTCGACGATACCGGCCTGCCGGTGGCGAGCAGCGTTGGCCACGGCTGGCTGGATGCGATTCATCCGGACGATCGACCGGGCTGTCTGGCCTCATGGCAGCATTCGCTCGATACCGGTGAACCCTACGAGGACGAGTTTCGCGTGTGCCGCGCGGACGGCAGCTACCGCTGGATGCTGTCCCGCGGATTGCCCATGCGCAATGATGACGGCGAGGTGCGAAAGTGGTTCGGCACCTGGACCGACATCGACTCCCAGAAGCGCGCCGAGCGGACCATCCGCAAACATGCCATGCAGCAGAATCTGATCGCCACCTTCGGCCAGAAGGCGTTGGCGAAAATGAGTCTGGACGACCTGTTGAAAGAAGCGGTTGCGGCCGCGGTCGAAGGTCTCGAGGCCGAATTCTGCGCGTTCCTGCAGCGCAGTGCCGAGGAACGCTCGTACACGCTGGCCGCCGGGGCCGGGTGGCGTGATGAGTGGCTCGGTTGGCACATCCCTGAGGCCGAAGACGACGCCGAATCCGGTCATCCCGACTCTCATACAGGGCTGCCCGAGACACGAGTCAAGCAGGATTTACAGCTGGATAGCGGTACCCTCAGTCCTGAGATCATCGCTGCGCACGATATTCGCAGCGGCATCGAAATCGCCGTCTCTGGCGTCGCCGGGGCTTACGGACTCATCACGGTCTACTCGCGAACGCCGAGCCGGTTTTCATCAGCCGATGCCGATTTCCTGTCGAGCCTCGCCAATACGCTGGCGACGGCGATTGACCGCCACGACGCCGAACAGCGCCTCACCTACCTGGCGCAGTTCGATGCCCTTACCGATCTGCCCAATCGGCGACTGTTTCTCGATCGCGTTGCGCAGACACTGCCCCAGGCGCAGCGTACCCAGAGCCAGGTCGCCATCCTGTTCGCCGATCTGGATCAGTTCAAAGCGGTCAATGACACCCTCGGTCACGGTCCGGGCGATCAGCTCCTGGTGCAGGTGGCCCAGCGGCTCCTGAGATGCACGCGGACGAGCGACACCGTGGCACGTCTGAGCGGCGATGAGTTCGCCGTCATGCTGGTCAATCTGACGCGCAACGATGACGTGATGCTGGTCGCGCAGAAAATTGTCGAAACGCTCGCCAAGCCATTCGAGCTGGACGGCGAGGAAGCCCGTATCTCGGTCAGCCTGGGTATCGCGCTCTATCCGGACGACGGCCACACCGCGGAAGCGCTGCTCAAGAACGCCGATACCGCGATGTACCGCGCCAAAGCGCGTGGTCGAAATAGTTACCAGTTCTATCTGCCGCAGATGAATGAGCGCGCCGGAGCGCGCCTGTGCACGGAGCATGAACTACGCGACGCCTTGGAGCGCGGTGAATTCGCCTTGTGCTATCAGCCGGAAATGGATCTCGCCAGCGGAGAATTCTGCGGTCTCGATGTCTTGCTGGAATGGCAGCATCCGTGCAATGGTCGTGTCCCGGCAGACGAATTCATGTCCGTTCTGGAAGATACCGGCCTCATCGTAGCGGTCGGCGGGTGGATGATCGGCGAGGTTTGCCGGCAGCTCGGGCGCTGGTCGTCACGGGGTGCGCGTACGTTGCCGGTCGCGGTCAGCGTTTCCGCGCGCCAGTTCGCCGCCAGGCAGTTCGCCGCCGAGGTGGAAACGCTCCTGCTGGATGCCGCGGTCGAGCCTGGACTGCTGGAACTGGAGCTCACCGAAGCGACGCTCATGAGCGATCCCGAGGCGGTGGGCCGGACTCTGAACGCTCTGCAAACGCTTGGGGTCAAAGTCTCGGCCGATGATTTCGGCTCTGGCTGCTCCAGCCTGGCTTTTCTGCAGCGCTTGCCCCTCACTGCGTTGAAGATCGACCGTGCTTTCATTCGCCATGTCGGCAGCAGGCCGGACGACGCAGTGATCATGCGGGCGATCATCGACTTGGCGCATGGCCTGAATCTGCAAGCGGTGGCGAAAGGCGTGGAAACGGCGGAGCAGTGGGAATTCATACGCGCGCACGGTTGTGATACCGCACAGGGCCATTACATCTCCGTGCCGCTCGATGCAGATTCCTGTCTGCAATTGTTGCGAACTGGGTGCGCACCCTGATGCCAGGTGGAATCCGGGGCCGCAGATGACCGCGGCCATGGTCACCGTCGGTCTGCGACGAGACGCATCAGCCTGGAGTGGAAGCCGGGGCGCGTGAAACTCGATTACATCGCGGGCAACACCCTGCAGCTACTCGATTCAGGGGCGGCTTACTTCAATGCGCTGGAGGCCGCGATCGACGCGGCGCAACACGAGATCTTTCTCGAAACCTATATTTATGCCGGCGATGCGACGGCCAAGCGAATCACGGCCGCGCTGGTCGCCGCCGCTCGGCGTTCGATTGCGGTTCATGTGCTGGTCGATGGCTTTGGCGCACGCGACATGCCCCCGGCGTTGCGCGATGACTTGCAGCGGGCCGGGGTCCGATTCCAGGTCTACGGGCCGGATATCTCGCCGCTCACCTTGCGTCGCCGACGTTTACGTCGACTCCATCGCAAACTCTGTGTGATCGATGCTTGCATCGCTTTTGCCGGCGGCATCAATGTCGTCGACGACTATGATGAATACTGTCCCGGCTATCCGCGCTACGACATGGCCGTACGCGTGGAGGGCCCGCTGGCGCAGCGGGTGCGCACAGAAATGGCCGGCTTGTGGCTGCGCGTGGCCCGCTTTCATCTCAATCGCCGGGTGCTGCGTCTGCCGCCCCTGCCACCGCCCTGTCGCGTGGGTGGGGATGTCGCCGCGGCGCTGGTCGTCCGCGACAACCTGCGTCACCGGCAGGATATCGAACAGGCGTATCTGCAGGCGATGGCGGCGGCGCGCACGGAGATCGTGCTGGCCAATGCCTACTTTCTGCCCGGCCTGCCCTTCCGTCAGGCGCTCATGGGCGCTGCACGGCGTGGTGTACGCGTCGTGCTGCTGCTGCAATCGATAGGCGATCATCCGCTTCAGACATATGCCTCCCGCGCCTTCTATGGCGTCATGCTCGATGCAGGAGTGGAGATCTACGAGTACACCCGCAGCGCTCTGCACGCCAAGGTCGCGGTCATCGACCAGCGCTGGGCGACGGTCGGCTCGTCCAACGTCGACCCATTCAGCCTGTTGCTCGCGCGGGAAGCCAATATCGCCACCGCGGACCCGCGCTTCGCCGCGGCGCTGCGCGCCACCCTCGAACACGCGATAAGCGCAGGGGCCACGGCCGTTAAGCCGATGGAATGGCGAGCGCAGCCTTGGCATCGGCGCGTGAGAATCTGGCTTGCCTACGGTCTGGTTCGATTGATGATGAAGCTCGCCGGCTACGGCCAGGCACGCTGACGGCAAGCGTGCGGCGCGGCTTCAATGCGCGCTTCGGTCTCGACCATCGACCATCGACAATAGGCCACAGTGCGCGATGAGCTGGCACCAAGTGCCTGTATGCACAGTAGCCGCGCGAATTCCCTGCCGGCGCGTTGTCACGATATCTCATTGAATCAGTAGCTTGGGCTAAAGCACACGTATGGCATGTGGATTGCAAACGATCGTTTCCGGGGAGCTGACCCGTCGTTGCCGTCATAGGTAGTAGGGCAACGGCATAGCCATAACTTCGGAGGCATCATGAATACGTCAATGCATTCGCCAGCATCCGCCACACCGGACGTGCGCGCACAGCGGTCACGGTTGGGTATCACGAGCTTCGCCCTCGCCGCAGCCCTGACAGTGTCGGCGCCTGCCGTCACGCAGGCCTCGTCACCTATTAATGTCGTCGAGATCACCATTCCGGACATCCAACTCGGTCTGGCTTCCGGCACCTATACCGCGGTTGATCTCCTCAACGCCCATCTCGACCGGATCAATTCAGGCCAGGCTGCGCAGCACCTCGTCGGCATGTTCGGCCGGACTGACTTTTTCGTAGACCGCGGCGACGGTGCCGTCCGGCGCAACCAGCACCGAAACCCGGCTGGCCCGCTTGGCGCCAGCGGCAAGCGCACCGTAAGCCGCGGATACCGCTGCATCGACATCGCTCAGGAGATCGTAAGGGAAGTCGAACTTGTCGCGGAAAGCCTTGTTCTCCGCCGGTGTATCGGTACTGATCCCGAGGATCACGGCGTTCTTTTCAGCGAAATCCAGGATTCGATCACGGAACCCTTGGCCTTCGATGGTTCACCCCGGGGTATCGGCTTTGGGATACCACCACAGCAGTACATGATTGCCGGCGAAGTCGGCAAGGCTGACCAGTTCGTTGTCCTGGTTGGGCAGGCTGAACGGCGGCGCCTGGGTTCCGATTGCGGGTAAGCTCATGCGAAATATCCTCCATGTCGTGCAGGCCGCATGCCCGTACAACGAAACTATAGCAGCGCGGGACGCGACTAGTCAGTCATCGCCGCCAATACCAGCGTCGCCAGCACCCCGATGCGTTCGAAATGGTAGCTGTCTTCCATCAGGCCGCTGGAGAGAAAGGCGAGGCTGAGATCGCGTTCGGGATCGACCGTGAAGCCGGTCGAGCCCGCGCCGAAGCCGCCGTAGGTGCGAGGGGAATTCATGACGCTGAACAAACCCGGGATATTGCCCTCGCCGCGCATGAAGAAGCCGACACCGATATGGGCCGGGTAAACCAGCCAGTTGCGCGTGCCGCACCACATGTCGAACAGGATGTTGCGCAGCTCACCGGTATGATTGCGGGTGCAGAAATCGATCATTGCCGGCGACAACAGGCGCGCGCCGTCGAGTTCGCCGCCCCGCCTGAGCATCTCGGCGAAGCGGTGGACGTCCGCAATGGTGGTGATACAGCCGCCGCCGGGGATCTCGCAGCCCGGGGTCGCGAGCAGCCCGCCCAGACCCTCGACGGCTTCGGGCGGCAGCAGCGCCGGGATGTCCTCGTAGGAGACCTTGACCGGGCACAGACGCGCGATCAAATCCTCGCGTGGGCCGAGGCTCGTATCGTGCATACCGAGCGGTTCGAAGACGTCCTCGCGCAGCATCTCGGCATAGCTGCGGCCGCGACCGTCGGCGCGCAGGCACAGTGCGGCGATGATGCTGTGTCCGAGCAGAATCGAATAGTTGACGCGCTCGCCGGGTTGCGATTCGAGCGGCAGGCCGCAGGCGAATTCGACCAGGCGCTCGATATTCATGAGCACCTCCGGCGCAACCGGCGGGATGGCGGACAGCACGCCGCTGGTATGCGTCAGCAGATGGAACAGATTGACTTTTTCTTTGCCGAGCGTGCCGAACGCCGGGATCAATTCGGCGACCGGTGCGTGCAGTTTCAACAAGCCCCGCTCGACCAACGACAAGGCGAGCACGTTGGTGAACTGTTTGGCCACTGACATCGTCGCGAACACGGCGTCGCGGTCGAGCGCGCGACCGGCGGCCCGGTCGGCATAGCCTTCGGTGATATCGAGGACCACGCGGCCATGGCGTGCGACGATCATCGAGGCGCCGTGGCAGCGCCCGGTATCGATGTCGGCGCAAATGGCCTCGCGGACACGGGCGAGGCGGTCGCGATCGAAACCGAGATCGGCGACGGCGTCATCGGCGACCGCTGATAGCGGCTCTTGCATTTTGGTGGACATGTTTTCTCCCCTTGCCTGTTGGTGCGCCGCGGCCCGCGCCACGGCGTCTGCGGTGATCTGAGGCAGGCAATCTAGCACCTCGCGTGGCGGCGGTCAGGTGCTGCAGCGTCTATTGGGCGCTCGCCGCCTTCGCTTCTGGGCAAATGTCATCAAGTGTGGCAATGGCCTCTCAAGCGATTGTTCCAGGCTGAACCCAAGGCTAGTCTTGGATCGCGACCGGAGGTGGCGCAGGGGAAGGTGACGCACTGCGGCATGACATCGGGCATGCCGCGATATCGCCGAGTCAGGAATAGGGTTCTCGTCCGGCTCGGCTTCGGCGTTGCCTTCCCCTGATTTCGGGCGGCGCCAAGGGGACACGACGCCAAAAGGGGACGCACTTTCTTCCTCAAGATCTCCGAGAGCAGAACCGTTGGCGTGCAACAAATAAGGGAGTCCTCTTTCCTCGCCATGCTCAATCGATCATGGCGACGGCCCTGGTCCAGCCGCCGGAGGCGCCTTTGATCTTGCAGGGAAAGCAGGCGACGGTGAAGCCGAACGGGGGCAGATCCTCGAGGTGCCGGAGCTTCTCCATGTGGCAGTAGGGGGTGTCTATGCCGGCGTAGTGACCTTCCCAGATGATGCGCAGGTCCTTGGTCGCCATCCAGCGCTCGAGTGTCTTGGAGAACGGGGCGTCCCAGCTCCAGCCGTCGATGCCGGTGACTCTGACGCCGCGGTCGGTGAGCCATTGGGTCGCTTCGCGGCCGACACCGCAGCCGGAGTGGATATATCGATCCGTGCCATACATCTCGCCGGCGCGGGTGTTGACCAATACGATGTCCATCGGCTGCAGCGCGTAGCCGATGCGGTCGAGTTCGGTCTCGACGTCGGCGGCGGTGGCGACGTAGCCGTCCTCGAGATGGCGAAAATCGAGCTTTACCCCGGGGCGGAAGTACCAGTCGAGCGGCATCTGGTCGATGGTCGGCATCGGATTGCCGCGAGCGTCCTTGGAGTTGTAGTGGTAGGGCGCGTCCATGTGGGTGCCGTTGTGCGTGGTCAGGGAGATTTCCTCGATGGCCCAGCCTTCGCCCCCGGGCAGCTGATCTTCAGTGAGGCCGGGGAAGAGTTCGCACATCAGCTTGGCGTTCTCTTTGCCGGAGAGGTAGCGAATGGACGGGCGCATGAAATGCGGGTCGACGACGGTGTCGTTGTCGAGCGGTTGGCTGATATCGATGATGCGGGCGGGGAGTTGCATGGGCTGTTGGGGTCCTTTGGAATTGCTTGAAGGAGTCGGGTTTACTACGGCTTCATTTGCCGGTGAAGTTGAAAGCAGGTGACGACCTGATTGGGGAATGCCGCACCACGGTGCGGCGCTCCCACGGATGCTACGGTACCAATTCAGGTTCAGGAAGCTCTGAATAAGTGGCTGCGCCGCCCGCTGGCGGCGTTGCACGTCGCTCTGCGATGCTCATTGACTACGGGCATCCTGCCCTCCGCCCTTCGGGCCAGCAGAGCTGTTCAAAATCGCTCCCGGCGATTTTGTATCAGGCATAAACTGCGCTTCTCGAGCGACGTGCGCCTTGCCCCCGGGCATGCTCGCTCACTTCTTCAGAGCTTCCTTCAATCGAGTTCGATGACTATCTTGCCGAAGTGCCCTGCATCTTGCATGCAATGGAAGGCTTCGCGCGCTTGGGCGAGCTCGAAGCGGCGGTCGATCACGGGTTCGAGGTGATTGACGGCGAAGGCGGCGTTCATCGCTTCGAACATCTCGCGGTTGCCGACGTAGATGCCCTGTACGCCGACGCTCTTGAACAGCATCGGCATCGGATCGACGCGGGCGTCGAAGCCGGTCAGTACGCCGATCAGCCAGATTCTGCCACCGAAGGTGGTCGCCGCGATCGATTTGTCGAAGGTGCCGGAGCCGCCGACTTCGACGACATGGTCGACGCCGCGGCCGGCGGTGAGCTTGATGACCTGTTGTTCCCAGTCAGGGTGCTGGCGGTAATTGATGGTCTCGTCGGCGCCGAGGGCGCGTGCGCGCTCGAGCTTCTCGTCGCTGCTCGACGTGATGATCACCCGCGCGCCGTGCATCTTCGCGATCTGCAGCGCGAACAGCGATACGCCGCCGGTGCCGAGCACGAGCACCGTTTCGCCTGCCCTGACGCGGCCCTTGGCAACCAGTGCATGCCAGGCGGTCAGTGCGGCGCAGGGCAGGGTCGCAGCCTGGGCCGGGGGCCAGCCGGGCGGGACGTGTACGGCGCCTTCTTCGTTCAGACAGACGTGTTCGGCCAGCATGCCCTGCTCGCGGCCGCCGAGCGCGGATTCCATCACGGCGGCGGTGATGTGGCCGGCGCTCCAGCGCTGAAAGAAGGTGCCGGCGATTTGATCGCCCACCTTGAAGCGGGTCACGGCGGCGCCGGTAGCGACGACTTCGCCGGCGCCGTCCGAGCAGGGGACCAGCGGCCAGCGATCGGTGTCGGTGAGGCCGAGAACGTGGAGCAGATCCCGGTAGTTCAGGGAAACCGCACGGACGCGGACGATGATGTCGTGCGCGCCGGGTTGCGGGATTGCGCGGTCTACGGCGACCAGGGCGTCGATGCCGCCGTTTGTTTGGATTTCCCAGGCGTTCATGGTTGATCTCCAGTTTTGAGGTCGCGGCTTTGTGCGGCTTCGATCATCGCGCGGATACGGGATGGCGACAGCGGGCTCGTCATGACTTTCACGCCGAAGGGGCGGAGCGCATCTTCGGCCGCGCTCATGAGCACGGTGCTGGTTGCGATGCAGCCGTCCTCGCCACCGCCCTTGGCCCCGACGCGGGTCGCAGGGGAGCGGCTGACGAGATGATGAATCTCTATCTCGGGTGCAGCCCAGACGGTCGGCATGCCGTATTCCTTGAGTGTTTTCTGTAACGGGATGCCGTGGGCGTCGTAAGCCAGGTTCTCGTAGAGGGTGCCGCCGAGTTGCTGCACCACGCCGCCCTTGATCTGGCCTTTCATGATCAGCTCGTTCAGTACCACGCCATGATCGGCGACCACCCAGATCTTCTTTACGTCTATGCGGCCGGTTTCGGGATCGACTTCGACCAGCGCGCCTTCGGCACCGTTGGCGTGCGTGGGATAGAACTGCACGCGGCCCTTATCGTCCGGCTTCCAGCTGACCTGCGGATGACGGTACTGGCCCTGGGCCTCGAGCAGCGGGGCGTCGGCGCGGTCGAGGACGACTTCGGCGCCGGGATTGATGTAGGCGGCGTAGGCGAACTCGGCGAAGCTCATCGTGCGGCCATCAGTGGCGTTGCTGATGATCCCATCCTTGATCGCAATCGCTTCATCGGCACAGCCGAACAGCGTCGCGGCGCCGACGACCATGCGCCGGCGGAGTTTCTCACCGGCGTCGATCATCGCACCGACGGCGAACATCGCACCACGGCTGGCATAGGTCCCCGAGCCATAGGGCACGGCAGTGGTATCCCCCCAGCTGATGCTGACGTCGCCGAGCTTCGCGCCGAGAATATCCGCGGTGACCTGGGCATAACTCGTTTCGATACCTTGGCCGATGTTCTGCATACCGGTCAGAACCTGCACGCTGCCGTCGGCGGTGATGCGCATGCCGACGGCCTCGTAGTTCTGGCACAGCGAACCGGGGAAGGTCGCGCCGGCGGGCTCGATATAGGGAATCAGGCTGATACCGAGATAGCGCCCTTCGCCGAGCGCTGTGGCCTGCGCGATGCGCAGCGCCCGCAGATCCATCACCTCGGCCAGGCGATCGAGCGATTCACGCGCGGTGCCGTTCTCGAGGATAGGGCCGGTGACGAGCTGATGTGGATAGTGGAGCAGGAGATTCTTGCGCCGGATCGCGAGCGGATCGATCTCGAGCTGGTCGGCGGCCTGATCGAGCACGCGCTCGATCAGGAGATTCGCGAGGTCCTTGCCGTAGCCACGGTAGGCATTGTAGGGCGCCTTGTTGGTCACCACGCAACGCACGCGGGTGCGATAGATGCCGCACCGATAAGGGCCGGGCGCATAGGTACCGCCATTGATCGGCATGCCCAAACCGCAGGCGCGCTCGGCGCCGTCGCAGCCGACGTCGGCGAGGATATCGGTATCGAGCGCGATGAGCGTGCCGTCGCGCTTGAACGCGGCGCGCGAGCGGGTGTGGTAGTCGCGCGCGGCGAAGCCGGCATGGATCCATTCCGAGCGCGATTCGAACCACTTCACCGGCCGCCCGGTCAGCAGGCTGCCGAGCACGGGGAGGAACTCGCAGTCCACCGAGAGCTTGGCGCCGAAGCCGCCACCGACATCGCCGGCCGTCACCTGGATGCGCGTTTCGGCAATGCCGAACACACGTGCGAGCATCAGCCGCGTGAGATGCGGGATCTGGGTCGAGGCGTGGACGGTGAGGCGCTCGTCGTCGACGTCCCAGCTCGCGTGGGCGACGCGCGTTTCCATCGGCATCGCGCCGAAGCGGTGCGAGCCGATGTGCTCGTCGACGACGAGATCCGCGCTCGCAAATGCGGCCTCGATGTCACCGTGCGTGGTCGCGAACTCGACCTGGATGTTCGAACCCCAGTCGGGATACAGGAGCGCGTCGCCCACCGCATTCGTCGCCTCGAGGGCGGCGACATTGACCGGCAGATCGGCGTATTCGATGACGACGGCGCGCGCGGCGTCCTCGGCCTGGTATGGGGTATCGGCGACGACCAGCGCGACCGGCTCGCCGTAGAACACGACCTTGTCGGTCGCCAGCGGATAGCGGCGAGGTAGCTTCAAGTCCAGCAGATCCATGGTCGGCGAGATCGGCTGCCAGTGGGCTTTCGCTTCTTCGCCTGTGATCACGAGATGCACGCCCGGCATCGCTTTCGCGCGCTGCGTATCGATGCGTTTGAGGCGGGCGTGAGCGCGCGTCGCGCGTGCAGCGGCCGCGTGCAGATCGCCCGCTTCGCCAACGTTGTCCGCATAGCGGCCGCGGCCGGCGACGATACGGCGGTCTTCGCGCCGTGGCACAGGCTTGCCTATCCAGCCGTCTGCGCTCGTTTGTTCGCTCTCGGGCACGGCGAGGGGCTGGGCGCGGCCGGCGGCGACTTTTACCGCGTGGATGATGTTGTTGTAGCCGGTGCACCGACAGATATTGCCGCAGAGCGCCTGGCGGACGTCGTCATCGCTGAAGTCCGCAGCGCCGCGCTCCGCGAGGAAGGCCGTCGCGCTGATGACCATGCCAGCCGTGCAGTAGCCGCATTGCAGGGCGTGGCAGCTGATGAAGGCTTCCTGCACCCTGGACAGCGTACGGCCCTCGGCGAGACCCTCGACGGTCGTCACCTTGCTGCCATCGGCGCGCACCGCCAACACCAGGCAGGCCTTGACCGTACGACCGTCGAGCAGCACAGTGCATGCGCCGCAGGCCCCTTCCTCGCAGCCGACGCGCACGCCCTTGGTCGCCGCGTGATCGCGCAGAAAATCGACCAGCAGCAGCCGCGCTTCGACCTGTGCGCTGACGGCGCGGCCGTTGACCTCGATGCAGACGTCGAAGCGGTTCATACGCGCGCACCGCTTGCGGCCAGCGCGCGGCGTGCGAGTACGCCGGCGAGATGGAGCTTGTAATCGGCATCGCCGTGATGATCGACGACGGGTGCGTAGTGGGCACGCGTGAGAGTGTGCTCGAGCGCGGCCATTCCCGCATCTTCGACCGCCTGGAGGCGTACCGGCACGTCGGCGATGCCGCCGACCGCGATACGCATGAGTTCGCCTTGACGCACCACGCAGACATTGACGAGAGCGAGATCCTGAGGTTGGCGGGAGAATTCGAGGTAGCTGCCGCGCGCGCCGGAGTGGCGGGGAACCACGATGGCCACGGCCAGGCGCGAACCGAGCACGTTGCGGCGGAAACCCATGAAAAACTCGCCCAGCGCGATGCGCTCACGTGCACCGTTCGGTGCGGCGGCAATCACGCTGGCGTCGCTGGCCAGCAGCGCCACAGCCATATTGGCCCGCGGATCCGCCCAGCACAGATTGCCGAGTACGGTACCGAGATTGCGCACCTGGACGTCGCCGATGCCGCGCGCAGCCTCGCTCAGCCACGGGAACTCGGCGACGACCTCCGGGTGCTCGCTGATGGCGCGATGGGTGACATGGGCACCGATGTGAAGGTGCTCGTCATCGCAGCGCAAAACCCCGTCGAGCTGCGCGATGGCGTCGAGGTCGACCAGCGCGGTGGGTTCGGTATCGCGCAGGCGCATCACGGGCAGCAGGCTCTGGCCGCCGGCGAGCGGCCGGCCGCCGCGGGCTATCGCTGCCAGGGCATCGTCGATGGTACGCGGGCGCAGGAATTCGAAAGCGGCAGGTCGCATGCAGATGGTCCTCCCCGACCAGGCTCGCGGTGCGTCCGGCATGGTGCCGCAGTGGGGTGGGTTTGACCAGATGGTCCTGGTTGCGACGGCCGCCCCGGACCAGTGCGGCGACGGCTCTGCCCTCGCGAACCAGCGGCTCCGGTCAGGGATATCGCACCAGCACCCCGGCGGTGCCACCGGCGACTTCTTCCTGTAGCGCTACCTCATAGGTCGGCCACAGGGCGCGATAGTTGGTGACCACTTGGTCGTCGGCGAGCAGAAGGTGGAAGCGGCAGCGCGGTCGTGTCGGTCGCCGGTCGCCGGTCGCCGGCGGCCACGACACGCGTCGGGCGTAGAACATCACCGCTTGCGGGTTCCTGGCATAGATGCAATCGCGCGGCGACACGACACTGCCGGCATTCTCCATGAGTCGGGCCATGGCGCGTTTGACACGTAAATCGGCCGTGCCGGCTGCGGGTGAAGCGGCGCTCAACCAGTAGCGGGTCGCGTGATAGCCGTCGAGGTCGGACGGGAGTCTGGTCAGGTAACGGCCGGCCAGCGGCGCGCTCGAGGCGCAGCTCAGCACCAACAGGGCGAGCAGCGGCAGACTGGCCGGGCGGCTGCCGAGCAGCCAGTCGACCAGGGCACCGAGGCTGGCGCTGCCGACCCCGGCGAGGATGATCAACAACGGAGCGATGGCATAGACCAGGCGTGGCGCGTGATCGGGGTAAGGCCAGACCAGCAGCAGCAGGCCGTAGCCGGCGACGTAATAGGCATCGAGCTCGTGCGCACCGAGGCGCCACATGAGGCCGAACAGGGCGAGGAACAACGTCGCCGCGCCGACGATTTCCGTGATGCGCCCGGGCTGCGGATCGAACAGCGTCAGGTAACCGTGCCATAAGGCGTCGAGATTGCCGGCGACGACGCTGCGCAGGCCGGCCGGGTCACCGACCCCGCGTGAGAAGATCTCGACATAATCGCTGCTGCCGCCAAGGCCGAGCGCGGCCACCGCCAGCAGCGGCAGCACGGCGAGCAAGCTGCACGGCAGGACATAGCGGCGGGCGCGCACTGCCAGCGTCACGAGCAGTGCCGCGATCAGGACCGCCCCGGCGCCGCGCGTCACCGCGGCCAGCCCGGTCAGCACTGCAACCAGAAGCCACCAGGGCGGATAGCGGCGCGCGGCGAGCGCAGCGATCAAAGCACCGCCGGAGAGGGCGAGATAAAGAAACTCGCTCCATAACTCGGTACTGAGCAGCAAGGTCGCCGGCAGTGTCGCCAGGATCAGCAGTACGAGCAGTCCATGGCGGTCGGAGATGAACACTTCACGCGCCAGCCAGCCGTGCGTGAGCAGGGCGATGAGTACCAACACTGCCTGGACGAAATGGGCGATTTGGAGCGTCGCGCTGCCCCCGCCGGCGAGAGCGAGCACGAGGGGATAAAGCGGTGGCAGGTGCGCAACCTGCAGCACATAGTTCAGCATCATGTCGTCGGGTTCGGTCGCGCCGAACGCATCGGCCATGAGCAGGTAGAGTGCGTCGTCAGCGACGAAGCCGGTCAGACCGACGTGGGCTGCGAAGGGCAGATACCAGGCCGCGAGGACGAGCAGCGCCAACAGCCAGCGTCGCGTCGAACGGGCGGGGGGCGCAGATGCTGCGGAGGTGAACGGACTTGGCACTGGGGCTGCTAGGGCCTGTTGATCTTTCATTGTTCGGCGCTGCTGTGGCCATTGTCGTGATCCGGCAAGGCGGAGCG
>JBBDTC010000180.1:0-5146 GCA_040904625.1 Gammaproteobacteria bacterium
GGAATCGAGTAAAGGAAGCTCTGCAAACACGCACTGTGTCGCGAGAGATGCGTGCACTGAAACGCTGACGAGGAGTTGGTGCTTATGTCGATATTCAAAGCACTCTTTGGAACACAAACCGTAGAATCCCAAACACCAGAAGGAGAACGTGGCATGGCAGTTGTCGATCGTGTACTCGTAGGCGAATCGCTGGTTGGCGATGGAAACGAAGTCGCCCACATCGATTTGATCATGGGCCCGCGCGGAAGCGCCGCCGAAAGCGCATTCTGCAATGCGTTGACGAATAACAAGGACGGCTTCTCGAGCCTGCTGGCGGTGGTCGCTCCCAACCTCGCCTGCAAACCGAACACCGTCATGTTCAACAAGGTCACCATCAAAGGCTCCAAGCAGGCCGTGCAGATGTTCGGCCCGGCCCAGCGCGGCGTCGCCATGGCGGTTGCCGACAGCGTCGAAGACGGCACCATTCCGGCCGCCGAAGCCGACGACATCTTCATCTGCGTCGGTGTGTTCATCCACTGGCTGGCCGAAGACAACAACAAGATTCAGGACTACAACTACCAGGCCACCAAGGAATCCATCAAGCGCGCGGTCGCCCGCGAGCCCAAGGCTGCCGATGTCGTGGCCAAGAAGAGCTCCGTGGACCATCCGTTCCAGGCGCACAGCTGATCGCCTGCCGGGCCCTAAGGGCCTAAGGGTCCTTAACGAGAACGCCCTGCATGCCGGGGCGTTTTTGTTTCAACAGGATGTCGTCTTCGAGTGCAGGCCGTCGAAGTCGGGCGCATCGAGCCGGCCGTCGTGCAAGGCCGTGCCGATCAACACGGCGTCGATACCAAGCCTGTCCAGACACTCGAGATCGGCGCGGTGACGAACGCCGCCGGCGGCCAGTACGCGGTGCGTGCCGGCCAGGGCGAGCAGGGTCTCGAGCCCGGCGAAATCGGGTCCACCCTCGGCACCCACCCGCGCCAGATTCATGTGGATGACGCGATCGGGCCAGGCCTCCGGCTGCGCGAACAACGCAGCGCAACCGCGCGGGCCGTTGGCATCACGATCGAGTGAGAGCAGGCAGCGCGCCGCCGGCAGGGTGTCGCGGATCACGGTGTAGTCATCCATGGCAGCGTTCGCCTCGCTGGCAATGACGATATCGATATTGTCCGCAGCCAGATAGGGGGCGGGTGACTGCGCCGGCCCGAAACCGCCATCGACGATGATGCGCAGCTGTGGATAGCGTGCGGCGATCGCGCGCACGGTCACCGTATTGGGCGCGCCGTGCATGATGGCATCGAGATCGGCGATGTAGATGGCCGTGATCGGCAGGTGCTCGAGCATGCCCGCCGTCACCGCCAGGGGATCGGCGCTCGCGGCGAAGCGCGTGACCAAGGGCTGATAGTGCTCGCGCTGACCCTGGCGGGCGTGAACGGCCTGGCCGTCCTTGAGATCGATGACGGGGATTATTTGCATGAGCGTTGGTCTGTGTGTTCCGTGCTGTACGCCGGCCGGGCCGGCTGCGTTATGCTCGCGGGATTGTCGATGGCTGATTCGGTGCTGGCAATCCTATGAGCGGAAATTATTTCGGTTGGGACATCGGCGGTGCGCATCTCAAGGTGGCCCGCATCGACGCACGCGGCCAGGTCACGGCGGTGCGCCAGATTGCCTGCCCGCTGTGGCGGGGCATCCATGAACTGGGGCGCGCCTGTGCGTTGATCGATTTTCCCATCGACGCAGCGGATGCGGTCCACGCCGTGACCATGACCGGCGAGCTGTGCGACGTGTTCAGCGATCGCGCCGACGGCGTACGCCAGATAGTCGATCACTTCCTGCAGCTGATCAGCACCGCTGCACGGGTGCGCATCTTCGGTGGTTATCAGGGTTGGTTATCGCCCGAGGAGGTTTGCGGCAGCGCCGTCAGTGCGGTGGCCTCGGCCAACTGGCTGGCGCTGGCCGCGTTCACCGCCGAACTGATCGGCGACGGCGTGTTGCTCGATATCGGCAGTACCACTACCGACATCGTGCCGATCGCCGACAACGAGGTGCGGTGCGAAGGCCGCGACGACGCGGCACGCCTGGGCGCCGGCGAACTGGTCTATACCGGCGCTGTGCGCACGCCGGTCATCGGCGTGTGCGGTACGGTGCCGTTTCGTGGGCGCTGGCAGCCGCTGGCGGCGGAAGTGTTCGCTACCACGGCGGATGTCTATCGCTTGCTCGGCGAGATCGAGGCGCATCACGATCTGATGCCGACGGCGGATGGTCGCAGCAAGGACGTGTCAGGCAGTGCACGGCGTCTGGCGCGCATGCTGGGCCTCGATCTGGCGGTGACCAGCGCCGAGGAGATGCGCCGGGTCGCGGCCTATGTGGCGCGTGTCCAGGCCCAGCAGATTGGCGATGCACTGGAGCTGGTGTGCAGTCGACACACGAATCCGCCGGCAGAGCCGGTGCTCATCGGTGCCGGGGTCGGGCGTTTCATCGTCGCCGCGCTGGCGCGCGCGCAGGGACGGCATTACCGCGGCTTCGATGCGCTGCTCGGGGTGGCGCCGCAACACGCCGAGGCGGCGGCCATCGCCGCGCCCGCGGTGGCGGCCGGCAAGCTGCTGTGGATGACCGCATGACGCAGGCCCCGCCGGCCCTGGTCGAAATCGAATACTGGGTGGATACGGCGGCGCGCCTGCAGCGTTTGTCGGCGCGGCCCTGGTTCGTGTTCCTCGACAGCTGCCGTAACGGGGGCGGCGGCGGCCGCTACGATATCGCCGCCTGGGAACCCGCCGCCACCCTGACCACCCGCGGCGCGGTGACTTACATCGAGCGCGACGGATGGACGGATGAATCGGCGGCCGATCCGTTCGCGCTGGTCGGCGCCGAACTCGGGCGCGAAGCCGCGCATTCATCGCTGCCGTTCACCGGCGGCGCGATCGGGCTTTTCGCCTACGATCTCGCGCGCCGTATCGAACGCCTGCCGGCGCGTGCACGTCGCGACATCGACTTCCCCGATATGGCGGTCGGCCTCTACCGGCGCTGTCTGGTGGTCGACCATCACACGCGCCGCGCCTGGTACGTGCATCGCGGTCAGGGTGCGGAAGTCGTCGCTGCCGACTGTGCCCTGCTCGCGGTGCCGCGCACATTGACACCGGCGACGTTCAGCACCGATTTCGTCGTCACGGCCGCCGTCCGTGCTGAACTCGGTTTCGACGCCTACGCGGCCGCCTTCGCGCGCATCAAGCGTTATATTCGCGATGGTGACTGCTACCAGGTGAATTACGCGCAGCGTTTCAGCGCCGCGGCCAGCGGCGATCCCTGGGATGCTTACCAGCGCCTGCGCCTGCTCAACAGTGCACCGCACGCGGCGTTTCTGCGCCTGCCGCAGGGCGCGGTGCTGAGTTCATCACCGGAACGCTTCGTCGAACTCCGCGGCGATGTCGTCGAGACCCGCCCGATCAAGGGCACGCGGCGTCGCGATGCCGATCCGGTGCGCGACCGGGCGCTGGCCGAGGCGCTGGCCGGCAGCAGCAAGGACCGCGCGGAGAACGTGATGATCGTCGACTTGCTGCGCAACGATCTGGGCAAGACCTGTGTCGTCGGCAGTGTGACGGTGCCGCATCTGTTCGACATCGAGTCGTTCAGCCGCGTCCATCATCTGGTGAGCACGGTACGCGGTCGCCTGCGCGCGGAACTCGGGCCGCTCGATGTCCTGCGGGCCTGCTTCCCGGGCGGTTCGATCACGGGTGCGCCGAAGCGCCGTGCGATGGAGATCATCGAGGAGCTCGAGCCGACCCGGCGCAGCGTCTACTGCGGTGCGCTCGGCTATGTCTCGTACGACGGGCAGATGGACACCAACATCGCCATCCGCACGCTGCTCCATGTCGGCGGCCGGCTGTATTGCTGGGCGGGCGGCGGCATCGTCATGGATTCGGTGCTCGAAGACGAGTACCAGGAATCGCTGGACAAGGCGGCCGCCATGCTGAACGTGTTCAGCGATGCCGAAGTGCAGTATGTGGGTCGTTAAGCTCGGCGGCGCGATGATGCACGCGCCGGATCTGGCGGCCTGGCTCGAGGCCTGCGCCACGGCGCCCGAGCCGTGCACGGTGGTCATCGGCGGCGGCGCGCTCGCCGATGAAATTCGCGCCCTGCAGGCGAGCTGGCATTTCGATGACGCGCTGGCCGATGAATGCGCTTTGACGGCGATGGCACTGAACGCGCGCATCGCGGCGCGTCTCGCGCCTGCGCTCGAGGTCTTCAGTGCGTTAGAGGCGGCGCCGGCGAGCGGCTGCGGGCTGTGGCTGCCGCAGCCGCCGTGCCGCGGCCTGGACTTGCCGCAGACCTGGGCCGTAACGGCCGACAGCATCGCCTACCGGGTGGCCGTGCTGCTGGGGGCGGCAGGTGTGCTGCTGGTCAAATCAGCGCCGGCCGCGGCCTGCCGCTACGCCGGCGTCGAGGCCGCGGCGGACGCCGGCCTGGTCGACGCCTACCTGCCGACGCTGGTGCGCCGCCATGGTCTGCCTGTGCGGGTCAGCGACCGCGCCGGACACGCCGCGTTCGCGGGCGGCGGCCGTAGCGGCTGGCCGCTCGGTTGAGTGGGTGCCGCCTGAGCAGGCACAATAGGGCTGCGACGGTGGCGCCGCCGGCAGGCGCGTGTCGCGGGCTGGCATAAAAATGGCCGGTAGAGTTTGGGGCTCCACCGGCCAATGCAGCACACATAGCTCCCATGCAAGGAGATCTGGTCTAATGCCCAATTAGTCCCAGCTAAGTGCACCGCCTGTCTGGTATTCGGTCACCCGCGTTTCGAAGAAATTCTTCTCCTTCTTGAGGTCGATGACTTCGCTCATCCACGGGAAGGGGTTGGTCGCACCGGGATAGGGCTCGGCCAGGCCGATCTGGGCGCAGCGCCGGTTGGCGATGAAGCCCAGATAGTCCTCGAACATATTGGCGTTGAGGCCGAGGATGCCGCGCGGCATGGTGTCGTGGGCGTAGGCGATCTCGAGTTTGACCGCTTCGCGGACCAAATCGCCGATTTCGCGCTGGAACGCTTCCGTCCACAGGTTCGGATTCTCGACCTTGATCTGGTTGATGACGTCGATGCCGAAATTCATGTGCATCGATTCGTCGCGCAGGATGTACTGGAACTGCTCGGCGACGCCGGTCATCTTGTTGCGCCGGC
>JBBDTC010000181.1:0-5114 GCA_040904625.1 Gammaproteobacteria bacterium
TGGTTGTTTGGGGCGTCGAGGCGCCCGACTGGCAAGGCGCGAGGAGGGCGAATAGGGGTCCTATTCAACTGACGAGCAACGCTGCCAGACGGGATGGATCGGCGTTCCAAATAGCTGAGTTATTCTGGCACGGGCCCTGAGGTCATGTCCCAAGCTTCACTGATTCGCTCGCGGCGCTTCGCGCCGCTGTTCATCACCCAGTTCCTGGGCGCGTTCAACGACAATGTCTTCCGCTTTGCGCTGGTCATCTTCGTCACTTTTACCGTCGCCGCGCAGACCGGAATGGACACGCGCATGCTGGTCGTGCTCACCGGCGGCATTTTCATCCTGCCCTTCTTCCTGTTCTCGGCGCTCGCCGGCGAGCTGGCCGACAAGTACGAAAAATCGCGTCTGATACGCCTGATCAAAAGTGCCGAGATCGCCATCATGGGGCTGGGCGCCATCGGCTTCTGGATCAGCAGTTATCCCTTCCTGCTCGCCGTTCTGTTCCTGATGGGTATGCAATCGACGTTCTTCGGCCCGTTGAAGTACGGCGTGCTCCCGCAACACCTCACCGCCGAAGAGCTCACCGGCGGCAATGGCCTGATCCAGCTCGGGACTTACGTCGCCATTCTGGTCGGCGGCATGACCGGCGGTCTGCTCGCCAGCCTGGGAACGGCCGCACCCATGGCGATCATCGCGTGCGTCATCGGTATTGCGGGCGTGGGCCGCATCGCCAGTGGCTACATTCCGACTGCCGTGCCGAACGATGCGAGCATCATCATCGATAAGAATCTGCTGCGGTCGACCTGGCGCATCGTGTACGAGAGCAGCCGCGATCGCGGCGTGTTTACCCTCATTCTGCTGATTTCTTTGTTCTGGTTTGCCGGTGCGACATATCTCAGCGTGATCCCCACTTACGGCAAGGTACTCCTTGGCGCGAACGAACAGGCCGTGACGCTGCTCAGTACCGGCTTCACGCTCGGCATCGGCATCGGCTCGCTCGCCTGCGAGAAGTTGTCGCGCTCGCGTATCGAGCTCGGCCTGGTGCCACTGGCTGCGCTCCTCATGAGCCTGGCCGCCGCAGATGTCTGGCTGGCCGGCACGCCGACGCCAGGGGCGGCAAGCCTGACACTCGCCTCGTTTTTCACGCATGGACCGGCCGTGCGGATGTTTGTCGACCTGACCCTCGTCGGCACCGGCGGCGCGCTCTACATCGTGCCGCTATACGCTGCCCTGCAGAACCGCGTCCCCCCGCAGCGCTGTTCGCGCATGTTGGCGGCGCTCAACATCACCAACGCCTTGTTCATGGTCGCCTCGGCCGGCTTCACAATGGCGCTGTATGCGTTCGGTGTCAGCATCCCCGGGGTATTCGCCGCGGTGGCCGCGCTCACCCTCTGCGGCATGGTGGCCGGCATGCTGGCGCTGCCGGAGTTCGGCCGCCGCGCTCGCGCTCTGCTGACGCGCTCCGGCGGATAGGGCCCTGGGCAATATTATCTGGTCAACACCGAGGGTGCTCCTGAGTGGGTGCTGCAAGGCGCGTTTTGCCGGTAATAGTGGGACTATTGCCAAAACGCAACGCCGCAGCGGCCGCTCAGGGGCGGCCGAATGTACAGATAATATTGGCCAGGGTCCTTAGCCCTCAGCTGCGCCGGCCGCGCTGGGCACGCACAGCGCCGAAGGCGATTTTTGCGACTTCGCCAAAATCGTCGACGAAATGCACGCGCATCCCCTTGTGCACATAGGGCGGCAGTTCGGAGAACTCGCTTTGCACCGCCTCCGGGAGGATGATTTCGCGTACTCCGGCGCGACGGGCTGCGATGATCTTCTCGCGAATGCCGCCGACAGCCAGCACGCGTCCGGTCAAGGTCAGCTCGCCCGTCATGGCCAGTGGCCGGCGGATCCGTTGCCCGCGCGCAAGTGAGAGCAGGGCCGCGGCCATGGTGACACCGGCACTCGGCCCGTCTTTCGGTGTCGCCCCCTCGGGCACGTGCAGATGCACGTAGGCTTCGTCGAAGAAATCACTCGCACCTTCATATTCATCCAGATGGGCGGCGATATAACTGTAAGCGATTTCGGCCGATTCACGCATCACGTCGCCGAGTTGCCCGGTCAGCTTGAAGCCACGATTCTTGCTATGCACCAGGGTCGCTTCGACATCGAGAGTCACGCCGCCGAGGGCGGTCCACGCCAACCCGGTCACGATACCGACGCCGCGCTGGGGCACGGCCTTACGGAACGGCGCCGCACCGAGGAAGTCCGCCACGTTCGAAGCCGTGACCGAGACCTTGGCATCTTTGTCGCGGATCACGCGGATCGCCGCTTTCCGTGCGATGCGCCCGAGCAGTTTCTCGAGGCTGCGCACACCGGCCTCGCGCGCATAATTCTCGACGATGGCTTTCATCGCGGCCTGGTTGATACGCACCGAAGACGCTTTCAATCCGGCACGGGCCCGCTGCTTGGGCCACAGGAATCGCGATCCAATCGCCACTTTTTCCGCGGTCAGATAACCCGACAGACGGATGACCTCCATGCGATCGAGTAGCGGCCTGGGGATGGTGTCGAGCTGATTCGCGGTGCAGATGAACAGAACCTTGGAGAGATCGACACGAACGTCGAGATAATGATCCAGAAAACTGACGTTCTGCTCCGGATCGAGGACTTCGAGCAGCGCCGAGGCCGGGTCGCCCTGATAGGAAGCGCCGATCTTGTCCACTTCATCGAGCATGATGACGGGGTTGACGGTGCCGGCTTCGCGAATGGCCTGGATGAACTTGCCCGGCATGGCGCCGATATAGGTTCGCCGATGGCCCTTGATTTCCGCTTCGTCGCGCATGCCGCCGACGCTGAAGCGATAGAACTTCCGGCCCAGCGCATTTGCGACCGATTGTCCGATGGAGGTCTTGCCGACACCAGGCGGCCCTACCAGAAGCAGGATGGAACCCGCGATTTCACCCTTGAGGCGACCGACACCGATGAATTCGACAATGCGCTCCTTGACGTCATCGAGCCCGGCATGGTCGCTGTCGAGCGTGGTGCGGGCATGATCCAGATCGACGTTATCGCTCGACGTCACGCCCCAGGGCAGATCGGTCAGCGCGTCGAGATAATTGCGGGTGACACCGTACTCTGGCGAGCCCGCCTCGAGCATCGAGAACTTGTGCATCTCCTCTTCGATACGCACCATTGCGCCTTCGGGCACGCTGCGATCTTCGAGACGGGCGCGAAAGCGCTCCAGCTCCACGGTCTTGTCGTCCTTGGAGATCCCCAGCTCTTTCTGAATCTGCTTGAGCTGTTCGCGCAGGAAGAACTCACGCTGCTGCTCGCTCATACGTTCTTCGACGCGTTTACGGATCTCCGTCTGCAGACCGGCGACTTCCAGTTCATGCTGAATCAGCAGCAGCACTTTCTCCATGCGCCGCAGCAGTGGGATGGTCTCCAGGACCTCCTGCAATTCCGCCGCGCCGGCGCTGGTCATGGCCGCGGCGAAATCGGCCAGCGGGGAGGCATCGTCCGGTGAGAAACGATCGAGGAAGGCCTTCAGGCTCTCCTTGTACAGCGGATTGAGCGGCAAGAGATCTTTGATCTTGTTGATGATTGCCAAGGCGTACGCCCGAGCCTCCTGGCTCTGGTCCGGCACCACGCGTGGATAATCGGCCTGGGCCAGAAAGGGCCGCTCGGCTTTCGTCCAGTGGCGAATGCGGAACCGCTCGACCCCTTCGGCGATGAACTGGATACGACCGCCTTCCTGCATCGGGTGATGGATGCGGGCAACCGTGCCCCATTCGGCAAAGTCCTGCGGCGCCGGCGCGCCATCCTCGACACCCGGCTGGCGATAGACCAGGCCGATCAGCTTGTGCGGGGTATTGCCCACCCGTTCGATGGTTTCACGCCATAGCGACTCTTCGACGACCAGCGGCATGGTCTGCGCCGGGAAGAAGGGTCGGGCACGCAGCGGCAGCACCAGGACCTGCTCGGGAAGTACATCGGATATTCGCGCCGGTACATGTTTGCTGCTTTCGTCGAAGTCGTTGGGCTGGATGATTTCTGGTTGTTGTTCATTCATGGACGAATTTGCTCAGGAGGACCAAGTAGATCCGCTACCTGGCAGCCTGTCAGACTCAGGGCGCAGTAGATGCGCCCTGAGTCCGACAGGCTGCCAGCAGCGGGGATGGCGCTGTCTACCCGATCAGGGTGTAGGCGCGAGAGGCCGATTTCAAGCAGTGCGGAGCCTCAGGGGCAGCGCGCGATATCGTCGAGCAGGTCCAGCAGCGCACTTGCAGACTCGACCCGTGATGACGCCCGCTTGGCCAGCAGGCAGTCCATCAGCGCTTGGAGGTGGCGTAGCGGTGCCGGCAACTTCGGAATGTCGGCATGGACATGCTGATAGATGAGCGCCGCGGCGCTCTCGGCCTGAAACGGCTTGCGCCCAGCCACCATCTCGAACAGCACTACACCGACACTGTACAGATCGGCACGATGGTCGACCGGCTCACCCAGCGCCTGCTCCGGGCTGAGGTAGTTCGGCGTGCCCAGGACACTGCCATGGTTGGTGAGATCGCTGGTGCTGTCGAGACGCCGTGCGATGCCGAAATCGGCCAGCGCGAGGCTGTCATCGGCACGAAACATGATATTGCCGGGCTTGAGGTCGCGATGGATGATGCCGTGGGCATGGATCGCCTCGAGCCCAAGCGTGATGTGACGCACGTAATTGAGCGCATCATCGACATTCACACCGCGCTCGATGCGTTGTTTCAAATCCCCGCGTGTAAAGAATTCCATGGCGATATAGCCATAAGCCTGCGTCAAGCCGTAGTCGTAGAACCTGACGACATACGGATTCGTGATGGCCGAGACGATCTCGGCCTCGCGGATGAATCGCTCCACTATCTGGATGTCGAGGCTGGTGCTGATGTCGATGACCTTGAGCACCAGCGAGGTATTGTCTGTAATCCGTTCGGCCAGGTAGACGCGGGAACTCGCGCCTTGCCCGATCAGGCGCACGAAGCGATAACCGACAGAAGCACCGCCAGGCGTCTGTGGCAACGGATGACGCGCGACGAGCTGGTCGAGGATGGCGACATGGGGAGAGACCGGTTCCTCGCGCAGGGTTTCATCACCTAACGCATCGCCTC
>JBBDTC010000182.1:0-3518 GCA_040904625.1 Gammaproteobacteria bacterium
TGGGCCGTTATCCCACCGCCGCAGTAGATGCGGCCTGAGTCCGACAGGCTGCTAGGTTACGGAGACGATATGAATTTCCAGGAACTCCATTTCGAGAGCGACGGCATTGCCTTGTGCGGCTGGCTGATACGACCTGACCAAGCCCCTGCCGCCTGCCCGTTGATCATTCTCACCCATGGGCTCAGCGGCATTATCGATCTCGATCTCGCCGAGTACGCCGCAAAATTCGTCGGCGCCGGGTTCGCCTGCCTCGCTTATGACCATCGCAATTGGGGCCGCAGCGCCGGCTGGCCGCGCGGCGAGACCGATCCCTGGCGCCAGGTGGAGGATCTCCGCGAGGCAATTTCGTTTGCGCGCGCGCTCCCCGGTATCGACCCGGGGCGCATCGGCCTGTGGGGCACGAGCTACGCTGGCGGCCATGTGCTGACCGTCAGCGCGCTCGACCGGCGCGTGCGCTGCGCGGTCGCCCAGGTGCCGCTGACCAGCGGATCACGCACGTTCGAGACCTGGGTGCCCGCAGACAAACAGCCCGCCTTTCTGGCCCGGCTCGACGATGAGCGCGACGCCCGCCGCCGCGGCCAGCCGCCTGCCGTCACGACGGCCGCAACGCGCGGATCGGAAACGGCCGAATGGGTTGCACGAAAGGACACCGCCGGTCGCTACCGTAACGAGCTGACGCTGCGTTCGTTCGACCTTCTGCGGACCTACGAGCCAGTTGCGTTTGCACCCAGGATCGCTCCGACGCCATTGCTCATGATCATCGCGGGCAGTGATACCACCACGCCAACTGCCTGGCAGCGCGAGGCCTTCGCTGCCATGGGCGAGCCCAAACAGCTCGTCGAGATCGACTGTCGCCACTACGACGTTTACATGGACTACCTCGATCAGGCAGCCGCTGCGGCCCTCGACTGGTATCGCGCCCATCTCTGAAGCCCGCTCGTGGCGAGCGCGCCACGAGCGTGTCGGCTATGCAATCAGGACAGAACGGAGCCCAACGATGAAAGCATCTGACCTGCTGGTTCAGTGTCTGGAGAACGAAGGCATCGAATACATCTTCGGCGTACCGGGCGAGGAAAACGCCGACTTCATGCTGTCGTTGGAAAAATCCGAGAAGATTCGATTCATCCTGACGCGACATGAGCAGGGCGCGGCATTCATGGCGGAGATTTATGGCCGTTTGACCGGCAATCCCGCCGGCTGCCTCGGCACGCTGGGACCGGGCGCGACCAACCTATTGACTGGCGTTGCCGACGCCAATATGGATCATGCGCCGTTGATCGCGTTGACCGGGCAGGGAGCAACCACACGGCTGCACAAGGAATCGCATCAAATCATGGACGTCGAACACCTGTTCGAGCCGGTGACAAAATGGAATACATCCATTCGCAGTGCCGATACGATGGCCGGATCCCTTGAGGTGTGATGTCCATGAATGAGAACGAATCCCCAATTGTCGCCTACGAGATGGATCCGGTGCTGATGGCCGTTCTGGCCAACCGCCTCAACGCCATCGTCCGTGAAATGACCAACACGCTGTTGCGCACGGCACGCTCGGCGGTGCTCGCGGTGGTCCGCGACTTCTCCTGTTCGCTCGTCACTGCCGACAATCGCTTGCTGTGTCCGGGTGAGGGCGTACCGGTGCATATTTTCGGCAGCAGCCTGCAGACGCAGGCGATGTGCGACCTGCATGGCGATCTCGCTCCGGGCGATGCTTTCCTGCACAACGACCCTTACATGGGAAACACCCATGCCGCCGATCACATGTACATGGTGCCGGTGTTCGTCGACGGTGAGCATCTGTTCACGGCCTGCGCCAAGGCGCATCAGGCCGACTGTGGTAACTCCATTCCGAGCACCTACCACGCCAATGCGCGCGACGTCTACGAAGAAGGCGCGCTGATCTTCCCCTGTGTGCGGGTGCAGCGCGATTACCAGGACAACGACGACATCATCCGCATGTGCCGGCGCCGCATCCGCGTTCCCGAGCAGTGGTACGGCGATTACCTGGCGACTATCGGCGCAGCGCGCATCGGCGAACGACGCCTGGTCGAACTCACCCGGCGCTACGGCCGCGACACCATCCGGCAGTTCGTCACCGATTGGTTCGCCTATTCCGAGCGACGCATGATCGAGGCCATCCGAAAACTGCCAGCCGGCCGGCTGGAAAGCGTGAGTGTCTACGATCCCCTGCCGCCTTTGATGCCGGACGGTATGCCGATCAAGGTCGGTGTCACAGTCGACCCGGAAGCAGGTCACATCGAAGTCGACCTCACCGACAACGCCGACAATCTCGATTTCGGCCTCAACGAGTCGGTGGCCTGCGCCACCAGTAACGCGCTGTGCGGCGTGTTCAACTGCATCGATTCCGAGGTGCCGCACAATGCCGGCAGCTTCCGGCGCCTGTCGGTCAAGCTGCGCGACGGCTGCATTACCGGCACCCCGAGTTTTCCCCATTCGTGCTCGATGGCAACGACCAACATCGGCGATCGCATCGTCAATGCGGTGCAAACGGCATTCGCGCAAATCGGCGACGGCCACGGCCTGGCCGAGGCTGCCATGGGCATGGGCGTCGGCGCCGCCGTGATCTCGGGGCGCGACTGGCGTGTGGGCGGCGCGCCGTACATCAATCAGGAATGGCTGGTGGTCAACGGCGGCCCTGGCACGCCGAGCACCGATGGCTGGCTGAACTACGGCCTGCCGGTCGCCGGCGGTCTGATGTATCGCGGCTCGGTCGAGGTCGAGGAGTCCAAACACCCGATGCTCATTCGTCATCTGCGCGTGGTACCGGGCGGCGGCGGCGCCGGGCGCTTCCGTGGCGCCCCCGGCGCCGAAGTCGTGTACGGGCCGCGGCGTGACCCGATGATGGTCGTCGCCATGTGCGACGGCCAGGTCAACGCGCCGCGCGGCGTGCGCGGCGGCAGCGACGGGCCGCCTGCCCAGACATTCAAAATCGGACGTGACGGCACCCAGGAGAAGCTACCCGGCGTCATCGAATGCCGCCTCGAAAAAGGCGAATTCATCCGCGGCATCGATGCCGGCGGCGGCGGCTACGGCGACCCACTCGAGCGCGAGCCGGCGCGCGTGCTGAAAGACGTGCTCGAACGCTGGGAAACGCCCGAACGTGCACTCGAAATCTATGGCGTCGTGCTTTGTGGCAGCGCCACAGACGAAACACTTGCCGTCGATGCGGCGGCTACCACGGCGCGGCGACAGCAGCTCGCGGCCGGCGGCCGGCGCTGAATGCACGGCTGTTCGGGCCGCGCGGCAGCAGCCCTGCAGTTTGTATACGCGGAAGGCGGTGCGTCGCGCGGGCGCCCGCCCCGAATCGACGCCGAAGCGGCCAACAATCGGCTGATGGTCGCTGGCAAAATTCCGGATTCGCGACGTGGTTCGAATTTCCGCGTGGACAGCGTTGCATGGCCTCGAACATTTCGCTGAGCATGCTCACGCCGCCGTCGCGGCCGCATTCCGCCACTCCTCCGGTCGCGGCGATTCCCGGCAGAGGCGGGGGTGGCATA
>JBBDTC010000182.1:3528-29227 GCA_040904625.1 Gammaproteobacteria bacterium
TTCCGAAATCGCAACCCGCCTCTTTTCCGATCGCCGCGCCGCTGTTCCCGGCGACGAGAGTCAGAGCGCCGGCGGCGGCCGTGAAGAGCCCGGCGCCGATATCCATCATGCGTCATCTGAACTACATGCTCCTGTTCATCGTCGTTCATGCGCTCATGCCCGCCGGCGCGGCTGCCCAGGCCGGAGAGATCCGCGGCCGTGCCACGGTCATCGACGGCGACAGTCTGCGGGTGGATGACACCGAGCTTCGCCTCGAGGGCATAGATGCACCGGAATTCCAGCAGACCTGCCGCCTGCGCGGCCAGGACTGGGCCTGCGGCCGCGCTGCCACCGAGACACTGGCATTTCTCATCCAGCGAAAACCGATCAGCTGTGCCTGGTCGGAACGCGATCAATACGGGCGCGGGATCGCGATTTGCCGGCGCGACGGCCAGGATCTCAACGCTTTGATGGTCGAGAGCGGTATGGCCCTGGCCTATCGTCATTACACCGAGCGTTATGTCGCCGAGGAAGACAGGGCACGGGCGGCGCAACGCGGTGTGTGGGAAACCGAGTTCGAGGCGCCTTGGGCGTGGCGGCGCAAAGCGCCGTCTTCGCGTCGCCCCGAGTCGGACTGTGCCGTGAAAGGAAACGTGAACAGCAAAGGCCAGCGCATCTATCACGAGCGCGGGTCGCCGGCCTACGGTCAGGTGCGGATCAGGCCGGCGCAGGGTGACCGTTGTTTCGCGAATGCCGAACAGGCTCGCGCTGCCGGCTTTCGTGCACCGCAGCGCTAATGCCGCGCGAGGGCGAGCGCCAGGCAGTTCAGCTGTTCGCTGCGGGCAGGATTCCGCTTTCGGCCAGCACCTTCTCGAGCGCGGCCAGCCAATGCTCGTAATAGCCCGGCGCATGGGGATCGGGCGCGGCAGGATCTCCTCCCGCGCTGGCACTGGCTGCGATCTCGGCGATGAGGTGTTGGCGAAATTGCTCCCAGTCGTAACGGCCCTGTTCGCACAGGGTGACGGCGATGGCGAACGCACGCCGCTCCCAGTCGTCATGAAAGACCAGTTCACCGCTCTTACGCGGCAGCGCGCAGTCGCGCTCCATGACGGCAATTTCCGGCCGTGCACGCACACTCATGGGGTCGCGCCGAGAGCGGGCAAGCGCGTGACGCCGATCATCGCGTCGCGCGTGACCAGTGCGGCGAGGGCTTCCTCGTCGAGGCCCTCGCTGCCGGGCGGACGCTCGGGAAGCACCAGATAACGTATCTCGGCGCTCGAGTCCCACACCCGCACCTCGACCTCGGGGCCGAGTTCGGTGCCGAACTCGGCCAGCACGCTGCGCGGATCGATGACCACGCGCGAGCGGTAGGGCGCATCCTTGTACCACGACGGCGGCAGCCCCAGCACTGGCCACGGGTAGCACGAACACAAGGTGCAGACGACGACGTTATGGACCTGCGGGGTGTTCTCCACCACCACCATATGTTCGCCTTGCAGGCCGCTCATCCCGAGTTCGGCGATGGCCGCCGTAGCGTCGTCGAGAAGGCGGGCCTTGTAGGCTGGATCGCTCCAGGCGCGGGCCACCACGCGGGCACCGTTCAGCGGCCCCAGATCGTGTTCGTAGATCTCGACCATGCGATCGAGAGCCGCCGTCGTGACCAAGCCCCTGTCGACCAGCAGCGACTCCATTTTTTTGACCCGCGCTTCGAGCTCGGCGGTCTCGACGCCGCTGCGCCGCTTTTCCAGATAGGGGCTCGGCGGCGCATCGTGATGATGATGATGTTCGCTCATGTCGCGTTCGCCTCCAGATAGCTTTCCCACAGATCGATGTAAAGACAATCACTGGCCGCGGCATCCGGGCCCCACAGTTCGCGCGCGCTGAAGCGTACGGAATAGAGCGGTTGCGGATGCTCCCCGGCGAGATGCGCCGCCGTATCCGGAAATACGTGATTGCCATGATAGTCGGCAATGGTGCCCCTTCGGCCGCGGACATAGCGCGGCAGACGGGTATGCCCGGCGGGATTGAGATTCTTCGCCAGCACCGCGTCGCCGACGGCAAAGCGTGGTGCACCGCCCTCGCCCTCGCGCGTGGCCGGCATGCCGCTGGCGACGATCGCATCGATGACGTCGGCATCGAGCGGTGCGCTCGCGCGCGGTGCCTCGGCCAGGCCGCGTTCGACGCTGAGACGCTCCAGGGCGGCCAGCCAGTGTTCGTAATAGGTGGTCTCGAGATAGTTCACCGGGTCCATGCGTTCCATCGCATGGCGGTAGGAATCGACCGGGCCCAGCACGCCGCCGGACAGCATCATCATGGCGAATACCCGTCGCTCCCAGTCGTCATGGAAGACCGGCTCGTCCACTTCGCGCCTGATTGGGCCGAAACAGGTCAATCCACCCATGTCGTGGATACCGTTCACGCTTTCACCCTCCACTATCGAGACTGGCTCCAAGGTACCGAGCGGCGTCGGGGAACTCAAGGACACGTTGCGGCGGGCCAAAAAGCCGTTCGACGGCCGCGGCGCCGTCCTCAGCCGCGCACGGGCGGCAGACTCAGGCTGAACTCAGCGCCGGGATCGCGGTTCTCAACGGCAACGGTCGCGCCCATGGCGCTGGCGAGTTCGTGCACCAGGGCGAGCCCGATTCCGGTGCCGACGGCCTCGCGGTTCGAACCATCCTCGATGCGGTAGAAGCGCTCGAAAATGCGCCGCATCTGCGCCGACGGCACCCCTGAGCCGTGATCGCGCAGCGCCACCCGTACGCACCCTGCAGCGTCCCGCGTGCAGGACAGCTCCAGGCGGCGCGGGCTGTCCTGCGGCGTGAACTTGATGGCATTGTCAACCAGATTGATCAGGATCTGGGTAAAGGCATCTTCGTCGACGGCCACGCGTACCGCACCGAGTTCGGCCGGGATACGGCGTTCCAAGGTGAATCCCGCCGCCTCGGCCTGCGTCGCGAGGCGGACACTCACTCGCGCCAGCAGTTCGCCCAATGGCACCTCCACCAGAGTCAGCGCGGCGTGGCCGCGCTCCATTCGCGCCAAGGTCAATACGTTCGAGATCAGGCGTGAGAGACGCTCGCTTTCAGTGCGGATGAAGGTGTAATAGCCGCTCTTCTTGGCCTCGCCCACCCAGCCGGCTTCGAGCATTTCGCTGTACAGGCGAATGGTGGTGAGTGGCGTCTTCAGTTCATGATTGACAGCGGAAACGAAATCCTGTTGCTGGCGAATGAGCCGCTGCTGGCGCCGGCTGCCCCGGATGATCACGACCGCGCCGCAAGCGAGAACCAAGGCCATGGCAGAACCGACCCACACCAGATACGCCGCACTCGCGCCCAGCGGCAGGCGGCGAACGCTGTAGACAAGTTCGAACGCGGCGAGCGGCGCGGACAGACGCGTACGATAGAGGAGTTCGCCTTCCGGCGCTCGCTGCGGTCGCTTTATTGCCGTTTCCTCGGGCCGCTCCAGGGCAATGACTTCACCGCGAAAGGCGATCGCCAAATCCGCCGTCGCCGCGAGTTCCACCGCGCTCCAGGGTCGCTCGATCGCGCCCTCGACAAACGCTTCGGCTTCGAGAAGCAGACCTTGAATATAGCGCTGGCCATCGCGCCAGGCATTGCGGAACAGTACGAAATGTTGCGCATCGAGGCGATCGATATGCAGCGGTTCGAGTTCGCTGTCGAACGCGCTCAGGTTCGCGGTATCGACCGTCGCACCGGCGTCAATGACGAGATGGCGCTCGCCGTCCAACGCGCCACGCGTACGCCGCAGTACCGCCTCGACCCGCAGTACCAGCTCCTGCACGCCGAACGGCTTGGCGACATAATCGTCGGCGCCGAGCCGCAGACCATTGATGTCTTCGTCCGCCGCTTTGGCGGTCAACATGATGATGGGTTGATCACGGTCGAGCACAAAGCACGGGAGGTCGAACAGGCCTGCCTGTGCGGCGAACACGAACTCGCCCGGCTCGAAACGGCGCTCGCCCGTACCGCCAGTACGTCCGTTGCCACGAGTGTCACCGAGCCGACCTGGAGCGCGCACGACATCGATGTTGCCTTGCTGCGCGAGAAGCATCGGAGGGCGCAGCGATGAATCGAGCATCATTCGTGCAGCGCGTCATCGTCGCCTTCGTGTTGGCCGTCGCCGGTGGCCCTCGACGAAGCCGTTCGCGAGATGTCCTGGAGTCCGGACGACTCGGTCTACAAAGCCGTTTTCCTCCTCGGCGACGCACCACCGCACATGGACTATCAGGACGAGCCGCAATATCCCGCAGTGCTCGAACTCGCACGAGCTCGCGGCATCGTGATCAATGCCGTGCAATGCGGCAACCTGCCCACCACGCAAACTGCATTCATGCATATCGCGAAATTGGCGCAGGGCCGCTACTTCAATGTGGCTCAGGATGGTGATGCGGTGGCGATCACGACGCCTTTCGACGTCGTGACCCCGCACCTGTCGGCCGCCCTCGACGACACCCGGATCTTTTTCGGCGATGCAGCGGCCCGCCAGATGGCTGAGCGCAAGGCAGCCGCCACGGCTACGCTGCACGCCTCGGCCTCGCCGGCCACGCGAGCACGGCGCGCAGCGTTCAATGCCTCCGCCAGTGGGGCAGCGAACTTCGCCGGGGAGCATGAGCTCGTCGCCGCCGTGCGCGCCGGCACCGTAGCGCTGGATGCGCTCGCGCCGGCAGCACTGCCCGCGCCGCTGGCCGCCATGACTGCGAAAGAGCGCGCCGCCGTGATCGATGATAAGGCTGCGACACGCGAACGGCTGGAAGGCCGGATCAAAACTCTCACCGCCGATCGGGATCGCTACATCTCGGCGCAGCTCGCCACGGCCGGAGAGACTGATGACTCGCTCGACGAACAGATCTACGAAACCGTGCGCACGCAGGCCGCTGCCAAGGGTTTGCATCTGGAAGGCAGGGCACGCCATTGATTACCACGCACCCGACCCGCCAGTGCAGTGTTCGGCGGGCCGGGTGCGCAAAGGTCCCTAAGTCGCGTCCTCCACAGTATCCTACGGCCTCACAAATACCCATGGCAGCATCGATGGCCACCAACGGAGTCGACGACATCGCGCACGCCAGTGCATGGCGGTCGCAGGAATGCTGATCACGCGTCCCGGCAGCACCGCCCTCGCTACCGGTTTCGCGCTGGTCTCCGCGACCCTCATGATCGCCCACCAGGTCGGCGGCAAGGCCACCCGCGACGCCATCTTCCTGTCGCATTACCACATCACCCAGCTGCCCAAGATGGTCATCGTGGCCGCACTGCTGTCGATGCTGGCGGTCATTGTGATGTCGCGCCTGCTCACGCGCTTCGGGCCGCATCGCATCGTGCCGACCGCCTTTCTCGTCAGCGCAGCGTTGTTTCTCGCCATCTGGTATGCCCATGGCGCCAAGCCCGGGCTCGCGGCCCTGGCGCTGTATCTGCAAATGGCGGTCTTCGGCGCGGTACTGATCTCCGGATTCTGGTCCGTCGTCAATGAACGGTTCGATCCGCACACCGCCAAACGCACTGTCGCTCAGGTCGCCGCGGCGGCAACGCTGGGCGGCGTCCTGGGCGGGGTGCTTGCCGACCGGGTCGCCGCACTGCTCGATGCGCGCGCCATGATTGCCGTGCTCGGCATACTGCACTTTGCCTGCGCCGCGACCGTGTGGCGCATCGGGCGTCCGGTACGCCCCGTGCACAATCTCGAGCTCGAAGTCGAAAGCGGGATTCAGCTCCTGTTCCGCAACCGCTATCTGCTGCTGATGGCGGCGTTGATGGTCTCGGTCGCGGCGCTGGCGGCGCTGGTGGACTACGCGTTCAAAGCCGAGGCGTCACGCGCAGCCACCGATGAAGCCGCGCTGGTCAGCCTGTTCGGACGCTTTTACGCGTTGGTCGGCGTGGTCACGTTCGTCGTGCAATCGGTGCTCGGCCCGCGCATGCTGAATCGCTTCGGCATCGGCGCGACCCTGGCGACGTTACCGTTCATCGTGCTGGCCCTCGGCGTGCTCAACGTCTTCGCGCTGCGCCTGTGGACGGTGGTCATGCTGCGCGGCGGGCAGATGGTCGTGCAGAATTCGTTCTTCCGCTCGGCATTCGAGCTGCTCTATACACCGCTGCCGCCGGCGCGCAAACGGCCCACGAAATCGATCATCGATGTCGCCTCCGATCGCCTCGGCGACGTCGTCGGCGGCGGGCTCATCCTGGGCCTGCTGGCGCTCGCTCCGGGCACGCCGCTCGGCCTCATCATCCTGTTTGCCATGCTGCTGGCGCTGCTGTCCATGGTCGTGGTCAGGCAGCTCTACCGGGGTTACGTCGCCCAACTCGCGGACAATTTGCGTGGCGGCCTGATTTCACTCACCGACGATGAAGTCGTCGATGCCACGACACGCCAGACCCTGGCCGAGACGTCGGTTGCTTCCGAACGTGCATTGCTGCTGTCCCGCATCGACCAGCAACGCCGGCAGCGGGGCCAGCTGACGACGAGTCGCGGCAATCCTGCGGAAACGGCCGTACTGCCCGATGAGCCGAGTGCGCAATTGTCCCGCAGCATCGCCGACCTGACCTCGGGAGACGCACGCCGTGTACGCGCCTGCCTCGAGGGCGCTTTCATGGACGCGCGACTCGCGCCGTTCATCGTTCCCTTGCTGGGCGTCGAAACGCTTGCCGACCTCGCCCGTACTGAACTGCGCTTTCTGGTCCCGCGCTGCATAGGCGCACTCGGCGATGCGCTGTTCGACCCCGACGTCCCTCTGTTGGCGCGCCAGCGTCTGCCCAGCGTGCTCGAGGTCTCCTACCACCCACGGGTGATCGACGTTTTGCTTCACGCGCTCGATGACAGCGAATTCAATGTCCGTTATTCGAGTGCTCGCGCGCTATCGCGCATGGTTGGCCGGGATCCTGCGCTGCGCATCGATCGCGCCCGGGTGTTCGCCGCCTGCGCCCGCGAAGTTGCCGTGCCCGACAGTGAATGGCAGGAACGTGATATCCGCCACGACGAGGTGATTCAGGGCGAGAATCCGGTCGCTACCGAAAGCAATCTGATCAACGATTATGGACTGGAGCATGTCTTCACCCTGCTGAGCCTGGTACTCGACCGCGATGCGCTCAGGCTCTCTTTTCGGGCCGTCTTCAGCAGCGACCGCGCCTTGCGCGGTACCGCGCTGGAATATCTGGAGAATGTCCTACCGGAAGAGATCCGCCACGGTCTGTGGCCGCATTTGGGGCAGGACGCCGCACCGCGGCGTGAGCCACGGCCGCCTGACACCCTCGTGCGCGAGCTGCGCAGAGGCGCGGCACGCAGCGCACCCGAGACCGAATGAATCCGTGCCGGCGAGTTCAAGGCAGCGACATCGCGGCCGCTAGCGGCCTGTGCGGCCGGCGGAGACCGGGGGCGCGAAATGATTCACAGTCCGCCGCATCGATACTGGCTAGTATCGAATTCCGGTCTAACCTTGATTGTCAGGAAACAACGTGAGACAGGAATAGAGCTAGACGAATATGCTGAAAAGTACTGCCAGAGCATTGCGGATCCTGGCCTGCGCCGCCGTGGCGATCGGCGTGAGCGGCTGCGCGACGACCTCGACCAAGCCGCAGGAGAGCGCTGCCGAACGCTCGTCCTCGCGTGCCGAGCGCGTTTTTCTCTACCAGAGCCGGGTCGCCGATGCCCTGCTCGATCACTACCCTCTGGTCGAAGTGTTCGCTAAGGCCGATCCTGTGTTGGTCGCCGCCGAGAAGAAGATGACTCGCAAGTGCAGCCCGTTGACCCGCGCGATGCTGACGCGGATCGAAGGTGATCGCCCTTCACTGCTGCTGCGCCTCGAGGTTTTCACCTCCTTGAGCGACTGTGAACGTGCGGCACGCCGTATCGACCGTCTCCTGAATGGCAACGACGACTCCCCCCGCACGCTCGGGTCGATTTGAACGGCATCTGCGCGATGCCTCTGGCCTATTCCGGGGTCAACCGCGGGTCGGCGACGAGCTTCGACAGGGCACCGGCGAGATGACCGTTGAGGATTTCCGCGTTGGCGGCCAGGGAAGGTCGTAACACGGTGTCCTTGGACTGGGCGTCGCGATAAATCGCCGTAATGGTCTTTTCCGGCAGCACGCTGGTCGCTTCGACGGTTGCACCGGTGACGAGCTCACGCACCACCCCGCCTGCAGCGCGCTGGTAGCCGAATTCAGTCAGACGGACCTGCAGCTCGATATCCGCTTCCTGGCCTGCCGCGACGATGGTGAATCCGAGATCCCGATAGCCTCGCTCGAGGGCGCGCCGCATGTTCTCGAGCAGTTCCGGTGAGGTTGTGATTGCCGAATCGGCACGCGCCGGATCGCGGTAACCGACAATCGTGTCGTCACGCGCATCGACGACTTCGATGGCGATGCTGCGTCCGGCGCCACGCGCCTGCGTCGCGGGGACATCGACCTGCGCTACTGCGGGGATGATCTGCGGTGCCGGCGCGCAGCCGGTGAGCAGCACCAGCAGCAGACATGAGATTTTCGGCAACCCGGGCACTGAGGCTTTCACGTCGGGCGATACTCCCTGGTTTTCGGCAGAGGATGCGAGCGCCGGGCGCCCCGACGCCCCATATAAACGAGTCATTCTAAGGCGGACCCCGAAGTTTCGTTCACGGTGAACCGGCAGCGGCGCCCTCGACCCGTGCGACTTCGATATGTGCACCGGGGTCGCCGCGCGAGAGTTCTTCCACGCCGCCATCATAAGTCAGGCAATATAGCGTACGGCCGTCGGCGCCACCGAGTTGGCAGGCGATGGCGGCGCGCGGGCTGACGTCGATGCGGGCAAGCACCTCGCCGCCGCTGCCGACCAGAACGAAGGCACCGCCCATGGCGCCGGCCACCCAGATGTTGCCGTCGACATCGAGGCAAATCCCGTCCGGAATCAGATCCGGCAGTTCGGCGTACACACGCCGGCCGTCGAGGTTGCCGTTGGCTGCGATGTCGAACGCCGTCACCCGATGACCGAAGGATTCGGCAACGATGAGGGTGCGCCCGCCATCCTTGATGACGAAGCCATTCGGGAAATCGAGACCCGTGGCGACGGTGCGATGACCGCCGTCGGTTTCCACGAGGATGATGTCCGCGGTTTGCGGCGGCGCGCCGCTGAACAAGTCGTAACCCATGTTGCCGATGTAGGCGCGCCCCTGATCATCGACGACCATGTCATTGATCTGGGAATCGCTGATGGTGGCGAGATCGCTGTGCAACACCAGCGCGCCGGCCTCCAGACGGTAGACACGGCGGTCGAGCATGGAGACGATGAGCGGCGTGCCGTCCGGCAGGAAACCAAGACCGGACGGACGCTGCGGGACCTCGACCACGGCTTCGCGCCGGCCGTTCTCGTCGACGGTGAAAACGGTATGGCCCCAGATATCCGATACCCACAGGCGCCCGGCGTGCCAGCGTGGTCCCTCCAGGAACACGAAATCATCGACGAACGGTTCGGTGCGATAGGTTTTCATGCAGCTTAGGCCTAGCCTGACGGGCCTTCGACCATAGCGAAGGGTGTGGCATCCGACAAGCGGCCAGGGTCCTTACAGCCGTCCTACTCGGCCTCATAGGGGTCAATCGGTGTCGCCGTCGCGTGGAGCGCGGGCTGGTCGACGACGAGTTCGTGGATCAAGGTGCCGACGCGTTCGCGCAGTTCCGGGCTGGGATGCTCGAAGGCGAGACCGACCCGGTACAAATCGACCTCCTCGCCGGGCATGCAGGTCTGATGGACGACGCGCGCCCGCAATTCGAGGGTATGCGGGCTGTCTGCGCTGGACAAAACGATGAGCAGCGATTGTTGGAGTTCGAGTGGATCGGGCACGATCAGCCGGAGACCACCGGCGGAGATATCCTCCAGCGTCGCCCGCAGTTCGCCGGCATCGCCGTACTCGATCTCGAGGCGCTGCACCAGGCGTGATTCGCTGCGGCGGCCTTCGCCGTCCGGGTGCGCCAGCAGAATTTCGAGCACACGGCGGAAGCGCGGCTCGTCGTCCGGGCTGATGCTGTCGAAGCGCAGGGCGAATTCGCGCGAATCGGCATAGTCATGCACACGAAGGACGGCACCCTGGACCGGGATCTCCGTTCGATGGCCGCTCGGCAACAGCAAGCGTACCGCGTCACCTGCGCCGGCCGTAAACGCCGCGCTCCGCACCAATGCCCCGCCCCAGGAAATATTGCGCAAAGTAGCCGCCACGCGTCGGCTGTCTTGTGCGCTACACAGCGTCACGGGCGTGTCGATATTGATGCGATATTGGCGGCGCAGGTCTTCGCCGGACGACGCTGGCGACGCCGCGCCTTCGCCTATGGCCCGCGGCGCTTCGCGCAATCCGGCGAGAGCCGCATTGATGACCGCCGTGATGGCAGCATCGTCTGCCCCGGCGGCGTCGCGGGCCGACTGGATTTCGCCGAAATGGGCGCGATACTCGGCGACACTGGCCGCGAGAGCGCGAATCAGCGCGGCCATCTCCGCCGGGGCTACGTCATGCAAGGGATCGTCCCCCGGCGACGTTGTGAGGTCTTCGGATTCGCGCATGGGCGCGGCTATGCTCCTTGTGGCGGGCCGATCCGGCCCGGTTGCAGACGCCCCGATTGTAGCGGTGGGCGGTCGTTCGCGCGCGTACGGCGACTGCGAGTCAGACAACTGCACGCAGGTCTCGGTGCCGACTCCGTTATAATCGCCCGGTCCGCTCTCTCAATCCACAATCGCCCCGCCTGGCGGGCAAGGAAGTCGATGCCGATGAAAAAGGTTTTCCCCGACGCAGCCACCGCGCTGCAGGACGCACTTCGCGACAACATCACGATCGCTGCCGGCGGCTTCGGCCTGTGCGGGATCCCGGAAAACCTGATCGAGGCACTGGTCGCCTCGGGCGTCAAGGGGCTGACCATCGTCGGCAACAACGCCGGCGTCGACGATTTCGGCATGGGCTTGCTGCTCAAGGCCCATCAAGTGAAGCAGGTCATCGCATCCTATGTCGGCGAGAACAAGGAGTTCGAACGCCAGGTGCTGAGCGGCGAACTGGAGTTGCACCTCACACCGCAGGGCACGCTGGCCGAACGCCTGCGCGCTGGCGGCGCAGGTATTCCCGGCTTCTATACCCGCACCGCGGCCGGCACCAAGCTCGCCGAAGGCAGGGAAACCAAGACCTTCAACGGGGTCGAGTACGTGTTGGAGGAAGGCATCCGCGCCGACGTTGCCATAGTCAAGGCCTGGAAAGGCGACAAGGCGGGCAATCTCGTCTATCGCAAGGCCGCGCGCAATTTCAATCCCATGATCGCGACCTGTGGTGCCATCTGTGTCGCCGAAGTCGAGGAACTGGTCGAAGTCGGCGAACTCGATCCGGACCATATCCATACCCCGGGCATCTACGTGGACCGCATCATCGAGGGGCGGAACTACGAGAAACGCATCGAGTTCCGCACGGTCGCCGGCACCCCGTCCAAAGGCAGTTCGCCGATACGCGATCTGATGGCCAAACGCGCGGCGCAGGAATTGCGCGACGGCTACTACGTCAATCTCGGCATCGGCATCCCGACCCTGGTGGCGAACTTCATTCCGGACGGTATCAATGTAACGCTGCAGTCGGAGAACGGCCTGCTCGGGATTGGGCCCTTTCCGGCGGAGGCAAACGTCGATCCCGACCTGATCAACGCCGGCAAACAGACCATTACCACCATCCCTGGTTCGAGTTTCTTCTCGAGCGCCGATTCGTTCGCGATGATCCGTGGTGGACATGTCGATCTGTCGATTCTCGGCGGCCTCGAAGTGGCCGAAAACGGCGACCTCGCCAACTTCATGGTCCCGGGCAAGATGGTCAAGGGCCCGGGCGGCGCGATGGATCTGGTCTCCGGCGTCAAGCGCGTCATTATCCTGATGGAGCATACGGCGAAGGACGGCAGCCCGAAGATCTTGAAACAGTGCTCGTTGCCAATCACCGGCAAGGGCGTGGTCGATATGATCATCACCGATTTGTGCGTATTCGAAGTGCTGCCGGACAGTGAAGGCCTAGTGCTGAAGGAATTGCATCCTGACGTGACGCTGGACGAGGTCCGCGCCAAGACCGGCTGCGAATTCTTCACCCCCTGAATACCTCCTCAGTCGGTAGCGTCGTCATCATCGGCGGCGGACCGGCCGGCCTCATGGCCGCGGAAACGGCAGCTGCGAGCGGCGCGGCCGTCACGGTTTTCGATGCCATGCCGTCTTGCGGACGCAAATTTCTGGTGGCCGGCAAGGGTGGACTCAACCTCACGCACCGCGAGCGTGGTCGTGCGTTATTGGACCGCTACCCGGCTATCCATCCCACCCTCGCCGGAGCGCTCGCCGCCTTCGACAGCCAGGCCTTGCGCGAATGGGCCGCGACGCTCGGCATCAATACCTTCGTGGGCTCCTCGGGGCGCGTGTTCCCGAGCGATCTCAAGGCCGCCCCGCTGCTGCGCCGCTGGCTGACCCGCCTGCGCCGCCAGGGCGTCGATTTCGCGCTGCGCCATCGCTGGCAGGGCTGGAATGAGTGTGGGCAGCTGTGCTTTCGGACCGCTACCGGCGAGCGCCTGGTCGGCGCCGACGCCACCGTGCTCGCCCTCGGCGGCGCGAGCTGGCCCCGCCTCGGCGCGGATGGCAGCTGGGTTGGCAGTGTGACTGGCCGTGGGCTCACTGTGACGCCGCTGGCGGCATCGAATGCCGGCTTCGAATGCGAATTCAGCGCGCATCTGCGCGCGCGATACGCCGGCGCCGTGGCCAAGAACGTGGTGCTCAGCTGCCGCGACACGGACGGCGCGACGCGGCGGTCGCCGGGCGACCTCGTCATCACCGAGTATGGTCTCGAGGGGGCGTGCCTGTATGCGCTGTCGGCGCATTTGCGTACCGCCTGCCAGCGCGCCGGGATGGCCCGACTCGACATCGATCTGCACCCCGGCCGTACGCACCTGGCCCTGCGCGAGGCCCTGGCGCGCCCGCGCGGCAAGCGCAGTTTCAGTGAGCATCTGCGCCGGACCAGTGGACTGACGGGGGCCAAAGCCGCACTGCTCCACGAAGTGCTGCCGCCGTCGGAGCGCGGGGATGCGGATGCCGTAGCAGCCCGTATCAAGGCGTTGCCACTCACACTGAGGGCGCCGCGCCCCCTCGCCGAAGCCATCAGCACGGCCGGCGGCGTCCGTTTCGATACGCTCGACGACCACCTCATGGCACGCAGCCTGCCGGGCCTGTTCTTCGCCGGCGAAATGCTCGACTGGGACGCGCCGACCGGAGGCTACCTGTTGACCGCCTGCTGGGCGACCGGGCGACACGCCGGCGCCGCCGCCGCGGACTGGGCGCGCCGATTCCATGACCACGAACACTGACACACCTGGCCGACCAGAAACGCAACGCCGCAGACGCCGCTCAGGGGCAGCCTAGGCGTTGACTAGATAATCTCCGCCAGGGTCCTTACGCTGATCGCAGCGCTGCGGCCGACGGACGCAGCGCCAGGTTGACATCATGGCCCCGCAACGAGGATTACCACATGGCTGCGAAGAAGGCCGGCACCGCTCCCGCCGCATCACGACGCGAACGCTCCACCAGCACCCGCAGCGATGCCGCCGACAAGAACCGCCCGCTCATCGAGGACATTCGCCTGCTCGGCCGCATCCTCGGCGATGTCATTCGTGAACAAGAGGGCAAAGAGGCGTTCAATCTGATCGAACGGGTACGCCAGCTCTCGGTCGCCTACCGCCTCAAGGCCGAGACCCGCGCCGGGCGGGCGCTCGATCGGCTGCTGAAAAACCTGTCAGTCGAGCAGACCGTCAGTGTGATCCGTGCTTTCAGCTATTTCTCACATCTCGCCAACATCGCCGAAGATCGTCACCACGTGCGGCGGCGGCTGGTTCATGAACGTGCCGGCCATCTGCAGGAGGGCTCGCTCAGCCTGGCTTTCGAGCGCCTGCACCGCGCCGGTCATCGCGCCGCCGACATCGCCGACGTCTTGCGTCATGCGCATATTTCGCCCGTGCTCACCGCTCATCCGACCGAAGTCCAGCGCAAGAGCATTCTCGATGCCGAGCGCGCCATCGCGGCCCTCGTCGAAGAGCGCGACGAGCTCGTGACCGCGCGCGAACTCAATGACAACGAAGCGCTGATCCGCGCCCGCGTCACGCAGTTGTGGCAGACGCGAATGCTGCGCACGGCCAAGCTCGCCGTCGAAGACGAGATCGAGAACGCCCTGTCGTTCTACCGCACCACGTTTCTCAGTGAGATTCCGCGCCTCTATACCGAGATCGAGGCCGCCCTGCCCGGCCACGACATCGCCCCGTTCCTGCGCATGGGACACTGGATAGGGGGCGATCGCGACGGCAACCCCAACGTCACCGCGGCGACGCTGCGCCATGCCTTGTCACGCCAGAGCGAAGTGGCATTACGGCACTATCTCACCGAAGTGCACCATCTCGGCGCGGAACTGTCGATGTCGACCCTGCTCGTATCGGTCACACCCGCGCTGCAGAAGCTGGTTGCGCGCTCGCCCGACCGCAACGAACATCGCGCCGACGAACCCTACCGGCGTGCTCTGATCGGCATTTATGCCCGCCTGGCGGCGACTTTGCACGCACTCACCGGCACCGAGGCACTGCGTCATGCCGTGGCGCCCCAGGATGCCTATCCCGACGCAGCCGCCTTCGCCGCCGATCTGGCCGTGATCGCGGATTCCCTGCGCACGCATCACGCCGGCGCGCTGATCGCCCCGCGACTCGCGCCGCTGCAGCGCGCGGTCGAAGTCTTCGGCTTCCATCTCGCCGCGCTCGATCTGCGCCAGAGTTCAGACAAGCATGCAGCGGTCGTGGCCGAACTGTTGCAGGTCGCGCGTATCGAAACCGATTACCTGACCTTGTCCGAACCAGCGCGCCAGTCCCGTTTGCTGGCTTTGCTCGAAGACGCGCGCCCACTGCGCGTCCATGGCGCGCGTTATTCCGAGCTGACTGCAGGTGAACTTGCGATTTTCGAGCAAGCACGCATCGCCCGCGAGACTTTTGGCCAGGCCGTCATTCGTCATTGCATCATCAGTCACACCGAGACGGTGAGCGACCTGCTGGAAGTCCTGTTGCTGCAGAAAGAGGCCGGACTGATGCGCGGCACACTGGACCGCGATGCAGTCTGCGCGCTGGTCGTGGTGCCGCTGTTCGAGACCATCGCCGATCTCCGCGAGGCCGCATCGATCATGCGCGCGTTCTACGCTGTGCCCGGCGTACTCGAGATGGTCAAACGCAGCGGCGCCGAGCAGGAAATCATGCTCGGCTACAGTGACAGCAACAAGGACGGCGGCTTTTTCACCAGTAACTGGGAGCTCTATCGGGCCGAACTCGCCCTGGTCGAGTTGTTCGAACCGCTGCAAGCGGAGCATGGTCTGGTCCTGCGCCTCTTTCACGGCCGCGGCGGCACCGTGGGCCGCGGCGGCGGGCCGAGCTACCAGGCCATCCTGGCGCAACCGCCCGGCACCGTGCAGGGCCAGATCCGTCTCACCGAACAGGGCGAAGTGATCGGCGCCAAGTACGCCCATCCCGACATCGGCCGGCGTAATCTCGAAACTCTGGTCGCGGCGACGATCGAGGCGACCCTGCTGCATCCCACCCGCAATGCGCCGCGCGCCTTTCTCGACTGTGCCCAGGCGCTGAGCACGGCGAGCATGGCGGCCTATCGGGCGCTGGTCTATGACACTGCCGGCTTCAGGGATTACTTCTTCGAAACCACCCCCATACAGGAAATTGCCCAACTCAATCTCGGTTCGCGGCCGGCCTCGCGCAAGGCGACCCGGGCGATCGAAGATCTGCGCGCCATTCCGTGGACCTTCTCCTGGGGTCAATGCCGGGCCGCGCTGCCCGGCTGGTGCGGATTCGGGACGGCAGTCGAACAGTGGCTGGCCGGCGGCGATCACGACAAACGTCTCGCCGTGCTGCGCAAGATGTACCGACGCTGGCCGTTCTTTCGCACCCAGATGTCGAATCTCGACATGGTACTGGCCAAATGCGACCTGAACATCGCCGCGCGCTACGTCGAACTGGCCCAGGACAAACGCGCCGCCAAGCGCATTTTTGCTGCCATTCGCGCGGAATGGGAGCGCACTACCGCAGCGATCGCCGCAATCACGGGAGAGACCGACCGTCTCGCCGGCAACCCGGCTCTGGCACGCTCGATCGAGCATCGCTTTCCCTACCTCGACCCGTTGAACCATCTGCAGGTCGAGCTGTTGCGCCGCTACCGTGCCGGGCGTGAGCCCGAAGCGAACGCCGAACGGCTGCGCCGCGGCATCCATATATCGATCAACGGCATAGCTGCCGGTCTGCGCAATACCGGCTGAACACCCGGCCTGTACTGCCGGCGCCAGGCGGGGAGGAGGAAGCGCGGCATGACTTTCGATGTGATGCTCGATAATGGGCGTATCGAGGCGATGCGTGCCGCTGGTCTGTGGAGCGACCAGCTGCTAGTCGATTGTCTCGACGATATTGCCGCACGCGATCCGGCGCGCGTGGCGGTGGTCGATCACAACAGCATGAGCGCGACGAGTACCACGCTCAGCTACGGTGAACTGTACCAGCGCTCGCGGCGCATCGCCGCCGGCCTGGTCGCGCTCGGACTGGCGCCAGGCGACGTCATCGGCGTACAGCTGCCGAGTTGGTGGCACTATGCCGCGCTGCATGCCGCCTGCGTGCGCATTGGTGTGGTGATCAATCCGTTGATGCCGATCTTTCGCGAGCGCGAACTCGAATTCATGCTCGGCTACGCGGGCACCCGCGTGCTGATCGTGCCGCGACATTTCCGTAGCTTCGATTATCCGGCCATGGTCGAGCAGCTGCGGCCACGCCTGCCGGCGCTGGAACATGTGTTGATCGTGGGCGGCACGACGCCGGAGACGTCTTTCGAGCACCGTCTGCTCGATCACGCTCACGAAACGGAAGTCGATTGCACGGCCCTGTTCGCTGCCCGCCGTCCGGCGCCGAACGACGTCACCGAGATCATGTACACCTCGGGCACTACCGGCCAGCCCAAGGGCGTAATGCACACCGCCAATACCCTGCTGTGCAAAGCCCGCCTGGCCCGAGAGCTGTTCGGCTTCGGCGCAGACGACGCCATCTTCATGGGATCGCCGGTCGCCCACCAGACCGGCTTCATGTATGGCATCGTGTTCGCGCTCTACAATCACGCCAAGCTCGTCCTGCAGGATCAGTGGGAACCGTCCGCAGCAGCACGCCTGATCGCGGCTGAGCGCTGCACGCTCACACTGGGTGCGACACCCTTCCTCGCCGACCTGGTGCAGGTCGCGGCCAGCGGTGAGCACGATCTGTCGAGCCTGCGCCTGTTCCTCTGTGCCGGCGCGCCGATCCCGCGGGTGCTGGTCCAGCAAGCGGCACGCGTATTGCCCAACCTCTACGTCATGAGTGCCTGGGGCATGACCGAGATGGGGATCTCGACGGCCACCTACCCGGGAGATCCTCCCGACAAGGTCTTCGAAACCGACGGCCGTGCTCTGCCCGGCCACGCCGTCCGTGTCGTTGACGATCGCGGCCAGCCGGTCGCGGCGGACGGCGAAGGCCGCCTCCAGGCGCGCGCCGCGACGCTCTTCGTCGGCTATCTCAAACGTCCCGTAGAATACGGCGTCGACGCCGACGGTTGGTTCGAGACCGGCGACAACGCGCGCATGGATGCCGACGGCTACATCCGTATTACCGGGCGTTCCAAGGACATCATCATCCGCGGCGGAGAGAACATCCCGGTGGTCGAAATAGAAGAACTCCTCTACCGCCACCCGGCCGTCGAGGACGCCGCGGTCGTCGCCATGCCCGACCCGCGCCTCGGTGAGCGCGCCTGTGCTTTCGTCTCGCTGAAAGACGGTCATACATTCGATTTCACTACCATGCGAGCCTACTTCGAAGCCCAGCACATGGCGCGCCAGTACCTGCCCGAGCGACTGGAAATCATCGACGCATTCCCACGCACGCCCAGCGGGAAAATCCAGAAGTTCGTCCTGCGCGAGCGCGCCCGGGGCTTGACGCCGACACGGGGGGAATGAGCGTACTGGCCGCCGCCGCTCCTGTAGGGCGCTCTGGTTCTACTCGGGTGCCGGTGGCGCAGGGGCGTCGTGACAGGCGCCGTGGGCCGAGTGGGCCGACGGCGACAACCGAATCGGGTATCTTTGGCCACCATCATCACGACACCAATGAAGCGAACACAGGGGACGACAACATGGGGCTCATGACGGCCAGCGAATACCGCGCATCCTTGAACGACGGCCGCGTCGTCTACTGGGGCGGAGAGAAGATCACCGATATCGTCAACCATCCGCGCTTTCGTGTGCCGATCGAGGTCGCGGCACGAGACTACGCCTACGACGATCCCGATCTCCGCGACCTCATCAGCTATGAAACCGAAGACGACACGCGTGCCCACCGCGTCTACCAGGTTCCGCGCACGACCGAAGATCTCGAGAAGCGCATCGAGCTCGCCCGCGAGATGACCATCGTCGGCGGCGTCACCGGCGTCTACATGGCGTTGCTCACGATCAAGGACCGCCTCGCCCAGGTCAACCCGCGCTTCGCGCAGAACATCGAGGACATGTACCGCTACGCCCGTGAAAAGGACCTGCGCGCGGCCGAGGTCATCACCGATGCCAAGGGCGATCGGTCGAAAAAAGCGCATGAACAGCTCGATCCCGACCTCTATCTGCGCATCGTCGACCGCAATGCCGAGGGCATCACAGTGCGCGGCGCCAAGCTGCATATTACCGGCGCCGCGTTGGTTCATGAGCTGGTGGTCATGCCGACCAAATCCATGCGTGAAGACGAGTCCGACTATGCCGTCGCCTTCAGTATCCCGGTCAACGCGCCGGGCGTGAAGATCATCAACCGCAGTTTCGCGCCGGCTGAACTCAACGAATTCGATTATCCGGCCAGTGCGCACCATTCGATGCCGGAGGGCTTCGTTGTCTTCGACGATGTCTTCGTGCCCTGGGAACGCGTGTTCCTCGCCGGCGAATGGCAGCTCGCCGGCGCGTTCGCCGCGGCACTCGGTCTGTGGGAGCGCACGCTCGGCCTGGTCATGGCCTCACAAGAGGCGCAGATCATGGCCGGTCTCGCCGACCTGGTCACCGAGCAGCAAGGCAAGTCGCGGGATCCACACGTGCAGGATGCCATCTCGGAGCTTATCTGTTACGCCCAGACCATCCACATGGGCATAGATTACGCGGTGCGCCATTACGAGTCGACGGCGAGCGGCATGCTCCATCCCAATACGCTCGGCATCAACGTCACCAAGTACTACTACGCTTCGAATTACCACCAGATGGTGCGGCATCTGCAGGACGTTGCCGGCGGGCTGGTGATCACACTGCCGGAGGAAGCCGATCTACGTCACCCCGAGTCCGGCGCCTATTTGCGCAAGTACATGAATGCGATGCCGAATACCGATGTGGAACAACGCATGCGCATGTTCACCCTCATTCGAGACATCACGGCTGATGCCTTTGGCGGGTGGCACCTGGTGACCGCGCTGCAGGCCGGCGGTGGCCTCAAGGCCCAGCGCATCATGATGGCGCGGACCTTCGACATGGCGAGCGCGCGGACGGCGGCTCTGCGTGCGGCAGGAGTGTCGCGGGACAGCTGACCGAGGCGAGCTTAGGGCCCGCGCAAGAATAATTCCCGTTTCTTGGGGGCGTCGAGGGGCCTGCCTGGCAAGGCGCGAGGAGGGCGCATAGCGGGACTATGCAACCGACGAGTAACGCCGCCACGCAGGATGCATCGGCGGCCCCAATCGGGAACTTATTCTTGCGCGGGCCCTTACGTGTTCGATTGCGCCGTCGTATCAGCGCCGCACCGCGTAGAAGAGATTGACCGGGCTCTTGATGTCGATCATCTCGACCCGGCCGAAGCCGGCGCGATGGAACAAGGCCCGGGTCTTTGCGGGTCCCATGCAGGCACCCAAGGCGGCACCGTCGTGGGCCAGGGATTGGGTGGTGCAATGGAACACGCTGAAGCCATAGAACATGGCCGCGATCGGGTGGATGTTCTCCTCCAGCCGATCGGACACCCGCGGCTCGATCGCCAGCAGTACGCCGTCCTCAGCCAGCCGGGCATGGACATCGCGCAGCACGGCCACCGGTTCCGGCAGGTCGTGCAGGCAATCACAAGCGGTGACGAGATCCTGGCGCGGCTCGACCGGTAATGCATCGAGCGTGGCCTGAACGAGATTGGCATTGGTGAGGCCCGCATCGGCGACGGCTTCCTGCGCCGCGGCGATGGAAGCCGCGTCGGGGTCGACGCCGGTGATCGTCGCCGCGGGGAAGGCCCTGGCCAGGGCCACCACCACTTGACCGTTGCCGCAACCAAGGTCGAGCGCCCGGCCGCCGGCCTCGAGACGCCCGACGACATCGGGCAGCTGTGCCAGCCAATAGCTCGTCAGGCGGTGCTCGTAATTGCCGCGGTTCATGAGGTCGATAGCATCGCGACAGCTCGGCGGGAATTCGGCGAACGGTACGCCGCCGCCGTCGCGAAACGCCTCGAGTACGCGCGGGGCAACGGCCATCAGTGCCGGCACCATGCCGAACAGGCCGCCCATGAAATGATCGCTGCCATCGGAGGCGAGCAGGAAGGCGTGCTCCGCCGGCAAGGCGAAGGTTTCCGTGGCGGGTTCGTACTCCAGGTAGCCGGCAGCGACCATGCCGCGCGCCCATTCCTCGACATAGCGCTCGACCAGGCCGCTCACGCGTGCCAGGGCAGGGGCATCCAGCGGCCCGTGGTCGTCGAGTACGCGAAACAGCCCGCTCTCGGTTCCGATCCAGGCGAGTCCGGCCGCCATGCCGCCGGAGACATCGCGAAACACGCGGTCGGCCATCCCCTTCATCTTCGCCTTGTCCATGTGGGTCCTACCTCGTCGGGCGTGTGTCGGGCGAAGAGTTTAGGGAGTGCGACGCCATAAGCCTATAGGGCCCGTGACAGCCCCTGGCAGGCGGCCTCTGCCGCGCAGTCCTACCGGCTGCCAGTGGCGCTATACTCATGCCTTCCTTTCATCCACCTGAGCGGGGAGGACCAGACTGATGGTGGATCTCAATGAAGCCCACGAAAGCTATCTGCCGCAAGCCGACGACCGCCGCCTGATCGAGGAATTCCGGCGCAATCCCATCGGCCATCACAGCCCTGATCTGCAACGTCTGCTCAACCGCCTGCGCGGCGCGCCGATGGCCGACAAGTACTGCCTGGTCGTCATCGAACCCAATCGCGAATGGCAACTCGCCAAAACCACCGGCAAGGCCGGCGAACCCGTCAAACTGCTCAACCGCCGTTTCACCAGCCAGGACGAGGCCGAATGGTACGTCTTCCGGCAACGCTGGAAAGCATTGACCGGCGAATCCCTGCGCGCCTGACCGGCGTAAAGTCCAACGAATCCGTACGCGTTGCCGCGGCAAGGCAAGCCTGGGCGCACGTGCGAGGGGGAATCAGACAGATGATGAAGATCACTGCGTATGCCGACCGCATCAGCGCGGCGCCCGGCGAGACCATCAACTTCATGGTCAACTGTGAGGAAAAATCCTTCAAGGCGGATTTTGTCCGCCTGATCTGCGGTGACATGAACCCGGACGGGCCCGGCTACCGGGAACGTGTGGTACGCACCCCGGCGAGCGGCTCCTACAAGGGTCGCCGTCAAGTGATCCACGCCGGCTCTTTCGTCGAGGTTCCGGATGCCGCTCTACTGCAGGACCTCGAAAGCTTCACCGTGCAGGCCTTTATCTGGCCAACCACCCCCGACAAGGGCGAGCAAACCCTCATCGCCTCGTGGTCGGAGGCCGGTCAGTGCGGCTTCGCACTCTCCATCGCCGCCGACGGCGGTGGACTCGCACTCGATCTGGGCGGCGGCCGTGGGAAAGTCGAGACGTTCCAGACCGGGCGCTCCTTCCTCGCCCACGAATGGTATTTCGTTGCCGCGAGCTTCGATGCCAAAAGCAGGACGGTTACTTTGATCCAGGAGCCGCTGCACACCCATGTCGGCACCCGGGACGGCGCCACGAGACGCGCAAAAGCCAGGCTCGGCCGCGTCCGCGCCCATACCGCGCCGCTGACGATGGGCGCGCGGTTCCAGCGCCACGACAAGCAGCGCACTGTGTGCTCGCGCTACTACAACGGCAAGATCGACAGCCCCCGCGTCGCCTCGCGCGCGTTGTCGCCGGCCGAGATGGAGGCACTCAAGGCGCGCAAGCCCGGCGGCGCGCTCATGCACGATGTCATCGCCGCGTGGGATTTCGCCGCCGACATCACCGGCACCGCCGTCACGGATATCTCACCCAACCGCCTGCACGGCCGCGTCGTGCATATGCCGGCGCGCGCCATGACCGGGTGGAACTGGAACGGCGAAGAGATGTGCTGGCGCCACGCACCCGACCAGTACGGCGCCATCCATTTTCACGACGACGATGTCTACGACGCCGGCTGGGAAATCGATGTGTCACTGACCGTGCCGGCCAAGCTGAAGAGCGGCTTGTACTGCATCCGGCTGCGTTGCGGCGATGATCTCGAGCACGAGGATTACGTGCCGTTTGCGGTGCTGCCGCCGCGCGGCACCGCCACGGCCAAAATCTGTTTCCTGCTGCCGAGTGCAAGCTACATGGCCTACGCCAATGAGCACATGGGCACCGACGCACCGGTCGCCCAACTGCTCGGCGGCCGCCTGATTGAACACGAACGCCAGGATCTCTTTCGCAATGTCCATCGCGAATACGGTGCAAGCTGCTATGACGTCCATACCGACGGCTCGGGGGTGTGCTATTCGTCGCGGCTGCGCCCGATCCTCAACATGCGGCCTAAGTACAAGTCCTGGCTCGGCGGCAAGGGTTCGACGCTGTGGCAATTCAATGCCGACACCCATATCACCAACTGGCTCGAAGCCATGGGCTACGACTACGACGTCATCACTGACGAGGACTTGCACTACCAGGGGCTTGCCGCGCTCGAGCCCTACAAGGTCGTGTTATCGTCGTCGCATCCTGAATACCACTCGAAACAGATGTGGGACGCGCTCGACGCCTATCAACGCCGCGGCGGGCGTTTCATGTATCTCGGCGCGAACGGCTGGTATTGGCGCATCGCTTTCCATACCGAGGTGCCAGGCATCATGGAGGTGCGCCGCAACGAGGGGGGTATTCGCGCCTGGGAGGCGCGCAGCGGTGAGTACTACCATGCCTTCACGGGTGAGTACGGCGGCCTGTGGCGGCGCAACGGGCGCCCACCGCAGCAGATCGTGGGCACCGGCTTCACAGCCCAGGGCTTCGACATTTCCTCTTATTACGTGCGCAAGCCCGACAGCTTCAAGCGCGAGATCCAGTGGATCATGTCCGGCGTCGGGAAAGACGAGCGGATCGGAGATTTCGGCCTGATTGGCGGCGGTGCGGCCGGCCTCGAGCTCGATCGCGCCGATCGCGCCCTCGGCACCCCGCCGAACGCCTATCTGCTGGCCTCGTCGGAGAACCACACGGATATCTATCTGGTGGTTTGTGAGGAATTGCTGATCAACTATCCGGGCCTGGGCGGCCAGGAGAACGACCTCGTGCGGGCCGATCTGGTGTTCTACGAAACCCCCAATGGCGGCGGCGTTTTCGCCACCAGTTCGATTGCGTGGCCAGGCTCACTTGCCCACAATAAGTACAAGAACAACGTATCGCGCATCACCAAGAACGTGCTCGATCGTTTCATGGGCAACAAAGCTTTGCTCGATTGACGCCCGGCGCGGCGACGCGCCGTCGGCGTTGCCGCAGCCAGACTGTACTGTTAAGAGCGGGCGTCGAGAACCATGTTCACCGAACCGAAAAGACGCCTTGCTGCCATCGTTGCTGCTGACGTCGCCGGCTACTCCCGCTTGATGGAGGCCGACGAAGCAGACACGCTCGCCATGCTCAATGCGTCGCGCGATGTGTTTCGTCTGCATGTCGAGCAGCATAACGGCAGAATCGTCGATACGGCCGGCGACAGTGTACTGGCCATGTTCGACAGCGTGCTCGAAGCCATCGAAGCGAGCGTGCTCATCCAGGGGGCTCTGGCCGAACTCAATGCCGACCGGATCCCCGACCGGCACATGCGGTTTCGCATAGGCATCAATCTCGGTGACGTGCTGCAGCAGACCGACGGCAGTATCTATGGCGAGGGCGTGAACATCGCTGCGCGTCTCGAAGCGCTGGCGGAGCCGGGCGGCATCACGCTGGCGGGCGCCGCTTATGATTTCGTCGCTGGCCGGCCCGGGCGTTCGTGGCGTTTTCTCGGCGAACAGCAGGTCAAGAACATCGCGCGGCCCTTGCGTGTCTATGCGCTGGCCGATACATCCGCGGCGACCCCAGACGCGGCGCCCCCCGAGCGGCAGGTTGTGGATGCCGCTGCGCAACAATCGCGGGAACCGCCTGCGCGACCCTCGATCGCGGTGCTGCCATTCAACAACATGGGCGGGCAGTCGGACGAGCAGTATTTCGCCGACGGCATCACGGAGGATGTCATAACCGAACTGTCGCGCTTCAAGGATCTCATCGTCACCTCGCGCAATTCGACGTTCAGTTTCAAAGGGCGGGCGCTCAAGGCGCAGGAACTCGGCCGCGAACTCAATGTGCGCTACCTCCTCGAGGGCAGCGTGCGCAAGGCCGGCGACCGCGTGCGCGTGAATGCCCAGTTGATCGAAGCGGCGAGCGGCCATCACCTGTGGGCAGAGCGTTTCGATCGCCGCATCGAGGACGTTTTCGCCGTGCAGGACGAACTCACGCAGCGCATCGTGGCAACACTCATCGGGCGCCTGGCCGATTCCGAGCGGCGGCGCGCGCGCAGCGAATTACCGTGCAAGGATCCAGCCGCCTACGACCTCGTGCTGCGTGGCCGCGAACTGTTTCTCAAATTCAACCGCGAAGACAATTTGGCCGCGCGCGGCCTGTACCTTCAGGCCATCACGCTCGATCCCGAATATGCCCGCGCGTATGCGGGCATGGCCTGGACCTATGCCATGGCCTATAACGAATACTGGACTGACAATCCTCGAGTGTCGCTCGATAACGCACTCGATTATGCGCAGCGCGCCGTCTACATGGATCCGGCCGCGCACACGTTGCGAATCTGCCTGGGCATGGTCTATTTCTTCCGACAGGAACTCGGCAAGGCCATCGAGTGCCTGGGAAAAGCCGTGGAACTCAACGTCAACGATGCCGATTGCTACGTCTTTCTGAGTCACGCGGTGAGCCTGGCCGGCGACGCCGAGCGCGCCGTCGCGCTGCTCGACCACGCCTTCGCCATCAATCCCTATCTCGATGATTGGCCCAGGGCGATGTATGTGATCGCTTACTTCGTCGGCGAACGCTATGCGGAAGGGGCCGCGGTGATCCGCGATATCCATTCGCCGCAGACCTCGAGTTATCGCTGGTTCGCGGCAACGCTGGCATTGCTCGACCGGATCGAGGAAGCGCGCACTTACACTGAGCGGTATCTCGAGCGCTACCCGGCGTTCGATCTCGACGAGCACCTTGCTCGCATGCCATTCGGCCGCGCCGGCGATCGCGCGCGTTACGCGCACGGATTGCGCCTGGCCGGCTTCATGCACAGCACCGAAACCGCCTGACGGCGGGTAGTGACGGGATGGAAACAAACTTTTGCCGAAAAAAATATTGCAGCGCCGCACGAGAGCCGTATACTGCATCGCACCATGACAGCAAGACCTCCCCTCGACACTGTCAATGGGACCTCCCCTCGCCGCGCCG
>JBBDTC010000182.1:29237-29496 GCA_040904625.1 Gammaproteobacteria bacterium
CCCCCCCCCGGCCCCCCCCCCCCGGCACTTAAATTCTCTTCGTCACAGTCGTCACGGTAGCCGTTGCGCTGCGCCCGGCAGTTGCTCTTCGCACGACCGCGACAAAAACTCGGAACAAGCTGGTCCAAACCGGAAATAGACTTGTTCCAAATGAAATGTTGCGACGCAGCATGACGTCGCTATACTAGCCCCACCAACGCAGTGACTCGACCTCCCCTCGATACCTGTGTTTGGGACCTCCCCTCGCCGGGCCGCAAGG
>JBBDTC010000183.1:0-5036 GCA_040904625.1 Gammaproteobacteria bacterium
CGCGCGCGCTGGCGCCGAACGTCATCGACCAGCGCCTGGTAGGACGTCGCCGCGTCGCGCAGGCGTCGATTCAACGTGCTGATCGAGACGTGAAGCTGTGCGGCCATGTCGGCCAGCGTCGGCGGCGTGCGCCCACCGTGGGGGTGTTCGAGACTGTCGTGCAATACCTGCATGACCTGACCGATCAGGGCGGCCCCGGCGTGCTCCTGCGCCGAAGCCTCGCAGCGCCGCAGCGCCGTCGTCCACAGGACTTCGTCATAGCCGGGGTTGGGCAGCGCGCGACAGGCCAGCGGCACGCTTAGCGCGGCGCGCCGCGCTGCGAATTCGAACGTGCCGGGGAAATCGCGTTGATAGGCCGTGATGTCGGTCAGCGGCGCATGCGGGAATTCGAAACGCACGCCGTCGACCTTGCCGCCCTGCAGGGTGCGCAGGTAGGAGCCGAGCGTCAGCAACGGCACTTCGATGAGTAGGGGTGCAATGTCGTCGAGATCCATCTGGGCCCGCAATTCGACCTGCCAGGTGTCGTCGTCCAGTCGTGTGTTCCAGCGTAGATACGGAATGCGAGTGGGTACGTAACGGATGAACACGTCGAGTCCGTCGCCGAGTGTCGGCGCGGACAGCCAGGCCGCCGTGATCGGGCCGTGGAAACGCTCCGCGACCCGCAACACCCAGGCCAGATGCCAATCCTGGCGCTGCATCATCGCTGCGGAATTGCGCGCACATGCGAGCTGTTGCCAGACCATGATAGCCGCGTCGCCCTCCAGCACGGCGCTCACCGAGAGCCCGGTGCCGGCGAGCATGCGCCCGGGATCGGGCGAGGTCTGCGCCATCAGCTTGACGTAGGTGTTGGGCATGGGGAGCTGGGCGATCGCTGACATGTCAGGCCGTTTGTGACACGAAATGCCTAAAAAATGACAGCAGAGACGCTAACCTGTCAAGGCCCTGGTGCCTATAGTGTGGTGATAGCAAACCGGGCTCCAGGCGCCATGTCGGTGCCGGCCCCGGGGTCATATCCACCAGGAGGTCTCTCATCATGCACGTCGGAATGGCATCCATATTCCAGAACCCGAACAACGACAAGGGCGTCAGCGATTACGCCATCTACCAGCAGGACATGGCTTTGGCCTACGCCGCCGAAGGCCTCGGCTACGAGTCCGTGTGGGCCGTCGAACATCATTTCACTGACTACACCATGACCCCCGATCCGGTGCAATTCCTCGCCGCCGTCGGCGGGCGCTGCAAGAAGGTCAAACTCGGCACCATGGTCGTGGTGTTGCCGTGGAACGACCCGATGCGGGTGGCCGAGAAGATTTCCATGCTCGATTGCATGAGCGATGGCCGCGTCATCTTCGGCATCGGTCGTGGTCTCGGCCGGGTCGAATTCGAAGGTTTCCGCGTCGACATGAACGAATCGCGCGAGCGCTTCGTCGAAAGTGCCGAGATGGTCCTGACCGGCCTCGAGCAGGGCTATTGCGAGTACGAGGGCAAGCACATCAAGCAACCCAAGGCGCGGATCCGCCCCGAGCCTTTCCGCAGCTTCAAGAACCGCACCTATGCGGCTTCGGTCTCGCCGGAGTCCTGTTCGCTGATGGCCAAGCTCGGCGTCGGCATCCTGATCATTCCGCAGAAGCCGTGGGAAGAGCATGCCAAGGATCTCGAGGATTACAGCACGGTGTTCCGTCAGGTGCACGGTGTCGAAGCGCCGCCGCCTTACGTTGCCGGCTGGGTCTGCTGCGACAAGGACGCCGGCCGCGCCGAAGAGATGGCGCGCGAATACATCGTCGGCTACTGGCGCTCGGTGGTGAAGCACTACGAAATGCAGAGTTCGCATTTCTCGTCGACCAAGGGCTATGAGTACTACCAGAAACTGAACGAGACCATCGAAGAACATGGCATCGACGGCATGGCCCAGTTCTTCCTCGATCTCCAGATCTGGGGTACACCCGAGCAGTGCTTCGAACGCATCAAGGATGTCCATGCCCGGACCAGGGCCTGCGGTTTCACCGGGGTCTTCAGCTACGCCGGCATGCCGGAGAAGGTCGCGATGAAGAATCTCGAACTTTTCGCGAAGGAAGTCGCTCCGGAGCTGAAGAAGCTCGGCGAGCGCCCGGCCTTCGACACCGCCGAGGAGGAAGCCCCGGCATTTCTGCGCGCGGTCGGCTGAGATAAACGGGCAGCGGCGGGCTGCCGGCCCGCCGCTGCAACGAAGACATCGAGGGGAGAACCATCATGAACATCGGCATCGAACAGGTCATGCAGAGCTGGGGCTGGGACGGCATCAGCGACGAACAGGTCTACGACGAGGAAATCCGGATTGCGCTGATGGCCGAGGATCTCGGCTATGACGACATCTGGGTGGTCGAGCACCACTTCGAAGACTATTCGTTCTGCCCGGACAACTTCGTCTACCTGGCCCATCTCGCCGGGCGCACCAAGCGCATCAAGCTCGCCACAGGCGCGGTCATCCTGCCGTGGAACATCCAGCCCCTGCGAGTCGCCGAGAAAGCCGCGCTGCTCGACCACCTCTCGGGCGGGCGGGCCATACTCGGTCTCGGGCGCGGGCTTTCGCGGCGAGAATACGATCAATTCGGTATTCCGATGGAAGAGGCGCGCGGGCGCTTCGACGAAGCGGCGACGATGATCATCGATGCGCTCGAAACCGGCATCATGGAAGAGCATCACGGCAAGTATTTCGATCAGCCGCGTGCGGTCATCCGGCCGAAACCGAAGAGTTCGTTCAAGCATCGCCTGCGGCAGGTCGCGATGTCGCCGGATTCGGTGGAAGAGGCCGCTGCAATCGGCGCGCAGATGATGCAGTTCACCTACAAGTCGCTCGATACCCACAAAGCGGAAATCGAGGCGTACAAGGCCGCCTTCACCAAGCACCAGGGCCGCGCCGCGCCGGTGCCGATCATGACCGACATCACCATCTGCGACAGCAACGCCGATCGCTGTGCCGAGAACGCACACAAGTACATTCGCGACTATCTGCTGTCGGTGATGCATCACTACGAGATGATGGGCGACCACTTCAAGGATGCGAAAGGCTACGAAGCCTATGGCGATACCGCGGTGGCGATGCGCGAGATGGGTCTCGATGCGGTGGCCGAAGCCTATGTCGCCGGCCAGGTCTGGGGTACGCCGCAGCAAATGCTCGAAGGCTTCGAGCAGCGTCGCAAGGTGATCGGGGACTACGACGTCCTCGTCATTCCGCGCTTCGCCGGCACCCCGTTCGAAGTGGCCGAGCGGACTGTCAAGACCTTCGCCAAGGAAGTCATCCCCGAGCTGCGCAGCTGGGGGATGGCCGAGACGCAGGCGGCCTGAAACCGCCCGGCGACACGCCTTTTCTTCGCTGCCGGCTCGCTTCAGTCGGCCATTGTCGAGGCCCCTTCCCCCGGGGCCTTTTTTTTTACTGAGTGACGATTCAGATCGGCTGCGCAAGCACCTCGGCCAGACTGCACCCGCCGATGTCCCTTGCCTCGAGCACGGCGTGATAGCGGACGGTGATGCGCAAACGCTTGAAGCGCCAGCGTTCCGCCTCCCGCCGCATGCGATGCTGGTAGGTGCCGATGAGGACGGTAGTGTTGGCGACGATCTCGAAGAAATAGGCGAGGGTGGTCGCCTCGTCACCGAGATGTTCGATCTGCATGTTGGTGCTCAAGTGTCCGGTGGAGAACAGGCCCGCCGCCAGATCGCAGGCGCCGGCGATAGCCGGCTTGTAGAACGTGTCGATGATGGCGTGCCGGCCGCGATATTCACCGTCGATGCCGGGCAGGAGCGCATCGAGGCCCACCATCTCCAGCACGCCGTCCTCGGTATAGATGTCAGCCAGCGCTGGCCAGTCCGCAGCGTCGAGACGCGTGCAGTAGTCACGCCAGGTGTGGCGTATGGCTTCGAGGTCTTCCAGATGACGCACGCGCTGCGCCAGGCTTTCTATGGTGTCGGTCATGTTGCAGTCTCCCCGTCGATTGCTGATGTCTGGCACCGCCAGACCTGCGCGCGCCGCCCGCTGCAACGCGTCTCCTGCGTCGTCGAAGGCGTGCGCAGTGAACAGGATACGATCATGGCCCCGGTTCCAGCGTTGCAAAGACGCCGGATCGGTCCGGACGCAAAAAAACTGGCACCATTTCCGCTGAGCGGGAGGGACTTATGAGCGAAGATCTGCATGCGGTCATCATGGCCACCACCGAGAAACTGCGGCTGTCACCCGAAACGGCCTGCGCCACGTTCCGCTCGTCTTCGCAGCTGCGCGAGCGCTTCCGCTCGGACATCAGTATCCGCGCGCACCGCCTCGTTGTCGACGAGCCGCCGCAGCTCGGTGGCCTCGATGCCGGCCCGAATCCTATCGAGTTGCTGCTCGCCGCGCTCGGCGCCTGTCAGGAAATCACCTACAAAGCGTATGCCACCGCGCTCGGCATCGAGCTGCGCAGTGTTGCCGTCGAGCTCGAGGGCGACATCGATCTGCGTGGTTTTCTCGGCGTCGACGACACGGTACGCGCCGGCTTCCAGCAGATCCGCGGCCAGGTGCGGATCGACGCCGATGCCGCGCCGGATGAACTCGCGCATCTGAAACGGCTGGTCGACACACACTGCCCTGTGCTCGACATGCTCTCGCTCCCGGTGCCTGTCACGCTGAACCTCGAGAAATCAGCGAAATCAGGGATAGACCACAGTTCGCCGCTTTCCGGTGACGGCGATTGAGGACGTAAATCAACAAGTCTCACGAGCGGGACGCGGGACCGTTATCGTGATGGGTGCCCACAGCTTGATACCCGGCGGGATCTGCTGCGTTGCCATGGGAAAGCCTGCCGCAATCAGGGGCAAGATGCCCGATCGGATGCCGGCTCTGGTCCTTCGCTGGCAGATGAACCACCATATGCGTTGGCTGCGCCAAAGCCGCAAGCGGCCGAAGCGTTCCGTCTCTGGCGCTTTCGCCTTTAGACTATGGTTGTACTCCGTGGGGCCGTAGCTCAGCTGGGAGAGCGTCGCGTTCGCAATGCGAAGGTCGGGGGTTCGATCCCCCCCGGCTCCACCAA
>JBBDTC010000184.1:0-5004 GCA_040904625.1 Gammaproteobacteria bacterium
TTAGCCTCGCTCTCCCACTCGCCTCGCGACGATTCCCTAAGTCCGACAGGCTGCTAGGGAAGCTCTGCAAAAGTGAGCGAGCATGCCCGGGGGCAAGGCGCGCGGGCTCCGAGGAGCGCAGTTTATGCAGGATAAATGAGCACCGCAGGAGACCGCGCAACGCAGCCAGCGGGCGGCGCAGCCACTTTTGCAGAGTTTCCCTAACGGACGGCCCGCACCGCGTCGGCGCACTCGCGGCATCAGGCCGCGGCGGGCGCCAGAAACTCGTCGAGGAGACCATCGAGGACCTGTGCGCGCCAGCCCTCGCGCAGCCTGGGCGGCAGACGCCCGCTGACGATGGCTTCGATTTCACGGCGCGTGAGCAGCACCGCCGGCTGCAGACCGAGCTCAGCGGCACGCGCTTTGAGATGTCCGGCGCAGGTCTTGGCGCGCTCGCGCTGCGCGGGCGTGGGCGGACCCGCCGACTGGGGCATTGCCGTGGTCTCGTCTGGCGCGTTTTCGAGCACTTCGAGCAAGGCGTCGCCGTGACGACGGACGAAGGCCGGATTGCCCTCGAGCACCCGGCCGAGTGCGCGCACATCGTGCGGTGCCCGCAATGCGACGACGAGGAGTTCGCTGTCTTTCAGCACCCAGCCACGTGGCAGATCGCGCGCTCGCGCCTCGCCCTCGCGCCAGGTCGCGAGCGTCCGGGCGCGGGCAAATGCGGCGGGTGGCAGGCCTTGCAGGCCCTTGACCCGCTGCCAGGCCTCGCTCGCCGGTGGATCGATCACCTCGACGGCGTTCAAGTTGCGGCAATCCTCCTCCAACCATGGCAATCGCCCGAGCTGCTCGAGCCGTTGGCAAAGGCTGGCGGCAACCGCCGGCAGGTGGCGGACATCATCGGCAGCGTAACTGAGTTGTGCCGCGGACAGTGGACGGCGGCGCCAGTCGGTGCGGGTCTGCGATTTGTCGAGCGCGATCCCGAGCAGTTCGTAAACCAGATCGGCATAACCGATCTGGTCGTTGAAACCGCCCAGCGCGGCGGCTATCTGCGTATCGAGCAGCGGCGCCGCAAGCGGTGCCCCGGCATGATGGAGAACCTCCAGATCCTGACGGGCCGCATGCAGAATTCTGGTGGTCTGCGGCGCCGCGAACAGCGCTCTCAGCGCATCGAGGCCATCGAGGGCCAGTGTGTCGATACAGGCGATGGCATCGGAACTCGCCACTTGTATCAGACAAAGCTCAGCGAAATACGTCCGCTGACGCTCGAATTCCGTATCGATGGCCAGGATACGGCCACCGTCAGCCCGGGCACACCAATCCCGCAAATGGTCGTCGGAGGTGATCCATTCGGGCGCTCGGCTGTAACTATCGCTCATAGGCAAGACGACGATTTGACAAGGGTGCCATTATGCCGGGAACTCGGCATCGCGGGCCAAAGTCAGAACAAATGCGCTAAACTGGCGCGAAAGCGCCATCGGCGCGCAACAGCTTTTGGCCTGCCCTGATGATAATCGCAACACTACGCTGCACTTTCCGTGTCCTGCTCCTGCTCTCGGTGGCCGGGCCACTTGCCGCCGTGGCGCCTATGGTGCCTGTCGATGAACTGCGGCCGCAGGCCGAACATCGCCGCGCCACCCGCCTGATCACCCATGTCATCGCCAACTATCACTACCGCAAGGTGATCATCGACGACGAACTGTCGCGCACCATCCTGGCACGCTACCTGGAAACGCTCGATCCGACCCGTAGCTATCTGCTGCAGGAGGACATCGATGGATTCGAACGCCATGCCGAGCGCATCGACGATTATCTCCGCAGTTCCAGCCTCGAACCGATTTTCGACATCTTCATCGCTTACCGTGAGCGCCTGCGCGAACGCATGGACTTCGCCGTGGGCGCGCTCGACGAACCGCTGGATTTCAGCATCGATGAATCCATCGAGATCGATCGCGAGGACGTGCCGTGGCCACAGACCTCTGCGGAACTCAATGATTTGTGGCGGAAACGGGTCAAGAACGATTTTCTGTCGCTGCGACTCGCCGGCAAGGAGGACGACGAGATACGCAAGACCCTCCGCAATCGCTACAACGGCCTCGCCCGACGCACGGCGCAGCTGACCAGCGACGACGTCTACCAGACGTTCGTCAACGCGTTCACGACGTCCATCGATCCGCACACCTCGTATTTTTCGCCGCGTACGTCGGAAAATTTCAAAATTCGTATGAGTCTTTCCCTCGAGGGTATCGGCGCGGTGCTGCAAAGCGAGAATGAAATGACCCTGGTGCGTGAAGTCGTCACCGGCGGGCCGGCCGACTTGAGCGGCAAGCTGCGCGCCAACGATCGCATCGTCGGCATCGGTCAGGACAAAGACGGCCCCGTCGTCGATGTGGTCGGCTGGCGCCTCGACGATGTCGTCGACCTGATCCGCGGGCCCAAGGGTTCGGTGGTGCGCCTGGAAGTGCTGCCCAAGGGCATTGCGCTGGACGGTCCGACCCAGATCGTCGCCATCACGCGCAATACGATAAAGCTCGAGGAACAGGCCGCCAAAGGTGCCCTGCTCGAAGTCGATGGTGGTCTCCAGGTCGGCGTGATTACGGTGCCGACGTTCTACATGGATTTCGAGGCACGCAGTGCTGGCGAAGCCGACTATCGCAGTACCACCCGCGATGTCCGTCGCATCATCGACGAGCTCGTGGCTGAAGGTGCGCAGGGTCTGGTTGTGGACTTGCGCGGCAACGGCGGCGGTTCATTGAACGAAGCTACCGAACTCACTGGTCTGTTCATCGATTCGGGACCCGTCGTCCAGGTACGCGACTCGCAAAACCGGATCCAGATCGAGCGTGATACCGACAAGGGCCTGGCCTATACCGGGCCGCTGGTCGTTCTGGTCGACCGCAACAGCGCCTCGGCATCGGAGATCTTTGCCGGCGCCATTCAGGATTATGGACGCGGCCTCATCGTCGGCGAACCGACCTTCGGCAAGGGCACGGTACAGAACCTGGTCGATCTGAATCGCTTCGATCAATCGATGGACGGCAAGCTCGGGCAACTGAAGGCAACGATCGCACAATTTTTCCGGGTCAATGGTGACAGCACGCAGCATCGCGGCATCGTACCGGACGTGGTACTGCCGACCGTGGTGAGTATCGTCGACCACGGCGAACGGTCGCTGGAACATGCGCTGCCCTGGACCTCGATCGAACCCGCACGCTATACGACGGTCAATTATGCCGATAATGGTGCCCTGCCCGCGGTACGGGCGGAGCATGAGCGGCGGATGCAGGAAGACCCGGCCTTCCAGGCCCTGCTGGAAAGCGAGAACGCGATCAAGGAAGCCCGCGAAAAAACCGAAATCTCACTGGTCGAGAGCATTCGACGCGAAGAGCACGAGCAGGCCCGCAAGGATCAGCTCGCGCGCGAGAACGCCATTCGCGTCGCACGCGGGCTCGAACCCCTCACTGCGGATGAAATGACGGCGTCAGACGATGACGACGAGTTTGACGAACAGGCCGATGAAGACGCGGAGCGGGACGATGATCTCGACGTCGTCCTCGACGAGGCCGGCCGCATCCTGCGCGACTGGATGACGCTGCAACAAGCGCCGGACAAGCGTCTGGTCGACGCTGTACCGTCGCCGACAGGACGCGAACTGGAGAACAAGGACCGCGTACCCGCCGCCAGCAGCCAGGTCCATTAAGTGCGTACAGGTCTGGTCTACGATGATCGTTTCCGCGAACACGATACCGGCCCCCATCATCCGGAGGCGCCGGCTCGTCTCGATGCAGCTGTGTCGGCGATCAAGGCCGCGGCCTGGCACGATGAGCTGACTCCCGTCGCCACCCGCGCCGCCGATATCGCCGATGTCGAGCGCTGCCATGCGCTCACATACATCCGGCGCGCGCGGGCCGCGTGCGCCGCCAACGCCCCGTTTCTCGACACCATGGATGTCGCCATCTCGGCCAAATCCTGGGACATTGCCCTGCTTGCCGCCGGTGCCCCGCTGGCCCTCGCCGACGCCTTGGTCGACGGCGTCATCGACAATGGTTTTGCGCTCGTGCGCCCGCCCGGCCACCATGCCGAGCATGCCTCTGCGATGGGCTTCTGCCTGTTCAATAACGTCGCCATACTGGCGCGCTACCTGCAGCACACCCATGGCATGGACAAGATTGCCATCCTCGACTGGGATGTCCATCACGGCAACGGTACGCAGCACAGCTTCGACCAGGATCCGAGCGTGCTTTATGTCAGCCTGCATCAATACCCGTACTTCCCGGGCTCCGGAGCCTACGATGAAACCGGGACCGGACGCGGCGCCGGCACCACACTCAACTGTCCGCTGCCTGCCGGCGCCACCGACAGCGCTTATGAGCGCGCTTTCCACGAACAGGTCATTCCGAAGATCGATCTCTTCAAGCCGGAATGCATCATTGTTTCAGCCGGATTCGACGCCCATCGCGATGACCCGCTGGCCGATATGCAGTTATCGACCGGGATGTATGCGTGGATGACCGAGCGCGTGCTCGAATGTGCCGACAGTCATGCCGGCGGGCGGGTCCTTTCGGTCCTCGAAGGCGGCTATCACCTCGACCGGCTCGGCGAATGCGTGGCGGTGCATCTGGGCGGTCTGCTCGGGGCTCCGGCGACGCGCTGAACGACGCGGCGCGCGAGCGCCGGGCTGAATAACTGTTCCGAATTCCCGGCCACCGCGTATGGCCGGGTGCTGGTAATCCGCTGCGGGAGAAGCCGTGAATACATCCCTGTAGACGGTGGTACATACTTCAGTGCGGAGAGGCGTCTCCTGTGGGGTGAACTTTGGCGGAATGGCTCCCTTCGGTCCGCTTTATTTCCGCCAAAGCTCGCCCCACAGGAGACGCCGGACAGGTCCCGAAACCCCTTTATTGCCTAATGTAAGTGGCATTGATCCCTCTTGCAGCCTGTCGGACTTAGGGCATCGTGACGAGGCGGGCGGGAGAGCGAGGCAAAATGAGCGCGCGTTCGAGGCGAATAGTGGGGCTATTTAAC